>NZ_JBXWIV010000025.1:0-41097 GCF_058197955.1 Janibacter sp. CoH_79_TC_3
ATTATGATAATTTAACCCTGTCAGGCATTGCTGCCTGACTCAAGTAAATCACTCTCCGATAAAGTCGGGGCGGTTCACTTGTGCTTCTAGCAGCGGCAAGGTTCGACCGACGCTCCATGCCACACCGACATACCACATCACTGCTATAACAATCGAGATAATCAAGAATTTACCAATATTAGGACGGGTAAGATCGATCTCTTCTGCTGCTTGCGGAATAACATCAAAGCCTACGAACATAAAAGGAACCATAACAATAACCGTCATCATGCCACCGATCCCACCGATAAATGCTGGCGCTTGTACGGCTGTCGACGTCGCAGGATTATAGAGCACTGCCCCAATAAATAGCAAAGTACCGACAAACAAGATACCCAATACTGCTGTTTTCTGAAACCAAGCGCTGACTTCCATACCACGAATATTGAGCCAGGTGACAATCACTGAGCCAAGCATACCTACCCCAACCCAAGTAGCATAAACATCCCACCCAGCGATGGTCCATAGATAACCTTGGTTATAATTGGGAATAAAATATTCAACCACCGTAGGCAATGCTACAGCTTCGAAAGCCACAACTGAGAAGTAACCAAATAAAATACTCCATGAGCAAATAAAGGAAACTGTGACCCCTAAAGCACGATGGGTATAAGTATGTTCACCGCCAGTAACCGGCATCGACGAGGCCAATTCAGCATAATTGACCCCTATCATAATAACAGCTAGGCCACCAACCATGAACGCTAACATCGCGCCCCATGTTCCTGCCGAGAGAATCCAATCACCCGCCAGAACTACCCAGCCCCAACCGACCATAGCACCGAATGCTAAGGCAATAATATCAAACATACCTAGCGTTTTTTTTAGCTCAGACATAACTTCCTCCTTGTCCGTGTATCATCCATGTCAATCCTTTGTGATTCACTATTTTTTGTTTAGCAGGGTAGTACCCATCATCTTCATCTTTCCGTACTGTCAATTGATAATTTTGATCGAATTTCCTAAAGGCTCGCCTAAAGTATAGATAGCAGAAACAAAAACGGCGTCTTATATTACAAGGCGCCGTTGTAAATCTTTTACTCAGAATAGAGAGCCTGAGAGCGTCTTTTTAATGTTCTTATTAATCATTAATTAACACTTAAGCAGTCCAGTAACACTAATAGGCTGATTAGAGTTCTTGGCTACTAATATGTCTTTTATAATATCTAAGCCTTCTTGTAGCACTTCATCTTCGACCGTTAAAGGCACCATCACACGAATAGCGTTACCATACATACCGCAAGACGCAAGCAGCAATCCTTGTTCAAAGGCTTTGGCTTTTAAATTAGCTGTTGCTTCAACATCCGGCTTGCCTTCGCTATCGATTAGCTCAAACGCTAGCATGGCGCCTTTATGTCGAATATGACCGATGCTGCTTAAGTTTAAATCCTTTAAGAAAGCTTCAATTTTGTCGCCAATCTCAATACTGCGCTCAAGTAGGTTTTCTTCTTCGATAACTTCCATGACGGCTAAAGCTGCCACACAAGCCAGTGGGTTACCAGCATAAGTACCACCCAACCCACCGACTTGCGGCGCATCCATAATATCCGCGCGACCGATCACGGCAGAGATAGGATAACCACCCGCCAAACTCTTGGCACTGGTCATTAGATCCGGCTCAACACCCAATTGCTCAGACGCAAACAACGTACCCGTACGGGCAAAACCACACTGTACTTCATCAAAAATCAGTACAATGCCATGCTCATCACAGATATCGCGTAGAGACTTAGCAAATGAGGGGGTAACTTGATGGAAACCGCCCTCGCCTTGTACTGGCTCGATAATCATCGCCGCCACTTCGCTTGGGTCGATATCCGCTTGGAAAATCATCTCAAGGCTATGCAATGCTTGTGCTTCAGTGACATTTAGCTCTTCAGCTGGGAATAGCGCATGAAATACAGGACCTGGCATCGGACCAAAGTTCTTTTTGTAAGGCAATACTTTACCCGTCAGGCTCATGCACATAAGCGTGCGACCATGCCAACCGCCAACGAAAGAAATCACACCCGGACGACCGGTTTTTGCACGAGCAATTTTGATACAGTTTTCAACTGCTTCTGCACCAGTGGTCAAAAAGAAGGCTTTGGTATCACCGCTGATAGGGGCTTTTTGGCAAAGCTTTTCAGCAAGCTCAACATAGCATTCATAGTTAATCATTTGCGCGGCAGTATGGGTAAACTTGTCTAGCTGCTCATGTACACGCTGAGTGATTTTTGGATGGCTGTGACCGGTATTTAGTACTGAGATGCCACCAACGAAGTCGATATAACGATTGCCTTCAATATCCCAAACTTCTGAGTTTTTTGCTTTTTCTGCGAAGATAGGAAAAGCGACACCCAGTCCGGTTGGTAATACAGCTTTACGGCGTGCAAGTAGTGATTGATTGGTAGTCATAAGAATATCCTTTTCTTTCTTTTTACGTAGATGCCAGTGATGTGATGGCGGTTTATAGAATAAGGTTTAGTAATATTGGGGATTCATGGAGCTGAATCCCGTTTCATGCTGTGTGACTATTAAAAATGATATTTATATAAAAATTTAAAATATAAATCAGAGCTTAGCTGACATCAGAGCACCAATACTTGGTCACGACATATTCTTCGATGCCGTATTTTGAGCCTTCACGACCAAATCCTGACTGCTTGACGCCGCCAAATGGTGCAACTTCGGTAGAAATAAGACCGGTATTATGACCGATGATGCCGTATTCAAGACCTTCAGTAACGCGCCATGAGCGTGCGTAGCTACCACTGTAGAAGTAAGCAGCCAACCCATAAATAGTATCGTTAGCTTGACGAATCACGTCGGCTTCATCTTTAAAGGTAAAGATGGTCGCGATAGGACCAAAGATTTCTTCGTGGGCGATATCCATGTCACTACTGATATCGGTAATCACCGTAGGATTATAAGTCAGCTCTGACGCGCCATTGGTGCTGCCGCCCGTAATAAGGGTTGCGCCTTTATCTAAGGCGTCTTTTAGCAGGGCTTGCACTTTTTCCAAGGCTTTTTTGTTAATCAATGGGCCAATATCAACGCCTTCATCCATGCCGTTACCGACATTCAGCTCAGCGACTTTTTTCACAAATACGTCTAGGAATTTGTCTTTGATACTGTCTTGCACATAGACACGGTTGGCGCAAACACAAGTTTGACCCGCGTTACGATATTTAGAAGCGATTAAGCCTTCAGCAGCTTTTTCAAGATCGGCATCATCAAAGACGATAAATGGCGCATTGCCGCCTAGCTCTAATGACAGTTTTTTGATGGTTGGGGCGCATTGAGCCATCAAGGTACGACCGACTTCGGTAGAGCCGGTGAATGATAATTTATGAATGCGGGCATCGCCGGTCAGGATATCACCGATGACTGATGATTTGCCCGTTACTACTTGGATGACGCCTGCTGGAATACCCGCTTGCTCAGCCAATGCAACCAGTGCCAAGGCAGAAAATGGCGTTTCGGTTGCAGGTTTGATAATCATGGTACAGCCCGCTGCTAGTGCAGGTGCGGCTTTACGGGTAATCATCGCTGCAGGAAAATTCCAAGGCGTGATAGCCGCGCAAACACCAACAGGCTGTTTTAGGATGACATGGCGCAGCTGTGCTTGATTGGCAGGGATAACATCGCCGTAAACACGCTTGCCTTCTTCAGCAAACCAGCGGATAAAGCTATTGGCATAGCCAACTTCCCCGCGTGACTCGGTTAAAGGTTTACCTTGCTCGGCGGTCATGATGATGGCCAAATCTTCTTTATTGGCATCGATAAGATCTGCCCACTTTTGTAGTAGTTCAGCGCGCTCTTTTGGGGTTTTGGCCGCCCACGTGATTTGTGCTTCATGAGAAGCCGCAACCGAATCGTTGACATCGTCGGTCGTCAGGCTTGGCACGCTACCGATAATCTCGCCGTTAAAAGGATTGCTGACGTCAATAGTCGCGTCATCACTAGCACCATGCCAGCCATCTTTGATGTAGCACTGCTGTTTGAGTAGGTCTGGGTTTGATAGCGGTAACGTATGTGGCAGTTGTGACATGTTGATACTCCTTGTCAGCGTTATTATGAAAATAGGGTTTGCAGATTTATAGCGATAAACGAATGGCTAAAAATAAAAACAACTAAAAATAAAGGTTATTGCTTAAATATTTATTGATAACTTATTATTTGTTCAATATACTGAACATCTATTCTATATATGAGACATCATTATAAGAATGATAATCTCCTATTTGCAACCCCTATTATCAATTTTGTGCTGATTTAACATTTTATTTTGATAATTTTTCAATTTTATCGACTTCTATAGGTTCCTTATGAGCACTACCGCCGTTCCTGCTTTGGACAAAACTTTTCAGATTTTAGATTTGATAACTGACAGCGCCCAACCTTTAACGGCGGCGCATATTGCCAAAGCGCTTAATCTGCCACGTAGCTCAACCCACAATATTTTGCAAAGTTTATTAGCCAAACATGTCATCTATAAAGACAGCGACAACCGCTTTTATCTAGGCTCTTACCTGATGTACTGGGCAGGCAAATATGAGCAGCAGCAAAGCGTTATCCAGTTATTTAAAGACCTTATTGTCCAGTACCCGATTCTTTTGCAGCATACGGTGACTTTATCTAAACTAGATTTAGGTGAAGTAGTATTTTTGGCCTGTCATGAAGCGCCGGCTCCGCTTGGCTTTACTTTCCGTGCTGGTGTTCGCGTTCCAGCAGTATTTTCTGCTACCGGTAAAGCCATGCTTTCTACCTTTTCTATGGAAAGTATAAAATCCATCTATGCCAGCGGTTTCCCTACGCCTATTACCCAGCATGGTGTCGATAACTTTAATGACTTATCCACCGAGCTGGCGGCTATTCAAAACAGTCGCATCTCCCTTGACGATGGGCAACTGCGCGAAGGTATGTATTGCTTAGGCACTTATATTCGTAATGCGTCAGGAAATGCCGTAGCAGGTATGGCAGTCAGCTTTTTACAAGCAGAGTATGAGTCTAAACGAGCTGAGGTCAGTGCTGTCCTGATTGAATTGGCAGAACAAATTGAGCAGCGTTTAGGTTTTAAGGCGTAGCATTGAGCATAACGTTGATATTATTCAATGCTCGCGCCTCATTACCTTTGGCGAAAAACCAGCTTAAACAATCCCATCTGCTTTAAGCTTGGCTATCATCTCACTGTCATAGCCCAAATTAGCAAGCGTGCTATCGGTATGTTCGCTCAAGCGCGGTGGCGGCGTACGATAAGTGACCGGTGATGCAGATAATTTAATCGGACTACCAAGCGCTCTTACCGGACTGCCTTGATCGGCAAAATCAACCACCATCTCACGTGCCAACGTTTGTGGCATCGCTAATGCCTCAGCGATATTATGAATCGCCCCACAAGGAATACCCGCTTTATCCAACACCTCTAACCAATAGGTGCGAGGTTGCTCGGCAAATTGCTTAGTCAATTCATCACAAAGTAGCTCACGATTGGCAACGCGTTGTGGATTGGTCGCAAAACGGCTGTCGCTATGCCAATCAACGCCCAACATATTACAAAGCTTGGCGAACTGACTGTCATTACCACAAGCTAAAATAAAGTGCTCTTCTCCTGCTGCTGCAAATACTTGATAAGGCACGATATTGGGATGTTGATTACCCAGTCTTGGCGGGACTTTGTCGGATGCCAAATAATTCATACCGACGTTAGCTAACATCGCAAGCGCGCTATCAAGCAATGCCACATCGACATGCTGCCCAAGACCAGTATTTTGACGCGCTAATAATGCCGCTTGAATACCAATGGTCAGCTGCAAACCTGCAAACAAATCGACCACTGCCACGCCAACCTTATGCGGTTCGCCATCACTCGGACCCGTAATACTCATCAAGCCTGATAAACCCTGAATAATATAGTCATAACCGGGACGCTTGGCATCTGGTCCTGTCTGACCAAAGCCCGTCAATGAGGCATAAATCAGGCGCGGATTTTCTTGTTTCAGACTGTCATAATCTAAGCCGTACTTCTTAAGACCACCAACCTTAAAGTTCTCAACCACAATATCGCTCCTAGCGATAAGTTGCTTGATAATGGTTTGCCCTGCAGGGGTAGTGATATCGACAGTAAGGGATTTTTTATTGCGGTTAATGGTGGCGTAATAAGCGGAGGTGTCATCGCTGAATTTTGGCGGTGCCCAATGACGCGTCTCATCGCCAATATGCGGACGCTCAACCTTGATGACTTCAGCGCCCAAATCTGCAAGTACTTGGGTACAAGAAGGACCGGCCAATACTCTCGATAAGTCGAGCACCTTAATACCGTGTAATGCGCCTTTTGCCATATCAGTCATAATCTTCCCTTATTATGTCACTTATTCTTTGATAAAGATTTGATAAAAAATTACTATGTATCATTTAGCTTTTACTGTCTTTTCTTCAATGCCTTAATACCTTTTAAGAACAGGCACTGCTAAATAAATGATGCATAACAACGATGGATAAAAATAATTAACAAAAACTCAGAAGCGTACGCTCCTGTTTATAACAGCTTATGAAAAAGCCAAACAGTAACGTACGTTAATGGTCTAAAAACTAGCCAGCACTTATTACCTAACAACCATTAATTAATAAAACGCTTGAATCCCTGTCTGCGCGCGACCTAAGATGAGCGCGTGAATATCGTGCGTCCCTTCATAGGTGTTTACTGCCTCTAGGTTCATCACATGACGGATAATGTGGAACTCATCAGAGATACCATTGCCGCCGTGCATATCACGAGCAATACGTGCAATATCTAACGCTTTACCGCAGTTATTACGTTTAATAAGTGAGATCATCTCGGGAGCGGCATTGTTTTCATCCATCAGTCGACCAACACGTAGCGCTGCTTGCAGACCCAACGTGATTTCTGTTTGCATATTGGCAAGCTTCAACTGTACCAACTGCGTCGCAGCTAGCGGACGACCAAATTGCTTACGGTCTAGCGTATACTGACGGGCAGCTTTCCAGCAGAACTCAGCCGCACCCATTGCACCCCATGCGATACCGTAACGGGCTTTATTTAAGCAACCAAATGGGCCTTTTAGACCACGAATATCTGGAAAAGCATTGGCTTCAGGAACAAATACCTTGTCCATAACGATTTCACCGGTAACTGAAGCACGTAGTGAAAACTTGCCTTCAATTTTTGGTGCTGATAACCCTTTCATACCTTTGTCTAAAACAAAACCGCGAATCTCACCGGCATCGTCCTTTGCCCAAACGACAAACACATCAGCGATAGGGCTGTTGGTAATCCACATTTTATTACCCGTCAGCTCATAACCGCCATCAACCGCGCGTGCACGGGTCGACATCGAGGCTGGATCTGACCCCGAATCCGGCTCAGTCAGACCAAAACAGCCAACATATTCGCCACTAGCAAGCTTAGGCAAATATCTCTCTCTTTGCTCTTCAGTACCGTATGCATGGATAGGATGCATCACTAAGCTTGATTGCACACTCATCGCTGAACGATAGCCTGAGTCAACGGCTTCTACTTCTTTGGCAATCAAACCATAAGCAACACTAGATAAACCCGCACAGCCGTAACCTTCAATCGTGACGCCAAGCAAACCCATCTCACCCATTTGACGCATGATATTACGGTCAAAATTCTCATGACGATTGGCTTCAACGATGCCAGGCATCAGCTCTTTTTGAAAAAACTGGCGCGCGCTGTCCGTTACCATGCGCTCTTCATCCGTCAACTGATCGCGCAATAAAAAAGAATCTTCCCAGTCAAAACTTGGACGCGTAGATGTTGCCATGTGGATCTCCTTGATGTCAGTCATCCTGACCGACGAGTAGTGATTAATGAGTAAATTTACTTCATAGAGTATTGACTTGCTAATTCCGCTGTGCGAAACTTAGTTTCATAATTTAAATCTATTTAAGCAAAGTTTTACGGCGCTGTAAACCTTTATCAAAGAAAATGAGTGCAAAATGACAAAAAACGTATCAGCGGCTCTCCCGTTACTGGGTCGAATCAATAAAGTCCTTGCACAAAGTAAGGAAGATAACGATAGACAGTTTGTGACTGCCTTAGGCCGTGGACTGACTTTGTTAGCGGCGTTTGAGCAGCATCAGCAGCTTAGTCATCAGCAATTGTGTCAAATGACTAATTTGCCAAAAGCGACTATCACTCGGCTTATTCATACTTTGATGACACTTGGTTTTTTACGCGTAACCGAGCACGGACAGTATCAATTGGGCAGTAGCGCGGTGCGACTCAGCGCGACTGCATGGAGTCGTCATGATATGGTCGCGGCAGCTGAGCCGTTACTAAGACAGTTTGCCAGTAGAAATGAAGTATCAGTAAATTTGGCAACTGAGGTCGAAGGAGAAATGCGCTATCACGCTTGCTGTCGTAGCCCTGCTCGCCTATCAGTCAATTTGCAAGTTGGCTCAGCGGTACCTGTCACACGAACGGCTATTGGACGCGCTTTTTATGCAGCTAGCTCGCCAGCGAGACAGGCTTCAATTCGTAATAATTTACAAGAGCACTTATCTACAGAAGATTATAACCATGCGCAGTCTGCTCTATCTGACGCTGCAGAGCATTATAGATTGCATGGCTATACGGTATCAGATGGTGATTTTTCTACGGATATATTGGCAGTAGCCGTTGGTGTCTTTGATGTTGCCACTGGGCAGTATGCTTATTCGCTTAATGCCAGTGTGCCTCGCGCTAATTGGGAAGCAGAAGAATATAAGACGATGATTGTACCAAAGCTACAAATGTTAGCGCAGCAGATTGGTAATGGCGTTTAGAGAGACTACTTTAATCTATAGTTATGTCTTTATAAAATCGATATAGCCTATGTCATGAAATAGTTTAGGCAGATTATTCTCCATTCAGCCTTGGCTTAGAAACTTAGCCTGTGCCTATTTTTTCTCGATGAGATTTAGATCAGGACTGTAGGGTGGGAGCCATAGAATACGATGGCCGTGCCTGTTCAGGGTTTTTTGAATATGCTTATGAAAGCGAATCATTCGAGCACAGCTCTCAGCTTTCGCTCGGGCAAAGCAGTGCTTTGCTTTATCCTCGCTCATATCCATAACGATCACGCATTTAGTTTTAAGACTTAGAATAAGCTTAAACTTGCTCCAGTCATAAAATATATTGCCATTGATATTCTGTTCAAAATAGTCCAGCGCAAACAGCATCTTTTCATACAGAGCACCGATAACATTAGTACGTCTTGAAGCTTGCCAGTTGTAGCGATCAATACAAGGCTTACCTATCGGCGCATAGCCGTAAGAACGAATAGTTTCAGCCTCAAAGCCACTTTCTTCCGTATATACGATGGGATAGCCTTGCTACGTAACTAAAATCTCCCAAGTTTAATTATACGGATTTGACGACAGGGGCCATGGCTGATTGGTTTAATAAAATATGATTGCATAGCACAATTGGTTATATGACACCTTTTGAATTTGAAAAGAGGTATTATGATAATTTGATTCGGTCAGGCATTGCTGCCTGACTCAAGTAAAACGCTCTCCGATATAGTCGGGCGGTTCAATTTAAACATAGTTAAAAGAATGACTTATCAAAGGTTTCTTTTAAGCTCTTAGGCTCGCGGCGTTTAACGTCATTCAGTTTATGACGAGTCTGCGACGCTATTTGATATGCTTTTAGACGCGACTGTTGCAAATTACCAATCGGACGGTTTTCCTCTAAGCAACGAAATGGCGTAAAAGACAAGTTTTCCATAATATCAAAATGACCGTCATCAGGCACATCTTGGCAAGGAATCGTCAACGTTGCTACCGTCACAAATGGCGCATCAGACTCTTTCCATTCGGTGGTTATCTCTTCAATTGGCTGCTTTTTTAAATCACGACAAAGCTGAATCTGGACATCAAACTGATAATCATGCTCGCGTATTTCATCGATAATCAGCGGGCGAACAGCTTCCTCGCGTGCATTTACATCAAGCTCACGACGGGTAATTTTCTTAGCCGCTGCTTTGGTTGGCGTGACTCTTATCTTCGCCATATAGTCGCCATGACGCACCACGCCTTGTGAATGGAAATCATAAAGTAAGGTATTTTTTGGCTCAATCGTTGTAAATCCACCAACTGCTTTAAAGGTTTTAAAAGATTCTCTAGTCGGTAACCTTGAGCCATAGTTGGTTAACCAATTAAAAGCCAATTGCGCTTTACCTCTTCCGCCTTTTTCAGTGTATTTTGGTAGCTCTAAAAACAGCTTAGAGATATAAGCATAATCTTCGATTCGATTACAGAAAAACACCGGATGATTGATCAAATTAAAATCAAAGTTAGTGCTGTCTTCTTCGCCTGGCGCGAGTTTTTTACCTGCTACATCAAAGACCTTAATCGCTAAACCTTGCGCTAAGCCAAGCTTACGATCAGGCGAAACACGCGAGGCACCATTAGAAAAACGGATAACGGCATCATGAATGCCTGATTTGGCATAAAAACCTTGCGCGTATTCAGCAGGCAGATTGTCTAATATCTCAAACTTGGCTTTAAGGGCGCAGTAGCCTTTGGCATGAGCATCGCGCGTATGATAATCGATGTTGCTGGCTTTATCACTTCGAGCGATATAGTTTTTAATATCGTCGGTAATGGTGCGGATATTACGTTCGTCTTCTGCGCTCAGTTGAATATATTTTGCATCATAAGGCACATATTTAGTTTTGAATAATTTTTTTAACATGATTTTGCAGTCCTTTTTTATAAATAGCTATTCTTGTAAATGAAACGGTATTTTTAAACTTTTAAGACAATTCACTAATCCATTTTAATGCCGATAAGCTTGGGATAAATAAATACTCACCGCCGTACAAGGTATTAAAGGTTTCGATACCGTGATAGCGCTGACGAATAGGGTCAGCAGGTACGGTAAAGGTATCGGCAGCAGCATCTTTATCGCCGTGATGCACACCAAGCATCGGATCTTTCTCTTCTCCCAAGCTCATAAAATTACCATCATTGATCCATTGCGATTGCAAAAACTCAACGGTCTCCATAGCATGGGCGTTGATACCAATAAAAAATAGCCCGCGCTCTTTGCCATCATCCTCAGTTACATCGGGTGACAATGCCTCACCAAAACCAACGCTGCGTCTAACGATACGATGCAAACGCACATCAGATAAAATAAAGTCTTTGCTGTCTCTTGGATTCATACGCCTAGCATGCGCGCCAAATGGACATTTTTTACCATAAGGGTCATCTTTATAACCGAAATCATTATTACGGCTTGGATCATCACCAAGCGTTTGGTCATCATGCTCAGGAGACAAGACTAAAGGCGCACCTGAACGCCAACGTCCCCACATCTTGGCACCTAGTAACTCAGCTTCTTCAGCGTTTGCGCTATTGTCTTTTAGGAATTTATTAAAGGCGGCCACATGACTGTTATAAGCCCTCAATACCATAAACGAGCCGTTTTTTCCCAAGACTTCTGGCTGCGGTATTGGTGCTATCGTACCCGCCTCGCCTTCATAACCTAATACAAACTCCCCTGCTGCAATGGCATCATCTGTATTACTGGACGGTGTCTGAATACCGCTGCCTTTAATCTCTGGATTACTGATACCATCACGATAACCAAAGACATTTTTGACATTATTGTCTGAACCGAAAGCATGCTCCATGAGAATTTCAATATCGCCTTTTGCTGGATTATTCTCATCGATATATGACTTGATATTGTCTTGCAGCTCCTTCAGCTTTATTTGCCACTTTTCTTTGCTATCAGCAATAATCGCCGCGCAAACATGGATATCGCCCTGTTCACCAAAAGGAGCAACCCAATTTCCTGGTGCATTGACGCCAGCATCACGTAATTTATCAGCGCGTCCTGCCATACCTGCTTTAAAGGATTCTGGAAAACTATCTAATGACGACTGTGGAACGCCTAGCGCCTCCAAGCCCTGGTAAGTCATGACAATAGATAGCGTCGCCTGCATGTCTTTATGCCACGCCTTACTGCAAGTCACGTCTGTCAAAACGGTTTTGAGTAGTTGCCGCCCGACTTGCGCATTGTTAATCTTTAGGGCGACGACCGTGCCGAAATAAGGCGTCGGTCGATCGCGTAAAATAATAGATTGAATATCCTCTAATTGCATAGTGACTTTGTTTGGATTAAAGACGCCGCGTGCTTTATGGGCTAGTGTCTCGATACCATCGCCGACTTCTTTTTTAATATCTGCTAACCAAGATTCAAAATTGCTGTCTTCGATACGATTGCCGAACTCGTCTTTCAATTCGTGTAATTTGGTGGTTAAAGGATGATTGTCTTTTGAGGTACTATCATTTTTATTATTATTTCCAGTATTTTTACTCATTATTAAACCTATTCTTATCATTTTATGAGTTTACTTTGCCATTCTTTTACATCGTCCAGCCCATTTAAAAATGGTGATATAAAAGAATGGCATAAATTAGTAATATCTTACCGCTTCACTACCCGCATTAAGATTGTGCTTCATCCAACGCTTTATTAATGCCTTTGACGATGCGGTCTTGGCGGCGAATATCTTGAATTGTAAGATGCGGGATACCCACATACCAACCGGCGGCAGTGATTTGATGATCTAGAATGAACTGTTTGACACTAGGGTCTTTAATGCCGGGCCAACCTTCAACGCTGCCAAATAAGATATCCATTAGCTCAGGGATTTTGGTCGCAAAGTCGTCGATATAAGGGTCCCAATCGCCATCATAAGCGGTACAAAATAGCACTCTAGTATCGTCATCTAAAAATACAAAGCGCAAATCGTGCAACGTCCCAACCCGCGTGGCACCTTTTAGATTGCCGCCAGCGATTTTTAAAATCTCCTTTAGACGCTCTGCACCGCCTTCTTTTAGAGGTGCGATGACCGTTAACTCTGAAACCTTACCTGATTTAAGCCCTTTCTCACCGGCAGTGGTCGTTGAATGATCGTAGCCATCATCCCCGCCTTCTTTTATATTGGCCATCAGAAGATTGGCACGCAGCTTAAAAGCATCGATAGACTCAGTGATTTTGTCTTTTAGATCTTCAGAATTATCGATAACAGGTTTTTTCTTTTTTTTAGCATTATTGTTTTTAGAATCAGTACTCATAATATTCACCCTTATAATTATGTTGTTATAATTTGGAAACGCCTTATAGAAAGATATCTTCTAAAAAGATACCTTGTACAAAATATATTTATAAAAATAAGTTGTCGATTCGCTATCAACTTATTGGTTTTTACCATAACAGACATGATAAAAATCTCGAAGCGGAGCAACTTATTTACACAAAATTAAACAGAGAGTAAACGTCAACCTCATTTAAATCTTGAACAAAATTTCAAATTTATATTGATTGTTTTATAGTTAAGTCTTTATAAAATCGATATAGCCCATGTCAGGAAACAGTTTAGGTAGATAATTTACCATCCATCCTTGGTGCAGAAACTTATGTTGTGCCCAGCTTAATTCTATTTATTAGGTGTCTTAAGTTTGGGAGGGTTACCACATGAATGGATAATAAGGCCCTAGCGGCTGATTTAAAGGCCATCCATGGGGTTGATACGCTTGAGATAGCAGAGGTCAATCTCGAGCAATTCGATGAGGTATGGGCGGGATAAATACTCGCATGTGGTCAAGTCTTGGCGCAGTAATTGGGAGGGCTTAACGGTTTTCTTTAACTACCCTAAAGACATCAGAAAAGCGATTTATACCACTAATGCGATAGAGTCACTAAACAGTGTGATTCGAACGGCGGTGAATAAGCGTAAAATATTCCCTTCTCTGATTAGGCGGCATTCAAAGTGATGTACTTAGTAACGCAGCAGGCATCCAAAAAGTGGTCGATGCCGATCCGTAACTGGACGTCTGCTATTAATCGCTTTATGATTATGTTTGATGACCGTATCAGTAAGCATTTAATCTAAAGGGCGGTAACACAGAATCTGGGATGGTCTCGTCGAGTGGCTTTTAATAAGTAAAATTAAGTTGGTAATTAATCCTCCTATTTAATGACCATTGATACGTCTGTCCAAACCAAACGGTGGTCTGAGCTCTCAAAGTCACTGCTATCTGTCGTGTTGACCAAATAGTAAAGACTGTCTGAATAATTAGGCCAAAACACACCTGTTTGGTTAATATCGAAACCATATGCTGAGGGTAAGACGTAATCTGCTCTCATTTTCCAATTTGCAGTATGATATCTTGCGTTCTTATTATTTGGTGCATTTTGTTTGCCACCTTGACTACTGGGGATCATGTTTTCAGGTGTATCTTCTGATAAAAGTGAGTTGATATGTTTCGACTTTAAAAGCTGATTGATTGCGGTCACCTTATTAACGGTGGTTGCATCACCTTCGGTAGCCGAGGCATTGTAATCACCCAAAATAATAAAGCGGGTAGCCGAGCTCAGCATCACGTTTTTATTTCCACTATCATCATAAAGATAGCTTGATGCTGAGTTGATATAATCTGTCCATAGTCTTATTTCATCAAAGTTACGTCGTCCGTTACGATCTTCTTCACTGTCAAATACTGGTGGAGTTGGATGTGCAGCAAGAATATGCAAAACTTGATTGTCCACTAAAATGGGCACGTCGACATGATTTTTTGAGGATAACCTGAAATTCTGCCATGCTTTTTCTTGGTACCAGCTACTGCCATCAGTATTCAATGGCTGTAAGGCATTAGGCATATCTTTCCATAAAAAATTTTGAAAGGTGTGAATGTTTTGAGTATCAATTGGGTATTTAGAAAAAATAGCCATACAGTATTGACCTGGATAATTACCAAATCCGTAGGCATCGTCAGCATCTTGTGTTTTACCATTATTATTTAAGTCGTAACCTGAAACGATTCCGGTATTACAAGTGGGTGTATAGATGTAAGGGTAATTGATGGGTAAAGTTCCATTTTGTGCTACTTGAAGGTAAGCTGAGTTAAAAGTATTCACTGTTTCTGCATTATCATTACCATCAATTTCATTTAGTAATAATATATCAGGATTGGTACGCTGAATAATCTCAGCTATCTTTTTGGCTTGTGGATTATCACCAGCGCTCAAGGCCTCATTTAATAGCCCTTGTGCAGTCACAGGTTTCTGTTGGCCGTTAGCCCTAATTGCATCTAAACCTGCATTAAAAGTGGCAACACGAATTCCTGCTTTGGGCGGTATAATATACTTTGTAGCATTCAGAACATTGACGAATTCTTGTTGAGTTTTTTGTCTCCCTTAGCATTCGTAGTGAGGAGTTCTACCATATGAGCACCTGGCGTGCTGAACATATGGCTAACACTATCGCCTCGCTTAATGATAGTGTTGTCCCCTTCTAAAAACCTCCATTCATAATGCAGTTCTTGAGCAGCATCTGATTTTTCATCAGTACTAAATGTTAATTTGTGCTTTGTATAAAGGATATTTTGATCTACCTTTATAGTGGGGTTGTCTAAATCCTTTGGCGTATCTGTTGAACTGTCGCTATCGTCGTTGCAGCCTGATAAGGAAGCAGATAATAGAAGCAGACACATAGAAGACATCAAGCGGTATTTGGCTGAGAAATCAGTAGCAGAAAAAGGGGGTTTTACAGAAAAGATGAGCATAGAAATCTTCCTATATGGCGATAAAATCCAGTATTAAAGTGTCTAAACAAACCATCATGACCATGCACAAAGCTAGGCTCCCCTTAGCGTATTCTTTGATTTTGATAGGAAACTTGCAAGTATTCGGTGTCTTTCTGTGCGCAACATAACTTTATAATTGTCTCAATATCACTATTTATTAAAAATTGACCAGTTTTTAACGACTACTGATGTTTAAGCGAACCATTACTTAGTCACTCAACTTATTTTCACCAGCAACCACTTTGAGCGTTTGCCCCACTTCACTGCTATAAGTCTGTTTAAGTATGTCACTGACAAACACCCATTCTGACTGACAGGATTCGGGGGTGGCAGTGATAATCATATATCCACGCTGATTCGGATTCATATATTTCAAATCAGTAATCAACTGTGTCAGTACCGACTGTAATGCCGCTGGTGGAATATTAGGAAGGTATTCTTCAAAACCTGGTGAGCTAACGGAACTGGTCGCAAATTCGACACCGACTGACTCGCCATTCTTATTCGTCAAGTTGCTTGCCCACGCATTGTGGGTGTCGCCAGACAATACCACTAGGTTTTTATTTAATTTTTTGGCAGCATTTAGTAGCCACTCACGCGCTGAACCATAACCGTCCCAAGCGTCGAGATTATAAGGAACCAAAGGCTGTGACAAAATTATTTGTTCTTGCACAGTTAGCTGTTCTGGAATGGTTTGTGCTTTTTGTACCAATCCTAAATAATCATCAATTGCCAACCCAGCATTTGGATTGGCAAGGTTTAAAATGACTGGTGCAGGCAACATCATGCGTGCCATCAGTACTTGTTGACCAAGTATCTGCCATTTTGCGGCTGATTGTTGTAATTGGCTAACCAGCCAGTTGCTTTGCCTTAATCCTAACAATTGTCTTTCGGGGTCATTGGTGGCCAATGCAAATGCATCTGTATCGATATACGGGTTCCCAATACCATCTACTTTAATAAAACTGGCATAATTAAGTTGTTCATCACGCCCAATGACACGTGTATCTAACATATGTAGGCTTATTAAATCACCAAAATCAAAGCGCCGATAGATTTCACTCTGTACTTCATTACGTATTGGCATCCATTCATGATAAGCGGTGACAGCTGCCAGCTTACGATCATCCCATCTTCCTTCAGTATTAGGTTGGTGATTCTCAGCGCCGCCATCATAGGTGTCGTTCGCTAATTCATGATCATCCCATACAGCCATCATGGGCACAGCAGCATGCAATGCTTGCAAATCTGGGTCTGTTCTATATTGGGCATAACGAGTGCGATATTCATTAATATCGACGATTTCCTTCTCTGGCATTACTTCACGATTAAGAGCTGATGCGTTTATCGAAGCATACGCTGGTATGACCATTCCTTGGGAGTCCGTACTGGTACGTCCATATTCGTAGATATAGTCCCCTAAATGGATACAAACATCTAAATCATTGCGTTTGGCTGCATCTGCATATACATGAAAAAACCCTGCTGGATAATTGGCACAGCTAAATACAGCCATTTTTGCGTGATTAACATTGCCAACCGGCAAGGTCTTAGTTCGACCAATAGGACTGGACGTCTTGTTTACTCTAAACTGGTAGTAATAAATGGTATTAGGCTCTAGAGAATCCACATCAACTTTAACAGTATAGTCATTTGTAGCGCTCGTCGTTACCTTACCTTGCGCCACCATATTGCTCATTTGCTCGTCACGCGCCACAACCCATTCAACCAAAAATTGATGAGAACCTGTCTGTTGGGGCGTCACTCGTGTCCACAATATAACGCGATCAGATAAAGGGTCGCCACTGGCAACACCATGTATGAAGCTTGCAACTTCATCATTGGTGTGACTGCCATTTTTTGCGTCATCACCACATCCTGTTAATCCTAGACCAGTCGCTCCTACCGTTGTCACACCCAGTGTGTAGCCAAAACCTTGGATAAATCGCCGTCTATCTAGGCGTGTTGCATTTTGAGTCTTGTTGAGGCATTTGTTAGAAGCGTTGGTACTAGTAGAGGATTTAGAAATAGGTAGGTTAGTAGGTTGTTCTAATGTATCCACAAAAATATTATGTATAACTTCTTTTGTTGTACCGCCATTTGCATCAGCATTTTTTTTGGTATTTACTTTTACGGTCTTATTTTTTTTCATCTTGTTGTTGTGCTGATTCATGGTTCACCCTTACCTTTATTTACAATCGAGACAGATTAAAGTTGGTACGAGATAAATATAGTATTCAAAAAAATTGGACAGCCTATAAACGGTTTACTCAATAAGGTTCACGCTGTAAGCGTTTTACAAATAATCGCACTGTAGTAACTTATCATCATTGATAGGGCTTATTATTTCTTATAAGTGTGTCATAAATATGACGACCGAACGGTTAGCCCTCCCCCTACCTATATTTCTGCTATTTATTTTGGACTAATGCATAGTCAGGATAAGTATTATCACTACACATTTAAGGTTAGAGCTAAGAAAACGAGCGTTAACTATCAAGATATGGCCCTCTAGTGTACTAGAGGGCCATATCTTGATAGTTAACCGCTAAGGTATTGTCGGAGACCAATACGACAATTCCGGGGCGGTTCTTCAGCCATTGAGTTCATACTCTGGATTAATAGCTACCTTCAACCGACGTATCACAGCACTTAATAACATCTCATCAATATCAGTTAATGAGTTTAGTCCGTAGTCATAAGTTTTTAAAATCATAGCTTGTTGGTCTTGCGTTAAGTGTACAGTTATATCGCCATCTACAGTAAGGTGTCTGTAGTCTCGTAATTTTTTTAGATTTATATTGCTCATTTCCTTATCCTGTTTTTTATTTTATAAGTTGTAGTTTTGGTTTTTTACTTCCACTGCTTTTTGTTGATGTGCCAGCTTGCTGAAATATATTTTTGATGCTGTATCTACTAAGTATATCGAGGATATATTTCAGTAAGAAACGTTATGACAGATAACTTCGGATAGCAGAAGGCGGTTTTCACTAGTTCCCTTGAGGTGTACCCTATACGGCTAAACCTATAGTGCTATATGGAGAATTGGGAAGAGCTTTCCCATATCGTCCAATGGCGACCGTGCCATGACTTTTAAGTCCGAAACGGTTCACTAACGCTGATAACTGTAGCAAGCTCTTTATATAAACTTGCTAATTTAGCTTTGTCAGATGTAACGGATAGTCCCCACAAGACAGTACGAGTGAATTTTAATCTGGATGAGGATAAACACATTACCCTCAAACGGTACGCGCTTGGAAGCCGAAAAACGGTCACTGAGCTATTAACTGAGATGATCGAGGAAAAGCTGGTTGAGAGGTAGGTATAAAAAGTGGGGGCCGTATAGATTTTATATTGAACTGACTATACGCTATATGCCTAAACAGGTAGTCCAGTATCTAGAATGAACTTAACAAACAACAAAAAAGATCAGAGCACTATACTCGGCAATGTTTTGATCTTTTTTAACTTATCCAAAGTAACTCAGCACTGAGTCAAATGAAGGTTTAATATTCCACGCCAGTGGCGATATACAGACGATTACTGTCTATGTTGGTTTTAGTTTTATCCAACTGCTTTTGCTCGAGCACACCATCGGTTGACCAAGTGGCAAAATCATCGTCATTAAGCAAACCAAGACGACCATCACCCATTACCCACAAACCCTCTAGCTTATCATGCGGATAGTTGAAGGCTTTTACGGCGTCTAATACCAGTTTTTTGCTCACAGGTTGAATACCTGATTTGATCAGAGTATCCCAGCCAGAATTTTTATTGAGTGCAGTTATATCAAGCAGATATTGCTCTACAGTTTTGCCAGAAAGCATTAGACCCAGCTTATCGTTTTGCTGAATATTTTTACTTTCTTTAATGCTTTCTAAATCCGTCGCACCATTTAATGAAATTTTATAGATATGCTTTTGTACGCCCGGTTTTTGCAACTCGAAACCACCGTCCCGCTCAATTACCAAGAAGTTATGATTATCTAAAGCCACAATACCGGAGTTCGAGTTTTGAGCTTTCTCTTGCTTATACAGATACTGTGACACTTTACCCGTTTGTAGATTAATGGTCACGATACGAGTGATGTCCTGCTTACGTACTGCTTTAGTCGGATTGTCCATAGTAGACTGCATGATACCGACCAGCGTGGTCTCATCTGGCGTTATCGCAAGCCCTTCCATTCCACGGTTAGCACGGCGGTTGGCAAACTCAGCAGGTAGTAGAACTTGTTTTTGATTCACAATTAAGTTATTGCGCGCATCGTCAGCAAAAGCATTAATACGACCAATTTCTTTACCCGTGGCATCAAAATGAACGATATGTGGGCCGTACTCATCACTTACCCAGAATGTACCGTCTTTGAGAGCGACTAAACCTTCGCCGTCTAGACCAAAGTTATCGGTTTTTGTTGGATTGGTGGTTTTATTAAAGGGCTTAGTGCTGTCGACCAAAATAGGGTTACCCGATACGTCATAAGGCGTCTCACCTGTGCCGCCAAAATTAGCCTGATTAGGCAGACCAGAAATTGGTTTTCCTGAGGTATCTTTGAGTAAAATATCTTTAATTTTGATTATTTTGCCTTCTTGGGTAAGCTCAAATAAGCTAATACGCGGAGTATAGTCTGGTGTTGGGAACATTTTTCCTTCACCCAAAGCGCCTTCACTATTGGCATTGGGTCCGCGATCTGTCAAGGCATAAAACTGCATTAGGTTGGTCGGATGTGCTACCGCATCAGAGCCATAGCCACCATTGCGTATTTCAATCACTTCCCCTGACTTTGCAAGTTTTACTTGTAATAAAGGCGAATAGGGTAGGCTCGTACCTTGCTGGTATGTAGCAATTGTCTCATTCAATATTTGGTTAGTTGCCATGATCGGCGTCTGCGTTTGTACTGGCGCTTGTTGTGTAGTACTACAACCACTGACAACGGATGCAAGGAGTGAGTTGCTTATTGCTGTTATGAGAAGTTTGCTCGAGAAGTTATTAGTCTGATTCATGGTTTAGTCCGATTGATTGAGGGTTTAATCTCTTGCATGTGAAGGTATGATCTGTAGTTTTTGCTTCAAGCCTGATAAGCCGCTTAATCTAAGGCTTAAAGTAAGGTTGTACTAAGTTTTTTATCAAAAAGCATATAGGTTAATTATGTCAGTACGATTAAATCTGAATACCCCCATAATTGTCGGAGACTCAATCCTACCTTGTTAGTAATTTCTGCCTGACTCAGGTAAATTAACCTCCGATAAAGTCGGGTTGGTTCAATGACTTGATAGCAAAGAGCATGCTGAAAAATCTGACTCTTCTGGGCGCAGTACCAGCTATGAGATAGAGCTCACCTAATTTCTACGGAATTGACATCCTACACCAGTTGATAATTGTGGATCATATTGCTCATAGCCTTTGAGCTTGCCTTCATTCACTTTACTCTGCCAATTAGATAACGTTTGCATCTCTATTCCGAGCTACTGAGCAGTTGCACTCAAGTTACGATTGTTGTCTGCTATCTTTTTGACAGTTTCTGCTACAAATTGAGTGCCATGTTATGCCCTTTTAATGCCATAAATCTGATATCGTTCTCTTAGGCTTATATGCGTGTAGCTCACGGTTGCAATCTTGCTTTGGCAGTGGATAATGATTTTGAGGTTGGGGCATCTAGGCCTATTCTTTATCTACTCAGCCAAATATTTACAACCGTCCATTATGGCTACGTTTGATGCCAGCATAATTTCTGATGCACCATCCAATATTTTTTTTAATGACAATCAAAGGAGATTTATATGAAAGCGGCACGTTTTTATGACAAAGGCGATATTCGTATTGAAAATATTCCAGAGCCTACTGTAGAGTCGGGTACCGTTGGAATCGATGTCGCTTGGTGTGGCATCTGTGGTACTGACTTGCATGAGTTTATGGAAGGTCCTATTTTCATTCCCCCTTGCGGTCATCCTCACCCCATCTCAGGAGAGTCTGCCCCAATCACTATGGGTCATGAATTCTCAGGCGTCGTTTATGCTATCGGTGAAGGTGTTGATGATATTGAGATCGGTCAGCATGTTGTGGTTGAACCATATATTATTGCCGATGATGTTTCTACCGCGCCTGGTGAGAATTATCACTTATCAAAAGATATGAACTTCATTGGTCTTGGTGGTCGCGGTGGTGGTTTGTCTGAAAAAATTGCGGTCAAGCGCCGCTGGGTACATCCTATCTCTAATAAAATCCCATTAGATCAAGCAGCCTTGATTGAACCGTTAGCCGTTGGCTATCATGCTTTTGTGCGCAGTGGTGCCAAAGCAGGTGATGTTGCTTTGGTTGGTGGCGGTGGTCCGATTGGATTGTTATTGGCTGCAGTTTTAAAAGCCAAAGGCATTACCGTCATTCTCACTGAATTGAGTGCCAAGCGCAAAGAGAAGGCTAAAGAAAGTGGGGTTGCCGATTACATTTTAGATCCGACTGAAGTAGATTTGACTGAAGAAGTCATGAAGCTTACAGATAACCGCGGTGTGGACGTGGCCTTTGAATGCACCAGCGTCAATAAGGTATTGGACTCACTGGTTGAACTTACTAAACCTACTGGTGTGGTTGTGATTGTCTCTATCTGGAGCCACCCAGCTTCCGTAAATGTACATAGCGTAGTCATGAAGGAGCTCGATGTACGTGGGACTATTGGTTATGTAAACAATCATCAAGAAACCATCAAATTGGTCGAAGATGGCTTAGTGAACCTTGAGCCCTTTATTACTCAACGTATCAAATTGGATGATTTGATTGCTAAAGGCTTTGAGACTTTAATTCACAACAATGAATCAGCAGTGAAAATTATTGTGAACCCAAACCTGTAAACGGTAAGGCAAGGGGATATCTGGCTAGCTAGGGGGTTTTAATCCGCACGTTAGAATCAACCAAATCTCAAGTTGCCCAAATTTACCTAGGAAACCTTAGACACACGGTGACACTCCTAAAGCGATTTAAAGTACTTGTGCCAATTGATTATGACGGTACCTAAAGATTTTACCAGAATCATAGCGAAGGACTAAACAAAACAAAACCTCTGGGAGTTGACTCCCAGAGGTTTTGTTTGTCATACAGACAAGGTTTTTAATATCTGGTTCTTCGTTAAATTGGTTAGGCTTTTCTTGTCATCATTTAGCATAAGCATTTCAATTATTTCGAAGTTAGCACTTAGTACATCTTCATAAGACGCTAAGCTTACGACGATCCTGGGGTTGTTCACTATGAACACCGCTATAGTCGTCAGATGCAAGGTTTTGCAGGCGGTACTGAGAAGCAGCAAATCATCGCAAGTCTCTTAAAAGGTGACCATAGCTATTTTGAAATACAGGTCGTGGCTAAGTGCTCGAGTAAGCTGATTGCTGAGATGCCTCAAGAATTAAAGAGTGCTTATGAGCAGTAACTATCTACCTATCACTATAAAAAAGCGCCTAATTTCAAATCAGGCACTTTTTTTAAGCTGTCATATCCTTACTTAATAATGATAACGGCACTGAACGATAATAATCGCATCATCTTGAACTTCATAAACCAGTCTATGCTCTTGATCAATACGACGAGACCAGTAGCCTGCAAGGTCGTGTTTGAGCGGCTCAGGTTTGCCAATACCCTCAAATGGGTCACGTTTGATGGCTTTGATCAGCTTACCGATCTGTTTAACTTTGTCTTTACTAGTTTTTTGCCAGTATTCATAGTCCTCCCACGCGTCTGCTGTCCAAGATAATATCAAGCGTCTACCTCGTCATCAAAAGTGAGGGGTATATCTTTGCTATCAATCTCACGTTCAATAAAGCGACCAGCTTTAGCATCAGCAATAGAGCGTCTGAGACGCTTGGCATTGGTAGTGCTTCTTAAAAGATGCAGTGTTTCCTCATACGAGTTAAACTCTTCTAGACTCATCAATACTGTCGGTTTGGCGTTTTGTCTGGTAATGAGTATCGGGCCTTTATCCGTATCTACCTTATCGATATATTTGGCTAAACTCTTTCTAAAATCAGTGTAGTTCACAACGTCCATAATAGTTACTCCATATTTAATTATGTTGGTTATATGATCTATCATTATAGATTAATTACCGCTCTAGTATACACTATATATGTACTTATTTCTGTACATATATAAGGGAAGAGCAAAGGGATGCTTTGATATCTGTTTATGTATACCTTTTAAAACGTACGTATGAAAGCTGACATATTTACCTTGTTTTAAATTGTTTGATGCATTTGCCGCATTATATTATCGACAGAACCAGAGTTTACTTAAATACTTAAATACTTAAATACTTAAATACTTAAATACTTAAATACTTAAATACTTAAATACTTAAATACTTAAATTGTCTGAAAAGTCTAACGCTTATTGTCAAGTTAGGGCGTGTGCTCATTTTAAAAATGGTGATAAAAATGAGATAAATTGTGGCCAAACAAAGAAAATAGTGCAGTTAATATCGGGATATTAACCAGCTATTTGACGAAGTTTGGCCATTTTTAGACCATTTAGATGTCTATCGATTGAATTGAGGACACGCCCTAGTACCTTTCAAATCTTCAATTATAGAATGTTGAGCTTCCGAAAACATTAGGACATTTCGAATAAATCTAAATTACATCTAAGATATCGGAGGCAATTTTTTCGAATCAGGATATGTGATTAAAATCTACAAAATTAACCACTATGTATCTGATAGCATTGTGTCTATAAAAAGCCTAGATTAACACACCAAGTGCAACGCTAATTAATGGAATAAAACACCTAGTTTGGCGTTTAATTTGTCTTCAATATTTTGCACCTCATCATCAGATACTTGTCTAAAATCACATCCTTTAGGCAAGTACTCTATAATCAAGCCATTGGTATTTTCGTTTGTTCCTCGTTGCCATGAGGCATAAGCATCAGCAAAGTAGAACCCACTATAGAGTCTTTGCTTAATAGCTTTATGATCCGCAAATTCCTTGCCATTATCGGATGTAATCGTCTTAACGTGTAGTCTCACTGGAGTTAGCATAACTACCATCGCATCCGCGACCAGATGAGCACTCTTTTTAGTCACTCGCTTCATCTTAACCAAACCTGTCTTTCGCTCTACTACTGTCACGATAGCTTGTTTGTGGTTTTGACCAATGATGGTGTCCGCTTCCCAATCACCGATGCGAGATCGCTCTTTTACTACATGAGGGCGCTCATGAATTGAGATCCTGTCATTAATACGCCCACGAGTCTCAGTGGTAAGCCTTTGACGATAGGGTTTGGCTTTGCGTCTTAAATATTGCCATAGCGTGCCGCCTTGCCTCTTATCAGTCCATAAGTAACGATAGATACTCATGTGACTGACTCCACTATGAACGCCTGCTATTTGCTCAGGACTCCACTGCAGTTTAAGCTTAGTCACGACCCAGTCCCAGACGTTTAAAATGATGGTGAAGGCATTATTTGCTCGCCTCGCTTTAGCTGTTTTGTCTGCATGCTTTGCTCGGTACCCTCGTAGGCTTTTATTGCGTCTAAGCTCTCTTGATATGGTGCTTGGACTTCTGCCTAACGCCCCTGCTATAAACTTAATACTATGTTGTGCCCCTCTAAGGGCATAAATCTGATATCGTTCCCCTAGGCTTAGATGTGTATAGTTCATGGTTGCAATCTCACTTTGGCGGTGGATAGTAGCTTTGATGCTAGCGCATCTAGGCCTACTTTTCACCTGCTCTTTGATATTGCACTTCATGTGTTAATCTAAGTTTATTATTAAATGACTATAATTGACTACTACAGTCGCTACAAAAACAATGCAAACTTGAAGCTTGTAAAGGATATACCCATTGTCTTAGAATGGCATTGTTAACGATAATGTCTATTTTGTTAAGTATTCTTTCTAAAATCTTTTAAACTGATGTTTTAAGTTAGCACACCTCCTTAATTATAAATGTTACCTATGCATCATCAGCATGCTGGTAATACGATGACCCTATCATGTCTACTAAGCGCCACAAGCTTGTTTTACGATATTCATCACCGATAACGATGTGGTTCGGCATGTTGGTCGCATGTTTTGCTTGGATCATGCACATCACGCTGTTGCTCACACCTCTATGGAATGATAATGCCCACTTAGGTCATGGTATCTGTGCAGAGCTTGCACCGATTGTATCGGCAGCCAAACAGTATGAGCAAATACAGACTGATATTGCGCAAACGAATCACAACATACCCATTGATAGTGCCGCTCGTCATTTCCTTCATCATAATGCATCCTTATCTTTAGCATCGCCTGCGACCGTTAAGCCAGTCATAACGGTTGATGCTGCACCTTTACAGGAAGCCTTATATAGCAAAGATAAGATTGAAAGCTCTGAATCTAACCCTGATGCCGTAAAATACAGTGGCTGCGACCTTTGCACTGCCATGTCTGCGGCACTATTGCCAGTCGCTTTTACACATACTGACTCGGCTTTGATTGAGCTATCTACTGTCTCAGTCACTTTTTTGTATCGCTCACATACCTACTCTCCTAGTAATTTTTTACGACCCCTCGCACGCGCTCCACCATCAGACACACCCATATAATCATCCATATTTATAGTCAAATATTTTTAGAGCATTAATGACAATGTTCTCAATCAACGCGCTCATTTGACGCTCTGATTGAGGCACTTGTACCTATTTGCCTAAAATACTGTACTCAAAATACTATCTATTTATATCGGAAAATATTCGGTAAGTGCCTACTCTAAGCCCATAAATAGCTTGGCTTACATTGCAGTTTGGTAAAAAACTGAATAACCGATTTCATAAAATATTTTTGCAAATTTCTGGGAAAATAAGATGTCATCTTCATCAATGAACGCTGTACCTATTTTAAAACTAAGTGTTTTAGCCTTGTCTTTATTGCATATCAGTAGCGCTTATGCCGATTCTACAACCGTAAAGGCGTATATGCATACTACGGATGATGAGCCACATATCCGATTGCCAGAAATCGTCGTTTATGCGACAGCAGCGGATAAGCCATCTAGTACCGATGCACTTGGAACAGCAGCCAGCCTTAATCGAAAATTTATTAGCAGCAAACAAGTGGCAAGCAGTGATACGGCCACTATACTGACAAAAATACCCGGTCTGAATGTACAAAGTGCCGGTGGCATCTCAAACTTGCCCGTGATGAGAGGCTTGGCGGACAACCGTCTGCGTATCTTAGTGGATGGCGTTGACTCAATCGCCTCTTGTCCGAACAGTATGAACTCACCCTTGTCTTATATTGCGCCAAGCGCTATAGACAAGACCACCGTTTATGCAGGTGTGACGCCTGTGAGTGTCGGTGGTAATAGTATTGGCGGTACTATCGCTGTCGAAACAGCAGAGCCTATCTTTTCAACGGATAGCGACATACTAACTTCAGGTGAAATTGGCACATTTTATCGTAGTAATGGTGACGCCTATGGGGCTAACTTGTCGACCACAGCGGCAAACGATCAGCTTAGCCTCACCTATAAAGGCAGCTTCGCACAGGCAGATAACTATAAAGCTGGTGGTGATTTTAAATCTTATACCCAAACAGGTAACCCTAATAAAACATTAGCGAAAGACGAAGTTGGTTCAACCGCTTATGAAAGCAAAAATCAGTCATTAGACATTGCTTATAAGAGTGGCAATCATCTGCTACAAGGAACTTATCTGTGGCAAAACGTCCCAAAAGAGCTATATCCAAATCAGCGGATGGACATGCTCGACAATCAGCTTGACCGCATTAATTTGCGTTACAAAAGCGAGTTAAATTGGGGGCAGTTAGAAGCACAGGCCTATCATGAAAAAGTCGATCACTATATGAACTTTGGAGACGACAAACAGTTCTTATATGGCGCCGCCACAGGCATGCCTATGAATACTAATAGCAAGACTATTGGAGCCAATATTAAAGGTATTATCGATTTAACCAACCAAGGCACGATCAATATAGGTGCTGAATATCAAGACTATAACCTTGATGACACATGGGCGGCATCTGGCGACAGTATGATGTCGCCAAATGACTTTCAAAATATCAACAATGGTCAACGTCAGCGTATCGGTATCTATGGCGAGTGGGAAAAAGCCATCTCTTCTGAATGGACGACCCAGCTTGGTGCGCGCTATGAAAACGTACGTACCAGTGCTGATGAAGTACATGGCTATCAAATCGGTGGTCAAAACAATATGACCAATCAGCTGCGAGATAGCGCTAACTTTAATGCCAGTGACCGCCAAACCACCGATAACAACTTTGATATTACTGCACTCGCACGCTACGACATTGATTCACAAAAAAATCTAGCCTTAGGTCTGTCGCACAAAGAACGCACGCCAAGCTTATATGAACGCTATACCTGGTCCACTTGGAAAATGGCGGCCATCATGAATAATACCGTTGGTGACGGTAATGGCTATTTTGGTGATCCTAATCTACGCCCAGAAAAATCCAACACCCTATCTGCCACCTTAGACTGGCGCGGTGCTGATGATAGCTGGGGCGTTAAAGCCACGCCTTACTATTCAAAAATTGATGACTATGTCGATGCCATACAGTGGAACCCCATGGCAAACACAGCAGCTAGCACTCAAACAGCGAATCAATATAATGTGCTTCGCTATACCAACCAAGATGCTGAGATATATGGCATAGATATCTCAGCCAATCGGGAGCTGGCAGCAAATGCTTGGGGGTACTGGAATATGGTAGGCTCCTTAAGCTATACCAAAGGGAAAAATAAAGACAGCGGCTCAGACTTATATAACAT
Source organism: Janibacter sp. CoH_79_TC_3 (assembly GCF_058197955.1). Classification (NCBI taxonomy): domain Bacteria; kingdom Bacillati; phylum Actinomycetota; class Actinomycetes; order Micrococcales; family Intrasporangiaceae; genus Janibacter; species Janibacter sp. CoH_79_TC_3. Next base: position 28,428 of record NZ_JBXWIV010000025.1, read on the forward strand.
CATGCCATTCAATGGCAGTGTTGCCCTGAATCGGGAAAATAACGGTTGGACAAACCAAATCGAAGTGGTGGGCGTCGCGGCTAAAAATGATATCTCAACCCCTCGCAACGAAATTAAAACGGCGGGTTATGGTCTCTTAAATCTCAGTACAGGCTATCAGTTTAAAGAGGTAGCGATTGAGGCTGGTATCGATAACGTATTCGATAAAAACTATGCCCTACCTCTAGGGGGCGCATACATGGGTCAAGGCAAAACCATGTCGATGAATGGCGAAATAGGCAACGGTTCTAACTGGGGTACTGCCGTCCCTGGCGCGGGACGATCATTGTATGTGGGTGTCAACTATAAGTTTTAGGTGTCATTAAGATAGGTCATTAACTGACTATCATAACGACTAAACCTTCAACGGATTTTATTTATTTTATATCTTAGGAAGCACCTTCATGACTATGGCACTATTAATTGCAGCATTCTTAATGGGATTTTTTGGTTCGCCGCATTGCTTAGGTATGTGTGGCGGTATCGTCACCGCATTCGGACTATCGATAAAAGAAACCAGTCCAGCAAAAAAACGCGGCCTCATTGCAACTTACCATTTGGGGCGCTTACTCAGTTATGCCCTATTGGGCTTAATTGCTGGAGTGATTGGCACCACTGTATTAACCCCTCTGATGGTTGGCAATAGCACACCTCGCATTCTACTAGGGTTGGTCTTGGTATTTGTAGGATTAACCATGCTAGGGTTGCCTTTTTTAAATAGGCTTGAACGTCTTGGTATGCATTTTTGGCAAGCTCTATCACCTCTGCGGCAGAAAGTATTTCCCTTAAACACTTTTCCTCGAGCATTAACAGCAGGTTTATTATGGGGATTTTTACCCTGTGGTCTCGTTTATGGCGCATTACTTATTGCGGTCGTCGGTCATGACCCGCTCACAGGTGCCGTATTAATGTTTGTCTTTGGTCTAGGAACCGTACCCATGCTCGTCGCCACGCACGGAACGGTCAACTGGATGCGCAATCAAATCGGGCGTTTACGCCTAAGACAAGTGAATGGCGCAATCATGATGCTATCTGGCTTAGCCGTCATAGCGGTGCCGATGGTCATGGCCAATATGCATGGTGGACACGGGCAAATGAATCATGAGCAAATGAATCATGAGCAAATGAATCATGAGCAAATGAATCATGAGCAAATGAATCATGAGCAATAAAAACGTCTCTCATGTACATAGGAGGCAATGATATTTTAAATTATGGATAGGGCATTTTTAGCGTGCCCTATTTTTTTATCTGCTAATGCGCCAACCTCTGAACTTAGCAAAGAAACCCTTAAGTCTTTCAGAAAAATTCAAAGCCTCCAATTCTGTTACCTCCTCGACATGATGACGAGCCGCCAGTATCGGCTGCTGCACCAATCTTTCGTGATGATCAAAAGCACGATCCAGACTGATACTCATGATAGAGAAGTTGGTCGGCCGTGGTAGACAACGATATACCTGACCTTTATTAATTAAATCAATGACCATATGGGCATCTTTGAATTCAGTCAACATAAGAACCATCAAATCTGGCTGGATGTTTTTTAAGGCATAAACAATGGGGGTAATATTTTCTTTATTGAGCGTCGAATCCGTAATCGTGACGCCAAAGCGTTTCTTTTGTAATAACTTTGCTGCCTGTTCAAGGTTACTGGCCCAACTCACAGTATAAGCACTCTTAAAGTGACTTTTTATTTGCTGATAGACGCTCTCGTCGTCATCTAACACCAATATATTACGATTGCTACCAGTACTGCCACCACTAACTTGTTGAGTATCATTACCTTGCATAGTGTTTTGGATGGTTTCTTGAGTTTGCTGAGCTATTTCTGTGGCTTTATTGACGATTTGTTTAAGCTCATCATTCTGCCATGGCTTTGTAATATAACGATAAATTTCGCCCTCATTCACAGAGTCAATCACTGCATTCAAATCAGCATAACCGGTCAGCAAAATACGCAGCGTATTTGGTGAGGCCGCTTTGATATCACGTAACACTTCTGTACCTTGCTTATCTGGCATGCGTTGGTCGCTGATGACCACTTGCACATCATGCTCGCTAACATACTTCATCAATTCGCTAGCATCAGTGGTGATAAATACATCATGTGACTGGCGAAAATGCATTTTTAAACTGCGTAAAATGCGTGGCTCATCATCAATAAAAGCGATTTTTGGTTTTTGCATGACGCTCTCTTTAAATAAGTGATTGGAAGTCTCTCAACTTTCAAATAAAGCTTGTGAAGGTTTAGGTTCATGAGCGCTAGACTGTATCGGTAGCGTGAGGGTAAATGTCGTGCCCTCCCCAACTATTGAGCTAACCTCAATGCGTCCATCATGTTGCTCCATAATTTGTGCCGTAATGGCCAATCCCAATCCTGTGCCATCGCCTGCTTTTTTGGTGGTAAAAAACGGCTCAAAGATATGATTTAAAACATCCTCTTTGATACCAGATCCATTGTCTATAATGCGTACCACAACATGTTGCTGCGCCTTATCAACAGACGACGTGACTTGTAATGTCCCTTTATGATCACTCGGTATGGCCTGGGCGGCATTATTAAATAGGTTTAATAGTACTTGGTTGATTTGCGAAGGATTACATTGAATCAGCGGCAGCTCTACTAGATTGGTTTCGACGTCTAGAGTTTTTAAATTATTGCGCGCCATAATCAATGAGGTATTGATGCAATCATTGATATCGACATCTTTTACCTTAGATTCATCAATTCGAGAAAAGTCGCGCAAGCTGACGACCAGCTCGGCAATCTGATCGACGCCGTAAAGTCCATCTTTAATCAAATCGGCCAAATCCTCACTGATCTCATCTTCTTTAATTTCCTCGCAGCACTGCAAGGTCTCCTCTATCAATTGAGTCACTTGCGCTTGGTCAGTCTCTGGTTCTTTTAACGCATGCAATAATTGATCAGTATGTTGTAGCAACTCATCAAAACGCATAAGGTTATCGCCAACCAATTCCATGTTACTACGCACGTAGCCTAGCGGCGTGTTGACCTCATGCGCCACACCTGCCACCATTTGGCCAAGGGTAGCCATTTTTTCAGAACGCACCAGATGCACTTGTGAGGCTTTTAACTCATCCATGGCTTGCTGTAAATCTTGTGTGCGGGCGGCGACTTGTTTTTCTAGATGAACATTGATTTCAGCAAGTGCGCCTTCATTCTCGACGACGCGATCAATCAATTGATTGGTCTGCTCACTAATAACTTGAATCTCACTGACATTTGAATGAGGAAGTTTGTGCGCGCTTAATTGTTGATATTTTTTTTGCTCAATTAACACCCCCATGTCAGCCACTGACTGTGCCATGTGCTTTAGCGGCCGCGTAAAGTAGCGACGAAATACCCATGCGGTCAACAACAAGATAGGAATGAAGCCCAACAGCATGGCTTGAATCAGTTTATTAGACAGGGCATTTGCCACGCTCATCAGGTCATTATCAGGCTTGACGATAACCATCTTCCAATATGTAAACGGCATGCGAAAAACAAAGGCGGTGGCGGGCTGCTGCAACAAAAAGTCATTGGGCACAGCGATGGTGTCGACCAAATGACTGTCTACCAAATTAAACGTTTGATCGATATTTAACAGCAATAATGCTGAGAGCAATTTGGACTCTTGCTCGCTGATTTTATTCAGATTGGTCGTACTTAGAATACTACGAGCAGCGAGCGTATAGCGGCTTTCATCTTTAGTTACTGCCTCGTCTATCAGTGTCTGATTAATACTATCTAGACTGTCCGCAATAGGGGCAAAGCTAGGGTTACTCTCAGCTAACTGCCGTGCCGTTACGACCTGGCCCTGACCGCTATCTTTAGTTGCGTGCATGACCATCGACTGATCTGGAAAGGTCAAAAACCGATTGTCCAAGTCTACTAAAAAGACATAACCACCGAGCTTATCTTGCCACTTTTTCATCGCCTCACCGAGGTTGTCTAATAGCAGATTAAAACTTACAACCCCATCAAAAGCTTGATTGCGACTGTCATACAAAGCCTTGGCGCAAGTCATCATCGGCTGATTACTCATTGGATCGACATAGGCACGACTCCAAACACAGTGGTCATGACGCGCGTACATTGCAGGAATGTACCACCAATCACGATAATAGGGATTGGGAGTTTGGCGCGCTTGATTGTAACGCACTAATGGCTGCATGCTACCTGACTCATCACGTGCCCATACAAACGACTGGCGCTCTCGGCCCTGAGCGTACATGTTGGGGTCAAACCACACGCCGCCGCCTACAATGCGTTGATCCGTTTGTTGCATGAGATTGCCAAAGGTTTCTTTATAAAGGGCGTCTTCTTTTGGTAAGCCACCAGCCATCGTACTGGTGGCTTTGGCCAATCCGTCGACATGATTGATACTCGCCATAATGCTATTGATGGCTTCGTTACCTGTTTCAACCACTGTCTCTGAGGTCATCTCCAGTATGCGCGGCTTAGCTTGGGTTTCGATGACCCAGTACACCAGCAAAATAATGAGTAAAAAAGCCAATGTTAAAATAATCAGTATACGGGTGGAGATACTACCAAACCGATCAACAACCTTCATAAACACACCTGATATCTATGCGCTAACTGTTATCAACAAATCAGTGAATGACTAAAGATATGAGTGATACGCAACCGCTATTTATAGTGAGCTCAAGAATACGATGCCGTTATGACAATATGATGACAATAATCGTGTTTGACCGTATGTTTGCTATTGCCTCGTTATTCGCGGCAGCCATATGATCTCTTCATTATTTATTCCTGCGACTTTTTTTAGCATAAACGACACTCCTCTTATGGGGAGCATATGTCAGGCTGAACCACCCCGGGATTATCGGAGACTTAACATTCTGAGAAAATACAACAATGAAAAAACAAACCTACACTCCCAAGATTAAAGAACGTGCCGTTTGGATACTAATAGAAGCGGCAGGAGATTATCCCTCCACATGGTCAGCCATTCCTGCCTCAGTACAAACGCAAAGCCAAGAACAACGTATTAAAGAGCCTGAACGTGAAAATAAAGATCTCAAGCAAGCCAACAAAAAAAAGCATCAGCTTTGCGTATAATTTTGTTGGCTTGCTTGAGTGAGCTATGCTGCAGAAACCATAGAGATAAACTCAGCTTTGTTTCTCCAGTTTGATAAGGTTTGCATGGCGATGCATAGCTGCTCTGCAGCCGCTAAGATATTCCCGATGTTCTCTGCTGTTTTCTTAACAGCTTCAGTTTTAAATTCTGTGCTGTAAGTTCTGATTTTCTTAGTCATAGTAAACTCTGACTAATAAGCTTAGTTTACAAATTCTACTTGTACGGTTTCTTCAGCATAGCTCAGTAGTTTGACTTTTACCGTCAAACTGCGTAATTAAAATCTCCCAAGTTTAATTGTACAGATTTGACAGCAGGGCCATAGTACTTATCTATTACATCCCCAAACCGATCTTTAGAACTCCTTTAGTATAGATCCATAAGAAAAAAGAGGGGGTAGTGAATTACTCTTTAGAGTAATTTTATCGAGGTAAAGCATTACCTAATATGTTCCTTGTGAGTTGAATACTTTTATTCAATAAAGTACAGGGAGTACTGATTATGAAAATAATGATTCACGGTAATTTGGCGTTAGCAGCATATGGGCTATTATTAAGCTCTCCTGTATTAGCGTTTGAATTTGAAAACGGACCAGTCCATGTTCAACTTGAAAGCAATATCAGCGCTGGTATTGGTTGGTCAACAGATGACCCTGACCCCTCTTTAATTGGTGTAGGCAATGGTGGAACGGCATCTACCCTATCTTCTGATGATCACCGTCTCAACTTCGAAAAAGGTGATAGTTACACACAAGTCATTAAAGGAATGCATGATCTAAAATTAGACTATAAGAATATAGGTTTATTTGCACGCGGTAAGTGGTGGCACGATATTGAGCAAGAGAATCATTCACAGCGTTTATATGATATTAGTAATGAAGGTCGTGACTCTCACGCCCAGACGTCAGGTATCGAGTTATTAGATGCTTATGGCTTTGCTCGTTGGAAAGTGAATGAGCTAGATGGTGAAATTCGTGTCGGTAATCAGGTGGTTACTTGGGGTGATGATGATTATACTCATGCTTTAAACGACCTATACGCTTACGATGGTAATGCCTACCGTCGACCTGGTTCGATTTTAGAAGAGTCTCTTATACCTGCGCCAATGATTAAGCTCACTCAAGAATTAAGCCCTAATATCGATATCGACTTATTTTACCAATCTAAATGGCAAAATACGGTTTTAAGTAATTGTGGTACTTTCTTCTCAACGACAGATGTCGCTCAACTTGGATGTAATACAGGTAATCTTATCTACGGCAGCGATTTTCGACCAAACGATCCAGATTACCTCTACATTCCCCGCTTAGAAAACAATACTCCTAAAGACGGTGGCGAATATGGTGTAGCCTTAGGTTTCAGCAACCCTGCCATTAAAAACACTAAATTCAATTTATATGCTACTCGCTATCATAGTCGGTCTCCCTATTATAGTGTAATAACTAGTAGCATTCTGGATGTAAAAGACCCGCTGTTTGATAATGACTTAGTTGGCAATTCACCTATGGCTGGCTACAAAATGGAATACCCTGAGAATGTAGAATTATATGCCGCTACCTTTAAAACAGAATTAGCAGATGGCACTACCAAATTTTCTGGTGAGTTGAGTATACGTCCTAATATGCCATTACAGATTAATAGTACTGATTTGACCTACACAGCTTTGGGTGTCGATAGTATTTCTCAGGAAATTATCGGTAAGCCGATCAGTCCTACGGTGATCCAAGGCAAAGGTAGCATAGCAGAGGACACTTATGTTAAGGGTTACGATCGCCTACCCCTGTCTCAAGCTCAGCTTGCTTTTAGTCAGTTCTTACCTGGTGCATTCGGTACAGAATGGTTTTTGTTTAGAAGTGAAATTGCTGGGAATCATATAGGTGACTTAAAGACCGGACCGGGTGCAGTTCGGTTTGGACGCGACTCTCTTTATGGTTATGGTGAAGTAGGAGCTGAAGGAGTTTGTGAGACGCTACTTAATGTAGACAACCCACAATATTGTAATGGCGACGGTTTTTATAGTAAAAACTCTTGGGGTTATCGTGCTGCTCTTATTACACAATTTCCAAATGTAGGAAATACAGGTGTCAATTTACGACCAATGCTGATATGGGGTCATGATGTTAATGGTTGGGGACCTAATTTCAACCAAGGTTCTAAATCTGTTGAGCTTTCTTTGACGGCTCTTTATAAAGATCGTTATGAGGCCACATTAAAAACTAAAAACTATTTTGGTGGTGACTACAACTATCTAGTAGACCGAGACTTTGTCTCATTAAGTATGGGTGTGAAATTTTAATTGGCTACGTAGTTAGCCAACATTTAGTCTGACATATATAACGTGCGGGCTTATTTAACTTCAAGGAAAATTATAATGAAAGTATTAGCAATAGGTGGTGGCGGTAGTATGGGACGTGCTGCGGTACGAACTATGAAAACCTTTGATTTTATAGAGCAAGTAGTACTTGCGGGTATAGACTATGATCGTGCATCTCGTTTTGCATCTTCTTTAGAGGACGAACGTTTTTCTGCTCAGTATCTAGATATTACTAACATTGAAGAGATGCGACTTGCTATTCGAGAGTGTGATGTCGTTATTAACTCGGCAGGACCTTTCTTTCGCTTTGGTGTACCTGTATTACAAGCCGCTATTGATGAAGGTAAGCATTATTGCGATATTTGTGATGATTGGGAACCTACTTTAGAAATGATGGATTTACATCAGCAAGCTGTTGATAAAGGTGTTACAGCAGTTATCGGTTTGGGAGCCAGTCCTGGTATCGCTAATATGCTAGCGATGAAAGCCACCCAACAATTGGATCACGTTGATACCCTATATTCTGCTTGGCGCTTATCCAATGCTCATAATGAAGATGACGGTTTCTTTGAAAAAGGCGAAGCTGCTGCGAGTGCGGATGCAGCCGCGGTACATTTAGTTCATTGTTTAACAGAGAAAATCCCTTTAGTACAAGACGGAGTCGTAGAGGATCACATGCCTTTGGAGAAACGTAGTTTTAATTACCCAGGTTATGGTTCACTAGATTTATGGAGCATTGGTCATCCTGAAGCAGTGACTTTCCCACGTAAATTCCCAGACTTAAAAAATTGTATGAACGGTATGCTTGGCGTTGAAGCTATCATTGATGATCTGCAGACGATATCTAATCATGTACGTGAAGGCTCTATGACTATAGATGCTGCTGCTGCCGCTCTCATGAGTGATGGCGGTCGTGAAAAAAGAAGAGAGCGTTTAAATGAAGTTGAAGAAAGAGATGCTCTAGGTATCGTAGCTTATGCTGAAGGAACAAAAAACGGTCTTCCGCTTCGTGTTGGTGCCACTCTTAAAGCAGTTCCTGCTGGCGGGATGAGTGCAGTGACCGGTATTCCACTGGCTCTGTTTTTACCTTTACTCTTAAATAATAAAATTCAAGGTACTGGTGTGATGTCTCCTGAACAAGCAGTAGACCCTGACGCGTTCTTCGAGCTCTTGGATGGGTTTACAGGCGCACAGGGTTGCGGATTAACAGTAACTTGTGAGTCTGGTATTTAAATCGTGTATTAAAGGTTAAATAAGGAGATCTTGCTATGGATTATTTAAGTTCTCCTAGTACTCTCGATGGTGTCATTGCTCGTCCGCGTTTACTGACGGCTTTAGCGCCAGAAAAAATACTTCAAATTAGGCTGTTGTGCGCTCCAGCTGGGTTCGGTAAGACAGTATTAGCATGTCAGTTCTCTGAATTAGACAGTATTTTTAGAGTGCTAAGAATTTCACTACCCTCTAATCAGCCGTTGACGTCAGCGCTCATCATGACTCGGATTTCGGCAGCTCTAGGGCTGCCGGAAACTGAGGATCACAGGTTATGTGAAGACTTACTTGAAGCTTTAGACGCTTGTTCTAACGCTTTAATTATACTGGATGATTATCGGCCTAGTGCTGATACTGATGATTGGTTACTAGACTTTATACAACAGAGTAGTAGCCAGTGGTTGATAACGGCTCGTCATAAACCAAAGTGGCCTCTTGGCCGACTTTTATTAGAGGGGCAACTAATAGAGTTAAATAGTGAGGATTTAGAGCTCACAGTGCCAGAACTCACTTCTATACTAGCTTTAATGTCTCCTGAAGAAAGCTTCTGTGCTAAAAGCTTATATGATCAAACAAATGGCTGGGTTGCAGGAGTTCGTTTATTTCTTTATGCCCAAACTAGTCGCCAATCTCATACGCAAACCAATCTACACCGTTCTCCATATTTACTCGATTACCTTGATCAAGAAGTATTAGGGTTAATGCCTTTGTCTGATAGACATTTGCTTAACGTTATCGCACATGCCCCATTTATTGATAGTGCGATTTGCTCTGTAATATCTGGAGAAAAGTTCTCATTACAGCAACTGATAGCGAGACAATCCTTTCTACGCACGTTACCAGGTAGTACTAATCGTTTTACTGTATATGAGCCTTTACGCTCGGTATTGAGAGAACGTTACCCTGATGCTAAAAAAGCATTAATTGGTGTGCTCGATTGGCTTGATCTTAGCGAACAAAGCTTAACTTTATTTAGCTATGCTATTAGGGTTTCGGATACTACTCGTGCCGTAAAGGCACTTTCTAAAGTTGCTCTTAATCAACTATTTGCTGAAAACAATCTATCTCTTATTTTATCTGGTCTTAATGAATTAGAAGTAGATGATTTTACTCATCAACCTAAAGCCTTAATCGTTGCAACTCGTTCTTTAATTATGGCTGGTAATTTAGAGTTGGCTGAGTGTTATTTGTCTACTCTTCCAAACCAACAGCAGTGGATTGGCAGCAAATTGGCTATACAAGCTGAGTTGGCCTTGCATAGAGGACAAGCTCAAGAAGCTTGTCATTTGAGTAGTCAGGCTTTGATTGAGCTTAATAAAAATAAAGACTGGACTCAAATGATTCTATGCTTTTCTTGTATGACGCGGGCGCAGTTGGCTTTAGGTCAGTATGAACAAGCTCAACGTCACCAAATGCAAGGATTAGAATTGGCTCGTCTTAAAGACAAGATGCTGCTTGAATGTCAATTATTATTAGATCAAGTGCAAGTTGAAGAGTTAGCAGGTCATTTGCATAGAGCTTTGCAAGTACTAGATAAGCTTAAAGTACTAATTGGTCAAAGTGGCGGTTCTACCCTGCTCAGCGGTTCAGAACGTATACGCCACGGATGGCTATTAATGTTAACAGGTGACGATGACGGTGCTCGACTACCCTTAGAGCAAGGACAAGAGTTATCAATGGCATCTGGCACACCAGTATTTTTTTATAGTTATATCTTATTAGCACAGATAGATGCGCGTAATGGTAATCATGAACAGGCACAGCAGCGACTAGCTGAAGTGCAACGAGCCTTATATGCACGAGGTGTATCAGAGCCGATATATCGTAGTGTACTTATCGTAGGAAAAGCTAGTGTTGAGCTATTAGCCCAACAATACCAACCTGTTATGAATATTTTAGAGCGTCTGTGGCAAAAGTATAATGACCCAACTTCACTTACTCCTCCTAGTTCTACTCCTGAACTGTTTGCGTTGATGAGCTTTTTACATGCTCAGGCTCTAACTTCTCAGGGGTCACTAGATAAAGCCATACAAGTATTAACTCAGGTTTTAGAAAAAGCTGAAGGATTCGGCTTTCAAGTTATTGTGAGTCAAGCTTTGATGGCTCTTGGAAAGGCGCGTCATCAACGTGGTGACATACGGCAAGCCGAACGTATGCTCGCCTCTGCAACGGTTATGGCGATTCGTCAGGGACAAGGCCAGATTCTATTAGAGGGTCATTCTAACTCCGCTATAGCGTTTAATGAGAATCCAAAGACGAAAGTACTCCCTACAACCATCACTGCAAGTACTGAAACACTGCTAAGCCCACGTGAGCATGTTGTTCTAGAACTGATAGCTAAAGGTCATTCAAATGCTGAGATTGCAGAAATTTTATCGATTTCACTTCATACCGTAAAGGCTCATGCGAAGCGTATCAATGCAAAATTTCAGGTTAATAGCCGAGCTTTGGCGGTGGCTAGAGCAAAAACACTAGGTTTGCTGATGTAGACACATAGCTTTTCAATATAACAAGGATTTTAATCTTAGGAGATTCAAAGGATGAATCAAAATCGACTTACAGCATCTGGGTTACCAACTCGCTGGTTTGCTCCTTCATATGGCATGGGGAGTCTTGGACCTGCCATATTCATATTAACACCTCAAATTTTACTGCTTTTTTTCATGACGGAAATTTTAAGCATTCCCCCTGGTGCGGCAGGGTTAGGAATTCTTATTCCTAAAATTTGGGAGTTAGTATTTGATCCTCTACTAGGACGGTGGTCCGATCGTCTTAATACTCGTTGGGGACGACGACGTCCAATTATGGCAGTCGGAGCTATAGTATTCTCGATTGCTTTTGTCATGATGTTTTCGCCACCGAATCTATCAAGTTGGCAATCAACTCTGGCATGGATAGTAGTATTTTATACGCTAACAAGTACAGGATATTCACTATTTACAGTCCCTTATGCGACATTACTCGCAGAAGTTACAGACGATCCGCATACTCGTACGCGAATAGCCGCTTGGCGTAGTGCTATCTTGGCGTTAGGTTTTCTATTAGCAGGAGCAGTAGCTCCTCTGTTAGTCTCAAGTAAAGGTGGCGGGTATGATGGTTATACTTACATGTCCATTATCATTGCTTTAATTGCATTTGCTGGCATGGCTAGCGCTGTGATTGGTACTGGTGGATCTCAGATTAAGCGCTCGCAGTTAAATGTAAAAAGTGGCTCGATTCTAGCTCCTTTTCGGAATCGAGCCTTTAGCTGGTTATGGATAGCTTTTTTAATTCAAATGCTATCAGTCGCGTTAAGCACAGCAATGCTGCCATTTTATAGCAAGTATTGGTTAGGTAATAATCCTGAGACTATCTCTAAATTATTCTTAGGTTTAACTTTATTAACAGTCGCTACCACTTGGTGTTGGACTTGGCTTGCGCGCCGCATCGGTAAGCACAACGGTTTCGTCGTTGCGACTATTCTTTATAGCGCTGCTACAGCGTCACTTTGGCTTGCCATGTATGGTCCTGTCGGATTCTGGTTCGCAGTAATATTATTTGGTATAGCCAATGCTGGTCAGCAATTATTTTGCTTTGCGATTGTTCCGGACATTATTGCGCAACAAAGACAAAAAACAGGTGTTGATGATGAGGGTGCGTTTACTGGTATATGGATTTGGGGCGAAAAAATTGGTTTAGCCTTGGGCGCTGGCTTAGCAGGTCTTATTTTACAAGTGGCTGGCTTTCAGCAAGGTTCTGGAAGTACCGTCATTGAGCAACAATCACCTTCGGCATTGCTAGCAGTAGCATTGTCGGTATCGATATTACCAGGGATAATATGCATACTCTCCTTACCCGCCATAATGCTTTCTAAAAAAAGGGTTATTGTGAACTGACCCCCAAATATTGGACGGTTTAGTTTACCCCAAGGACTGAGTTCTGTATTGCACAGGACTCAGTCCTTT
>NZ_JBXWIV010000026.1:0-24961 GCF_058197955.1 Janibacter sp. CoH_79_TC_3
GTAGGCGTAGGCGTAGGCGTAGGCGTAGGCGTAGGCGTAGGCGTAGGCGTAGGCGTAGGCGTAGGCGTAGGCGTAGGATTATAATTGCTATCGCCATCACTACCACAACCTGCTAGTGCTGTTGCTGCGAAGATAGCACTCAATGCTACTGCTAGATACTTTTGTTTCATCTTTATTTCCTCATATCGATGTAAGAACTACTCATGTATAGATAGTACGGTATACTTCGCTATTAACTACAGCATGTAGAAAGCGAACAGCTTAACGCTCAGATTACCAAACCGTCTGCTTTATGTCAATGTAAAATGCTATAGCGCAATAGTCATACTATAATGTTATAGCATTGTCATTTTCAGTAAAATTGATACCGCTACAATAAAGCAATATTTAATGGATTTCAATACTTTTATCGACCCAATCACATTATTTTTACAAAAATTAATTTTATTTATGGTTTAAATTCAAGGTTTTATAAAATATCAAATATTAATAAGCATCCAAACTTGAAAACACTCTTTCACAAGATTATATGAAATTTTATGAATATTAATTAATATTTTAATAAAGCTCCTTAAACAAAACTAATACTTTACACCTTCAATATCAATATTCAATGGATAACTTACCTTATCTACTTGATGATTTTGGTAGTTGGCTATATTTGAGCATCATGCTTTATGCTTTCTCAACATAGTTTACTTTTCAATAACGACACTTTCCTTATCTTTCCCATGCGGTATTAACCATTTGCTAAACCATCCTGATAAATCATCCATCAAGGTATAAACCACGGGTATGACCACCAGGCTTAATAAGGTTGAGGTAACCAAACCGCCCAAGACCGCGGCAGCCATCGGACGGCGAAAGGTGGGATCAGCATCGCCCCAACCAAAGACCAATGGCATCATGCCCGCACCCATCGCAATGGTGGTCATAATAATCGGCCGCGCACGCTTACGACAAGAGTCGATAATGGCATCAAAACGCGCCAAGCCTCGACGCTGCGCAATCAATGCATAATCGACCAATAAGATAGAGTTTTTGGTCGCAATACCCATCAGCATAATAAAACCAATCATCGACGGCATCGACAGACTGCTATTGGTAATCACCAAGCCCACAAAAGCGCCACCGATAGAAAGCGGTAACGCCATCAAAATAGTAAATGGCTGCAATATACGACCAAATAATAAAATAAGCACGCCTAAAATACAGACCACGCCAACCGACATCGCAATCACAAAACCGCTAAATAGCTCAGCCATGTTTTCTGCTTGCCCTTGGTCAATAATGGTAATAGAGGCTGGCAGCTGTTGCATACTAGGTATGGCTTTAACCGCTTGCACCAAGTCACCCAGCTCGCCATTGGCAGGCTGAACAGTGATACTAATCGCGCGCTCACGGTCTAGACGGCTGATTTGCGCAGGTCCAGTACCAAAGTTTAATGACGCAACTTCACCTACTCGTACGCCTTGTCCTGCAAGTAAGGCACTCGGCACATATAAGCCTTCTAACTGACTGACGTTTTGCTTAGCGATATCTGGCAGGCGCACTACGATAGGGACTTGGCGCGTATCGAGATTCAGTTTAGATAAACGCTGCTCATAGTCGCCAACGGTCGCTACACGTAAGGTGGTGGCAATATCTTGCGTGGTCACGCCTTTATCCGCCATCGCTAGCCTGTTTGGTGTCACTGTCAGCTCTTGGCGCGGCAGACTGCGATCACTGGTGACAGCACCCGCGCTTGGTAACGCCCGAATCTCTGCCATCATTTGCTGCGCTGTCTGCTCAAGCAGGCGCGGATCAGTACTGGTCAAAGAAAAATTATAACCAGTTTCACCGCCACTCGATAAGCCAACGGTAAAGCGCGCACCCGGTACTTCTGACAACACACTACTGATTTTACGCTCGATTTCTTGCTTAGAGGCACGCTCTGCTCTTGGAGCAAGCACCACATCCAAACCCGCGATATTTTCAGCTTTGCCGCCAGAGCTGGCTTCCATTGCCGCTTGCGCTTCCCCTACCGAGGTAAAAATATGGATTACTTCAGGCATGGCCAATATACGCTCACTGGCCATCGCCGCAACACGCTCGGTATCTTCTAGCGCCAAATCAGGGGTCAGCTCAATCTCAACCCGCGTCTGGTCAATATCATTATCAGGAATAAAAGAGGTTGGTAGTAATTTCACTAAGGCCAACGATGCCACAAATAGTATTAACGTCGCCCCCATCGTAATCCAGCGATGATGCAGCGTCCATGACACCACTTTAAGATACCAATCCATCAACGCGCTTTGTTTTTCAACGTGCTTTTTTTCTGGTCGTAATATATAAGCAGCCATCATCGGCGTGATAAGACGCGCGACCATTAACGACGCAAATATGGATAATGCTGCAGTCCAACCAAATTGTCGGAAAAATTGTCCAACAATCCCGCCCATAAATGCAGTCGGTAAAAACACCGCAATTAGAGTAAAAGTGGTCGCGACGACTGCTAAGCCTATCTCGTCAGCAGCTTCCATCGCCGCTTCATAAGGCGTCTTACCCATACGCAAATGGCGGATGATGTTTTCGACTTCTACAATCGCATCATCGACCAAAACACCGATGACCAAAGACAGTGCTAGTAAAGAAATAATATTTAAGCTAAAGCCAAATAGATACATACCTAAAAAGGTAGGAATGACAGACAACGGCAACGCTACAGCCGCCACAAAGGTGGCACGGATATTACGTAAAAACAAGAACACCACCACCACGGCAAGCAAACCGCCTTCAATCAGCATGCGTAAAGACGCTTGATAGTCTTCGGCAATTGGCGTGGCTCGATCATAGACTTTTTCAATATCGATATTGCCGACATCGGCTGACAACTTGGCAAGCTCAGCATCAACCAACTCCATAACTTCAACTTCACTGGCACCGCGCGAACGGGTAATATTAAATGCCACTACGGTTTCGCCATCGAGCTTGGCAATCGAGCTTGGGTCAGCAGCGCCATCGGTGATTTGCGCCATACGCCCAAGCGCTTGCGTACCACCTGTCGGCACAGCGACTTGTAAGTTGTTTAAATCACTAGCCCTTTCAACAGCGCCAAGCACGCGAATAGTCTGTGTGGTTTTGCCTACTTCCGCTTCACCGCCTGAGCTGTCTTGCTGAATACCGGTAATTTGATTTGATAGCTGGGCGATAGGATATTTCAAACCACTCAAAGCAATCGGGTCAGCAGCAACGGTAATTTCACGCTGCAGACCGCCGATACGGCTAACAGTACTGACCCCTGGAATATCGGATAAACGCTTAGTAACCGTATCATCAACGAACCAAGATAAGTCCTCGACGTTCATGTTTTCAGAGGCAACAGAGTAGGTAACGACGGGAAAACCTGACGTTGAGACTTTGGTAATAATGGGATCATTGGCAGCGGCTGGCAAATCGCCACGTACCTCACCCACCGCCGAGCGCACATCGTCAACCGCTTCTTGAATGTCTTTTTCTAAGACAAACTCGGTGGCTATGGTCGCTACGCCCGTCTGCAGGCTGGTGCGAATATGCTTGACGCCTTCAATACTGGTAAGCTTATTTTCTATCTTTTTAGCAATGTCGTTTTCGAGCTGTGATGGCGCAGCACCCGGCAAGGTCACCGTGACCACCACCGCTGGCAGGTCAATATCAGGAAACTGCTGCACCTTCATTTGCATAAAACCGTAGATGCCGCCCAAAGTCAGCAGTACAAACAGCAAAATGGCAACTAAAGGATTTCTAATCGAGTAAGCGGAGACATTTAAACTCATGAGCGCGCCTGCGTGGCTGTGCCAGTGCTTGCAGCAGTTGCCGTTTTACTAGCTTGGCTGCCCGATTTATCATTGGCTGTATTTAGACCATCAACGATACGTACCAAGTCGCCATCGTTTAAGAAGCTACCGCCCTGCTTCACGAGTCGGCTTTCTGCCGGCAATGGTTCTGTCAACGCCACATTGTCGCCAAAGCGCTCGCCCAAGGTCACGCGCTGTTGCTTGATACGGCCAATGTTTTGACCGTCTTGACTATTAATATTGGTCACTAGCATCACATAATCATAGCCGTCATTACTGACAATAGCGCTATTAGGCACAGTTTGCGCACTGGTACTACCTAATAAAAACTCGCCTGTTTGATACATACCCGCCCGTACTTTTGAATTCGCAGTGAGGCTGGCGTAAATGGTAATCTGGCGGTTATTGTCAGCCGTTGGTGCGATACGGCTTACTTGCCCCATGACAGAATCGCCGCCAGGCAAGCTGACACTTACTGGCGTGCCGACATTGACTTCACCAAGGAGTTTAGGATCGATATCCGCGCGCCACTCTAAAACACCGCCTTTAATAATGGTAAATAATGGCTCACCACCAGCGACCATACCGACCTCAGCCATTTTTTCACTGATGACACCGCTCACTGGTGCGACCACATTGGCATTATTGACGCTTAAACGCTGGGTACTGAGTCGCGCTTTAGATGCTTGTAGTGCCGCTTGTGCTTGCAGTTTAGAGGTACGATAGCGATCCGCTTCCTGTCTACTAATGGCATCTATCTCAATCAGCGGCAGGACGCGGGCTGCATCGGCAGTCGCATTGGCAAGCGTTGCTTCTGCTTCGGCAACATCTGCCTCAGCTTGCAAAACTTGCTGCTCCATGGCATCGGTATCAAATATCGCCAGTACTTGCCCCGCTTTGACGCGATCGCCCTCTTGAACCAATATACGTTCGATAGCAACGCCGTTTACTTTGGCACTCACATTAGCGACATCTTTAGCGTTGATGGTGCCATCGGCACTCAGCGTGTTACCAATACTGGCTTGGCTTGGCGATACTGTTTCGACTGATAGTACCGCTTGCTGGTTGCTGCTATCTTTTGGGTCGGCAGTTGCGCTTTGCGCACTGCTAGCCGCTGGTAACTCATCACTCGCTGCTTTATCGTCGCCCCAGTATTTACCAACCAACACCCCGATTACAAGCACGATAGCCAAAACTGGTAATAACCATAAGGGAAATTTTGATGATGGTTTAGGCGCTCGTCCATCAGCTTGGCGGTATGGCGGTAGCTCCGCTTTGCTAATCGTATCAGCATCGACTACTGGCTTGTCATTAGGGTCTTGAAGGTCACTCATAAACGGTCTCTGTAAATAAGAGCAATAATGAATATCTAGCTACTACTCACCTTTTGACTATTATAAAAATAGCGAATGATAAGGTTAAAAACTAGGCTGAAAATAGTGATAGATTTTGGACATTGTAGCTTATCTCATCAGCGCGTCAATAAGTACAGATATCTTTCGAGTCTATATTTTTATCCCAAGACTATAAAGTAAGCTACTGAATCTAATTGAAAAATTACTACTGACTACTGACTACTGACTACTGACTACTGACTACTGACTACTGACTACTATGGATATTACTCTTCTATGCCATCTTCGGTAAGTTTGAGACGACCAACTTGCTTAGCGCTACACATACTTTACTTTATTTCCGCTTCGAGCCAGCTTTTATTATGCCTATTACAATAGTATCGATAAATAAGGTATCTATAAATAGTGATAATAAATTTAAAGCAATAAAACCAACTATAAAGTATGTTTAGAAAAACTTACACACTAGCTACAGTTTAATGTTGAGTTATTTTTGCAATCTGCTAATATCATTAATGTACTCATCAAAACCATTATACTGTCATGGTCATATAATTAATTAGTACAACAGTTTAGTCTTAGGCTGCTTTGATTTTGTAATGATGCTAAGACAACTGATAACCAGTAGTTCGAATCACAAACCAAGGAGTCAATTATGGCTAATAAAGAGAAAGTAAAAGACCTTAAAAAAGATATCAAAGACGCTAAAGCGAAGATTGAGAAGGAAAAGAAAAAGCTTAAAGATCTTAAAAAAGATGTAAAAAGGGCAAAAAAAAGAAAGGCCTGAGAAAAAATGAAAAAAAAGATAAATAATTTTTCTTTTGAACCTTTCTTTAAGAATATTGCTTTTTAGATACGAAAGAGGATAGCACTAGCTATCCTCTTTTTTATTTACTAAAACCTCTGCTAAGCATTGGTATAGCGACTGGCTTCTGGCATCCAGCGGTGGATAAGTTGGCTTACGTCTGCTTTACGTGTTGGGTCGGCAATAAGGTGTTTCGCTAAGCGCTGCGCAATAGCAAATAACTGCTCATCCCGAATAAGGTCAGCCAAATAATAACCGACGTTACCGGTTTGACGTTTACCTAACAGCTCACCAGGTCCTCGCAGCTCTAGGTCTTTTTGTGCAATGACAAAACCATCGGTACTTTCGCGCAGGACATTTAAGCGCTCAGTGCCTGTCTCCGACAACGGCTTTTGATATAGCAGTACACAATAGCTTTTGGTCGAACCACGCCCTACTCGCCCGCGCAATTGATGCAATTGCGATAATCCCAAGCGCTCGGCATTTTCGATGACCATGAGTGAAGCATTAGGTACATCAACGCCAACTTCGATGACTGTAGTGGCAATCAGTAAATCAAGATTACCAGTTTTAAACTCTTGCATGATGGCTTGTTTATCAGCGGATTTCATTTTGCCATGCACTAAGCCAATGCGAATATTCAAGCGCTCATTTAAATCTTCATAAGTGGCTTCAGCAGCTTGTGCGTCAAGGACGCTAGATTCCTCTACCAATGAACATACCCAATACGCCTGCCTGCCTGCCTCACAATTTACCGCAATACGTTCAATCACTTCATCACGGCGGTTACGGTCAATAGTCACCGTCGTAATTGGCGTACGTCCCGGTGGTAGCTCATCAATGATGGAGGTATCCATATCGCCGTAAAGGCTCATCGCTAACGTACGCGGAATCGGGGTTGCGGTCATAATCAGCTGATGCGGCGTGCTATTGGCCACGCCCTTATTAGTCAAGGCCATGCGCTGCTCAACGCCAAAGCGGTGCTGTTCATCGATAATGACCAGTCCTAATTTGGCAAACTGTACTTGCTCCTGAAATAGTGCATGAGTGCCAACCACCACTTGCACGCTGTTCTCGCTTACCGCCTCTAGCGCTTCGCGACGCTGCTTTGCCGTTTGCTTGCCAGCGAGCCAGCCGACACCGACGCCTAGCGGTTCAAACCATTGTTTAAAATTAACCAAATGCTGCTCTGCTAAAATTTCTGTCGGTGCCATGACCGCTACTTGCCAACCGCTATCGAGTGCATAGCCCGCTGCTCCTGCCGCGACTAGGGTTTTGCCTGCGCCAACATCACCTTGTACCAATCGTAGCATCGGAATAGAGGTCGCCATATCAGCCGTTATATCTTTCATGACTCTTTTTTGCGCGCCGGTTAAGTCAAACGGTAACGCGGCAAATAGCTTATCCGTAAGTGGACTTTGGCTAGCACATTTGGGCGCTTTATACTGATGTAATTGTTGACGGCGATATAATAGACTTAGCTGATGCGCGGTCAATTCTTCAATGATTAAACGCTGACAGGCAGCATGGGTGCGGGCACTTAATTGCGTCAGCAGTTGATATTGTCGCCCCGCGTCGGTATAGGTAGGCGGCGTATGCAGTAATACCAAGGCTTCGAATATGGTTAAATTGTAGACGTTATTATGAGTCGTGCTTACAGTCTCTGACTTAACTTCATTATTTACACTATTGCTAATCGAATTGTCAGGCACACTACGCGCGAGAGTTGAAAATATATCGTCTGCATACTCTGTTTCTACAACCAAAAATTTAGTAGGCTCAAAAGGCGCTAACGGTAAATCAGCGACAACGGCAAAGTCAGCCGGCGTAAACAAAGTCATCGGTAAACCTTGAGTACGAACCGTTTGCAGCGCAAGCTTGATGAGCGTGCGCAGCTTATTTTGATGCAAGCCTTTAACGCTAGGATAAATTGGCTGTAATCCTGTATTGACGATGGCTTCATTGCTGCTGATAATTTGATATTCAGGATGATGTATCTGCTTACCGTAACGACTGACTTTAACTTCACCAAATATTTGCAGCTGTGTGCCAAGACTCATCGTTTGCGCAAGACCTTGATACACCTTAAAAAAACGCAGAGATATCGTGCCAGTATCATCATCTATCACCACTGTCATACCACTACGCTTGATATCGACATGCACCACCCGCCCGGTAATCAAGGCGGCTTGGCCATGCGCCACATCGGCTATCGATAGCAGTCGGCTACGATCTTCATAATCGCGCGGCAGATGTAGCAACAAATCAAAAATACGCACAATACCCAATTGGGCTAATTGCTCGGCCACTTTCGAGCCCACACCCGCTAGCGCCGTCACCGGCATATCGAGCGCCGAAACGGGCATATCAGATCTTATACGGTCTGATGAATTCACTGTCGTGTGCTTAACCGATATGGGCATCAATCATCCTAATTATATAAAGGTAAATACTATCTGATTAACGGTCTTATTTTAAAGTCTAGGTTGTAACGTCTATGCCGTCTTATAAAAATTATAATCATGAACCTACTATAAAACACTCAGTCATAATGATTATAACGGACAAGCGACTTGCTTATGCTAAGCTATTTAGCAATACGGCGTCTAGCTGATTTCTGCATAAGCTATTAATGATGGGCTTACCACGCAGGCTTTTATTTTACATGATGATTTTTGCTAAGGTTTTTTATGTTTTCACCTGCTAACCATTACCCCTCTCGTCATTTATCACGATTATTACGATTCAGCATGCTCAGCATATTAGGACTAATTATTAGCGCGTGTCAGATTCTGACACCAGTTAATGAGACAGTCACGCCTATAAACAATCAACCAAAAGTCGCCCTAGTCTTAGGCGGCGGCGGTGCGAAAGGCTTTGCACATATTGGGGTGATTAAGGCGTTAGAAGAAAATGGTATCACGCCGACGCTAGTAGTCGGCACCAGTGTCGGTAGCTTAGTGGGCAGCTTATATGCCAGTGGTTATAACGCCAAACAGCTTGAACAATTAGCGTTAAATACTTCTGATAGCGAATTGACAGATTTTACCTTATCCAACCAAGGCTTTATCGAAGGTATCAAGGTTAAAAACTTTATTAATAAAAAAGTAAGCGGGCGCAATATAGAAGACTTTCCGATAAGCTTTGCCGCGGTCGCTGCCGAAAAACACACGCTAAAAAAGGCCGTTTTTAGTAGTGGTAATGCTGGTCTTGCGGTGCAAGCATCCTGTAGTGTGCCCAATATTTTTATTGCCCCGCGCATTCCTGAACAAGTCGGTAAAAAATATATCGATGGCGGTGTGGTCAGCTTAGTACCGGTCGATACCGCGCGTGATTTGGGTGCCGATATTATTATCGCCGTTGATGTGACTACTGCTAACGTTAATAGTTCCGCTAACAATAAAATGCCTACTATCAATTCATTAAGCAGTTTTTGGGGCTTTCTTGAGAGCAATATGGTAGCAAATTTTTATAACGCTACTAATGTTTCTGATACTGGCAAAGCAAGCACCAGTCGTTCTGCATCGATGCGCCATGAGCGTGATCGCGCTGATATTATCATTATCCCAGATGTCGGTCATATTAGCTCGCTAGATACCAGCCAGCGCCGCGCGCTAATGACGGCTGGCACGCAAGCCACTACCTCGCAAATTGCTGCCATTAAGCAACTTATTGAAGACAAAGCACTGAAAGAAAAATCGCAGAGTAAATAGGCAACCCTTTAATGTAGAAGTTAAACCAAGATAGCAAAAGCTATTTTACCTAATTTAACTCTCAAAAAATCGTTAATAAAAAAGCACCGCAGCGTTAACTGTGGTGCTTTTTTAATGCAGCAAATCTAAAGAATTATCTTATTTAACGCGTGCACGATATTTTACTACCACCGTATCATTAAGACCAACGCCTTCTAAGTCCCAACGTACCGCTTTATAAAACTTCAATGGAATCTCTTGTAGTTGATTATCGACCTTGCCACGTAATGGCATACGGGCAAAAGTATTGCCATCGGCACTGCCGTATGGAAAATCAGGTGATACCGCTCGTAGCAATTCTACTTGCTCTGGAATACTCATCGTCACCGTCATTTTACGGACGCGATCGGCATTGGTATTGGTAAAGTAGCCTTGATATTCCAAAACATTACCTGACTGCAAACGCGTATTGGCATTAACTGGTACTAGCAATTCCTGACCATTGGCATCGACACTAATCAATGACGCAGTGATTTTGCTATTGACCGCTTGCGCATTTGAGCTACTGCCTTGGTTGGTGTTTGATTGTACTGCCACTGAGTTATCAACGGCTTGTTCTGGCGTTGGTAGCATTGCTGACGCCTGCGTCACTGCCATCACGCCAACAAGCGTACCGGCGACAACATGAAATAAGCGGTGTCCGCTCCACGCACTGAATGGGTTTGCAAAATGGTTACTTTTCTTCATGACATTCATTATCCCTAGTTAATGTATCGATAAAACAATCTTTTAATAAAACAGTCTCGTAATAAAAAAGGCTTTTAATAAAACAAGCTGGTAAAACTGAATCGTTCTTAAAATATCCAATGCTATATAAGCAACTATTTTATTACTTAATTTTTTAGCTTAGCCATCATCATATATCGTCATCATTATTAATGTTAACTTTTTGCTATTACTATTTTTAGCGATTATTATTTTTGTCAATTATCTGCGTAAGCTATCGTTAAAGCAATAGCGCTTAGCATAACAAAAAGCGTTTAGCCGTACACTAATCCCGTGTTGAGGTTGTGTATATCATCTATTTACTACTAAGACTTCTTAACGCGGCTGAAATAAAAGATAGCTCATAACGGCGTTTTTTGCTATGGTAATTCATTAGCGACAGGCTTTTGCTGTCACGCTCCTTTTCTTATTCTAACGACTATTGCTCCCATTATGACTACTAGCGCCATGCCACAGATTAACCCTGAATACGTTCACTGGTTCCGTAACTCTGCCCCTTACATTAATACTCATCGCGGTAAGACTTTCGTGATTATGTTTGGCGGTGAGGCGGTCAATCATCCCAATTTCAGTACGCTGATTCATGACTTTGCTTTATTGCATAGCTTGGGTATCAAGCTGGTATTGGTACACGGGGCGCGACCGCAAATCGAAAAAAACCTTAAAGACGCAGACATTGCTTCGCCATTGCATCAAGATATCCGCGTGACTCCGCGCGTCGCCATGCCGTCTATCTTACAAGCCGTTGGTGCTATTCGTTTGCAAATTGAAGCCCAACTATCGATGGGCTTGGCAAACTCACCGATGTACGGCTCGCGTATCGATGCGGTTTCGGGCAACTTTGTCACCGCCCGTCCTTATGGTATTCGTGATGGCGTTGATTATCAGATGACCGGTGAAGTGCGTTCTATCGATGTTGAGGCCATTAAAAATAACCTTTTGCATGACCATATCGTGATTTTAGGGTCAATGGGTTATTCAGCAACGGGTGAAGTCTTTAACTTATTGGCTGAAGATGTTGCGCTTAGTGCCGCCGTGGCACTAGGTGCCGATAAGCTGATCTTCTTAGGCGAAGAAGCCGGTATCAATCATGATAACCGCTTGCTACGTGAGATGATTCCAAATGAAGTCGACCGCTTCTTACGGGATCGTGATTTAAACTGTGAGATTAATTATTTCTTAAGCTGCGCCAGTAATGCTTGCCGCCAAGGGGTTCATCGCACCCATATCATCTCTTATGCTAAAAATGGCGCGCTCCTCGAAGAGCTATTTACCCGTGATGGTTCTGGTACTTTGATTAGCCATGACCCTTATGAAGAGATTCGCCGTGCCAATATCGACGATGTGGTCGGGCTGATTGAGCTATTATCACCGCTAGAAGAACAAGGCATCTTGGTCAGCCGCTCACGCGAGCGCTTAGAACAAGAGATTGATCATTATAGCGTCATTGAGCGTGACGGCATGATTTTAGGCTGCGCCGCACTTTATCCGTTAGATGCAGATTCGGCAGAAGTTGCTTGTGTGGCGGTACATCCTGAATACCGTAGTGGCAGCCGCGGTGCTGACTTGCTAGCATTTTTAGAGCAACAAGCACGCAGCCATGGTCTGCATAAGTTATTTGTTCTGACCACTCGTACGGCGCATTGGTTTGTCGAGCAAGGTTTTGTGGAAGTTGAAGCAAGCGCCCTACCGGAAGCGCGCCGTGAGAAATATAATAACGGTCGTAACTCTAAAGTGTTCCAAAAAACTTTATAACTTAAAAAAACCTATAAGCTGAGCGTCCATATGTTAGTTAGCCATTCATTAATCAATTGATAATTAACCATTAACTACCACGCAGCAAAAAGCCCTCATAATATGTGAGGGCTTTTTTGTCTTTCATAAACGCTTTTTTATAACCATTTTTTATAAACGCCTTTTAGTAATCACCATGGCTTAAAAGGGTTATAAATCTAATAACGGCTTATTTTACTTTTAATAACTCAACAGTAAAGATAAGGGTGCTGTTTGGCTCGATACCTGCGTTACCCGCTTCGCCATAAGCGATATCAGATGGGATATAGAACTCGTATTTGCCACCCTCTTTCATCAACTGTAGACCTTCCGTCCAGCCAGCGATAACTTGGTTTAGTGGGAATTCGATTGGCTCACCGCGCTCATAAGAGCTGTCAAATACTGTACCATCAAGCAATTTACCTTCGTAGTTGACTTCAACCACGTCAGTAGCTTTTGGTGATTTGCCAGTACCAGCAGTTAATACTTTATATTGTAAGCCAGAAGCGGTGGTTTTCACGCCAGCTTTCTTACCATTTTCTGCTAAGAATGCCGCACCTTTGGTCTTATTTTCGCCCGCTTTACTTTCCATATCTTTAACAAACTTCTCTTCTTGCTCTTTTTGATAGGTCATCAAGACTTCTTGCATTTGTTCTTGCGTCAACGCACCCTTTTTACCTTCATAGCCATCACGGAAGCCTTTTTCAAAGGTATCAAGATTCAGATCGCCAACCGCTTCTTTATTACCTTCTGCCATCATATAACCTAAGCTGTAACCGACTTTTTCATTGGCTGGGCTTTTTTCAGTCACTGAAACGCTTTTAGCAGCGCTTTCTTTATTACCATTGCTGGCGTTACAGCCAGTGACTAATAACATCGCACTAGCAAGGGCACTAATGCTTAAGGTAGTAATTTTTTTCATAGAATACTCTCAAATTGTAAGGATAGTGGCAAGATGTCACATTCTTCTATCATAGCAAATCTTGGTTTTAGGAGCTACGATTCCCTTGAAATTATCGGTCAAATGTACAGTCTATGTTAATATTTGCCGTCAAATTAACAACTTATCACACAACTATAGTAAGTAGTTAAGCTTTCTGTCTTTAAATCCCTCATTACATCAGCTAAGCTAAATTGGTTAAGGTAAGAAGTAACAGAACGTAGATTTTGTTAACTGTCAATACAGAATGTTGACTAAGGTCTTATAAAAAAAGCTTCTTAAATAATATCAATTAAAAATACTAATAATTAGGTATGTGTTTGCTACAAATAACTAGGCTTATATTCAATAGCATTATTTGATGGCTGATGCATGATCATTAAAGGAGGACAGGATGAATCCAATGTATACATCGTTCAACGGTTATCTTGGTGGCCCTATTGGTTCCATCATCGGCGCTATTCTAATTTTCATCATTGGCTGGCTCGTGGCATTGGGTATCGCTGCCCTTGTACGCGGTGTGTTATCGAAGGTAAATCTCAACCAGCAGATGAGTTCTTCCACTGGTAAAAGCTACGATTTAGAGGGTATTATCTCAAAAATTGTTTTTTGGTTTATTTTCATCATCGCCATCGCTGGCGCGCTCAGTCAACTAAATCTAAATTCTATTTCAACCCCATTTGCTAACATGGTCAATCAAGTCTTGACCTTTATACCTAATATCATTGCTGCGATTGCAGTTGGTGTGATTGGCTGGGTGATTGCCACCGTTGTTCGTACAGCGATTAACGCGGCGCTAGCAAAAACCTCGATGGATGAGCGTTTAAGTGCTAAAGCTGGTGTCAAACCATTGAGCAGCACTATTGCTGATATGGTTTACTGGTTTATCTTATTGATTGTATTGACCATGGTACTTGGTCAGCTACAGCTTAATGGTTTATTTGCACCATTGACCAATATGGTTGATAAAATCTTCAGCTTTATTCCTAATATTCTCATCGCTGGTGTGGTCTTTGTAGTGGGTTATATCATCGCCAAAGTCGTACGCGGCATTGTGACCAATTTGGTTTCTACTTTTGATGTGCAAAAACTGGCGTCAAAAGCAGGTTTAAGCGAGCAGAACAGCTTACCTAATATTGCTGGTTCACTAGCATTTTTAGTGGTTATTATCCCAACGATTATCGCTGCTTTAAATGCTCTGCAAATCGATGTGATTGCTCGCCCTGCAACCAACATGCTCAACAAAATCATGGAAGCCTTGCCAAATATCTTTATGGCAGCTGCGATTTTAATCGTGACCTTCTATGTGGTACGTATGGTCGCCAACATCATCAAAGGTCTACTTGAAAATACCCAAGTCAATCAATTGCCTGCGAAAGTTGGTTTAGAACAGACGATGGGCGATAAGAAAATCTCTGACCTAGTCGGTTATGCGATTATCTTCTTTGCGATGTTGTTTGCTGCTATCGCTGCCGCTGATTTACTAGGTTTTGAGCCTATCTCAGCCATCATCACGATGTTTATCGCTTTCGGTGCCAATATCATCTTAGGCGCGATTATCTTGTTCATCGGCTTTTGGCTTGCCAATATCATTGCGGGTGTCGTTGAGCGCTCTGAGCAAGGCTCACAGTTCTTAGCAAACATCGTGCGTGTATTGATCATGGGCTTAGTACTTGCCATGGGTCTAAAAGCGATGGGTATCGCTGACTCTATCGTTAACCTAGCATTTGGTCTAACGTTAGGTGCCGTTGCGGTAGCATTTGCGCTATCATTTGGTCTTGGCGGTCAAGAAGCAGCAGCTCGCTTCTTACGTAAAATGCAAGATAAGATGGATAGAGAGCGTGATGAGGCAAAAGCGAAATCTGCTTTGACACCGAACTCGTCGACGCAAGATAAGTTTGCCGCTTCAGTGCGTGAGAATACGCCAACGGCTAAGCCTGCCACAACGTCGGCTCCTGATATTCATACAGATATCGTTGATACGACTCGTGTGAATACAGGCACTATCAATACCTCTGATATCAACAACACTGCCAATAACAATGTGAACAAAAACGTTAATGATGGCAGTATAACTGATGAGGATATTGCTAACAATAACATCTTGCCTGGTAGCGGTTTATATGACGATACCAATAACAAGTAAGTATTGATGATGTTTTAATCAAAAAAAAGACAGCCTAGGCTGTCTTTTTTTATGAGTGTGAATCAATATTTTTATAACTATGCAGCTATAACAAAGTATATGTATGTTTAGTTTTCACCTTGCCTATCTATGGCTTCAGGTTTTGCTGTTGCAACTGCTGTATTTGCTTGGTCAGATGGCGTTCGCGTTGACTCATGGCAACGACTTGCTGAATCCACAAATCGATATCGATAAAGGTATCATTAGCCTCATTAATAAAATCTATCCCGAGCACAATCACGTGATGCAGCTCAGTTATCGGTAAGCGCGTGGCGACGTCCAAAGGGATTTTTGATAAGTTCGGTTGAATAGCTTTTTTACTATGCTGTCCTTTTGCATCCTGCCCATAAAATATCAGCACATAATGCCGACCTAAAGATTCATAGGAATGTTGATGGACGACGTAGCCTTGTTGGTGCAATTGCTAGTCTTGCTTAGGATGCCGATATAAAGTACGAATCAGCTCGTGGCGCGAAGATAAGGACTCATCGAGTATTTGCTGCTGCCAGTGAGAAAATTTAGCTTGTTGTTGCTGTGTTTCTACGTCTGCTAATGAATTATCTTCCAACTTCTCCACATCTTTTTTAGCGCTCAAGCTTTCACTCACGATTTCTAGCATTTGGCTGCTAAGTTGCGACCACAAGGTAGCTGCTTGCTTCATATGCTGCTGATACATCTGATTAGTCGCACTTTGGTTTTTTTGTGCAAGTGCCATAGTAATCAGTGCTGAATTTGGCTCATCTTGCATACCATATTTAATTAGCACGTTATCTATAGCGATAGCTTGAGTAAATAACTCAGGATTGTTTAAAAAACTATCAATCATCATCTGTTCAGATTCAACACTTAGTACACGGCTACTAACGCCGTGTTTTAACTGTCCTAGACGATAGTTTAAAAACCGCCACAACTCACATGGCGTATGTAACGCGCTTAGTATTAACTGCCAATCATGCCAGCCAAATATTTGTAGCGGCTGCTCACTGTCACTCATATCTACAATCAAGTCTTCCATAAAATAACTGGCAGGAAAACCATGTTTTAATCACTTATATTTGCCACCCTGACTGTCTTTATTGGCAGAATTATTTGATGCACCAATAGCACTTTTAAACTGAATATCGAAAACCAATACTTCTATCGTGGGCGCTAGATTGGCGGTTTGCTTAGATAGTTCATTCTTATGCCATGCCAATGCTGATTTAATAAGGGTTTTACGCATGCTCTCGATAGCAGTAGAAGGCATGTCATCAGGTAAATAGACCAGTAGCTTTAGCAGCTGTAATTGACCTAATGGTAATTGATAGATGAATTTTCGTCCATAACATTTAGCATGGTGGTTAATCTCAAACACTTGAACATTAGGTAGCACAATATCCAAAGCATCAGACTGCAAGTAGCAGGCTAACTCATCACTAAGATGAGGCTTATCGAAAATCACAGGAGACGAATTGGACACAGCTTCACCCTTTTAATATTAAATGTATATGGCAGCGCAGACTTTGTGACAGATACGCAGCATGCTACAGTACTAATTATTGCTAAAAATTTTAGTAACCCATTAAACAACATAAGCGCAATTATACCAATTATAGATAGTCGCATTCATAGCAGTGAGTTGTTATGATGTCATAAAAGCCGTCACATTTGCGCTGGCATATAAGGCGCTATAGCCATACAGGGCACGGGGCACTGACTTCATAAACGACTCCACGACATTTTCTATATAATCACAATCGTATGATAACAAGGACTGAACATCATGAAACGCTTTAAAGAAAAAACCGTTATCGTCACTGGTGCAGGCTCAGGTATTGGCCGTGCAACCGCCATTCGCTTTGCTCTCGAAGGCGCTAACGTTGTTTTGGTCGGACGTACTGCTGATACCTTAAAGCAAACCGCTGAATCATTTCCGCAGGATCGGACGTGGATTCATACTGATAACTTTTTGACCGTCGTTTGTGACATCAGTGTAGAAGCCCAAGTACAAGAAATGATGAAAAGAGTTATCGATAAGTTTGAGAGAATTGATGTTTTGGTGAACAATGCCGGTAAAGCCATGCAAGGCAAAATTACTGAGCTGTCTTCTGAAGACTGGGAGTCGGCTATCGATATAAATTTAAATGGCACTTTTTATGTTTGCCAAGCTGCTATGCCACACTTGATTGCGACCAAAGGCAATATTGTTAATGTCTCGTCGCTATCTGGCGTCGGTGGTGACTGGAATATGGCGGCGTATAATGCGGCTAAAGCGGGGGTTACTAATTTAACACGTACCTTAGCATTAGATCATGGCGCAGACGGCGTGCGCGTCAATGCTGTCAATCCTAGCGTTACTAAAACTGGCATGACTAGCGCCATTCAAGATAATGACAGCAAAACCGATAAGTTTTTAGAGCGCTGTCCGCTTGGACGTCTAGCCACGCCAGAGGATATCGCCGCTGCCATCACTTTTTTAGCCAGTGATGATGCCTCGATGATTACTGGGGTAAACTTACCCGTTGATGGCGGTGTCAGCGCATCAAACGGTCAGCCACATTTCTAAGCAATAATACAATCTAATCTAATCTGAATATTTTCTACTTAAGATTCAAAAAAGCCCCTGATACTCTGTTATCAGGGGCTTTCTTATTTATCAAGCTTTTATAAAAACACTAAAACATTCAATCAATTGAATCATTAATATCCTGTAAAGGCTGCGATAAACGCTCAGGATGTCTTGGTACCACCCCTTGATACTGCGCATAAATTTTTGGTAAATCGGCTTCGATATTCCCCGTCGGATAGACAAGCGACATAAAGCGTATCTCTTTGGTTTTATAATCCATCGCCACCGGCAAAATCGGCACGCCTGCACCCACTGCCAAATAATAAAAACCTGACTTCCAATCTTTAGTATATTGGCGCGTCCCTTCTGGCGCTAAACCCAAAAATAACGGCTTGCCAGTTTTGAATTTATCAATACTCGCCTGTAGTACCGAGCCTTTGTTACTGCGATCGATAGGAATAACCCCTATCCAATTTAATAGCTGTGCAAATACCGGCACTTTAAACAGTGTATGTTTACCCATGATACTGATTTTTAAATCGAGGGCAAATAAACTTGGTATCGCATAAATACCATCAACGTTGGATGTATGCGGCAGCGCCAAAACCACCGCCTGCGGAATATTTGGAATTTCTCCAACCGTGCGCCAACCCGCCGCTTTTAGCATAGCGGATGCAATCACTGGGGCAAACTTATTTCCGCGTTTCGGAACCAAGTTGCCCAGTTGCTTTTTGCTCAAATCTGGTAGTATCTTTGAGCGTATAGAATCAGAATGAGCAGTTTTAGAGCGCTGAAAAAACCTTGATGTCATAACGGCACCATATAATAAAAGATACTCGTATAATATCATTAAGCGTATGCTAGTAGCCTGAATTTTATAGGCTTTTATCATCTACGAGCTTACTCGTTTATAAAGTTATATAAATGAATGTACGTAAACGGGCGGCTCTATTAGCTTATTAAGATATATCAGCCAAATTGCCTTTATTTTCAAGCCATGACTTACGATCAGCCGAGCGTTTTTTAGCGAGCAGCATATCCATCACACTATTGGTTAGCACCATATCATCCATATCTAGTTGCACCAAACGCCGCGTATCACGGTTCATGGTTGTCTCTCGCAGCTGCTCTGCGCTCATCTCACCCAAGCCTTTAAAGCGGGTTATTTGTGCTTTTTTATTCCCCGGTACATTGGCTAAAATATGCTGAAGCTCAGGCTCATCAAGTGCATAATGCACTTCTTTACCAACATCGACACGGTATAAAGGCGGCATCGCCACAAACAAGTGACCGGCATCAACTAAGGCTGGAAAATGCTTGACGAACAACGCACAGATTAGTGTCGCGATATGCAGACCGTCAGAGTCGGCATCCGCCAAAATACATACCTTATCATAGCGCAGCTCAGACAAATCGTCAGATGCAGGATCGACACCGATAGCAATGGCAATATCATGAATCTCTTGGCTCGACAGTACTGTATCTGACGACACTTCCCATGTATTGAGAATCTTACCACGTAGGGGCAATATCGCCTGATAATGACGGTCACGCGCTTGCTTAGCACTACCACCCGCGGAATCGCCTTCTACCAAGAATAGCTCTGCGCCATCACGTAAATCCCCACGACAATCCGCTAACTTACCCGGTAGCGCTGGTCCTTGGGTAATTTTTTTACGCGCGACTTTTTTGGCAGATTTTAGGCGACGACCTGCTTTATTAATCGCCAACTCTGCAATCTGCGCACCCATATCGGCATGCTGATTTAACCACAAGCTAAAGGCATCTTTTGCCAACGTTTGCACTGCGCCCGCCGCTTCACGACTCGATAAGCGCTCTTTGGTTTGACCTGAGAACTGCGGCTCAGAAAACTTCAGCGATAGGATATAGTTAACGCCATCCCATACATCTTCTGCGGTCAGCTTGACGCTACGTGGTAGTAAATTATGAATATCACAAAACTCACGTAGTGCTTCTAAAATACCAGTACGTAAGCCATTAACATGCGTACCGCCTTGCGCTGTCGGGATAAGATTGACATAGCTTTCTTGCACAGGCGTACCACCATCAGGCAACCAAGATAATGCAAAGGTAATACCAGCACGTTCGCCCGCTTTGGCGTCATGATTATAATAAAATGGTGCTTCAGGTAAGGTCTCCAAACCATCTAGCTGCTCATTTAGATATTCAACCACTCCATCCGTAAACTGCCAAACGATTTTTTCATTATTAATATCGTCGACAAACTCAATCGTTAGACCAGCGGCCAACACTGCTTTGGCTTTTAGATTGTGCTTAAGTTGTTTAACGTTAAATTTCGGCGTATCAAAAAAGCTACCATCGGCCCAAAAGTGTACTTTAGTACCACGCTTACGCTTATTGGAGCTGATGGTTTCGGTTAAAGGGGTGACTGCAGCGCCATTCTCAAACGCCATCTCGAACTGTGTACTATCACGCCATACGGTCACCTCGACTCGCGTCGATAGCGCGTTGACGACAGAGATACCCACGCCATGCAAACCGCCCGACACTTCATAATTCGAAGTCGAAAATTTACCACCTGCATGCAGACGCGTTAAAATCAGCTCAATACCAGTTTGATTAAATTCAGGATGAATATCGGTTGGCATACCGCGGCCGTCATCTTCAACTGATAACGAGCCATCACTATGCAACTGAACCTTGATAATTTTGGCATAACCCGCCAATGCTTCATCGACTGAGTTATCGATCACTTCTTGCGCCAAATGATTGGGGCGCGTGGTGTCGGTGTACATACCTGGGCGACGACGGACGGGCTCAAGCCCTTCTAAGACTTCTAACGATTGCGCATTATATTGACTCACAAATGCATCCTTAACTATTCATGTGCGATTAATTCTATTAAGCCATTATAACGAAAAATAGCGACGGTAACGGTAATAGTCAGTCGCTCACGTCAGATAATGTCGTCTATTTAAATCTGTACTAGCTTCTGTAGCATATAAATCACGATAGGTAATTGCTCAGCAAAATCGCTAAACCTGTGATCGCCGCCAGCCTGCACAGTTACCGTTACTCCCTGCTCTTTATAAAACTGTTTAGACAGTTCAGGGTTTAGTAGCTCATCGCCTTCTTTTATTAATACAGAAACTTTATAAGGGTAATTAATCGTCGATAATTGATGCACTGCAAACCATTGCAAATCTGTATCAGTGATATCCCAACCACCGGCTGTCGAATGGAAAATCTGACTGCTCAAAATCTCCTCTTTAACATCATCTTTCAGAGCCAAATTATCAGCAAAGCGCTGTAAAGTAATATGCGGCTGGGTGCTAGGATTCAATAGCAGCGCCGGGCAACCTATATGATTACTAATCAATGTAGAAAAATAACCGCCTAATGAGCTACCGACCAAGACCGTATTTGACGATTTAAGCTCACTATCTTTAATAGTTTTATTGTCTAAACTTTCTATTAATGACAATATCTGACTAAAAACTTTATCAGGCGTCTTATTCAAATCAGGTCGTAATACAGTGATATCAGGATGATATTGGCGGCAATAATCCTCTAACAATCTACCTTTAGTAGAATTAGCATCACTATCTAACCCATGAATATAAATAACGTTCACGTATAATCTCACTTATTAATTTTGTTATGATTGTTGTATATGCATAATCAAAACTCAGCATAGCATCCACTTAATAAAAACAATAACAATAAAATCGCACATTATTATTCACTATTTGCGACATAATAGTCTTTTACAGTGGAGTTATAGAAGAAATTAGATAAGTTAAAGGAATAACGAAAATAGCGATGGAGTCGCCATGAATCAGCAGTTTGAGCTATTCGAGATTGCCAATCCATGCATTGGTGTTTGCCAAAGCAATAAAAAAGGCTATTGCTTTGGCTGCTTACGTAATCGCACTGAGCGGCAATTATGGCATGAGATGACCACTGAACAACGTCGCGAGGTGCTACGGCTAATCTCTGGACGTAAGCTGCGTATCGAGCAGATGAGAGAGCGTAAAGGAGAGCAGTTAGGATTTGATTTTGATGAGGTAGCGGAAAGTGAATCTTTATTCTAAATGATTAAGTTCATACTTTTGATTAAAAAGTATTTAACTTAACGCGCCATTTTTATCCAAAACTTTGTAAATAGTTAGAATATTTACTTAGCCAAAGCCTAACTATAATCTAACTAAGAGCGTATATCTCGCCCTTAGTTAGATTCTTAGCTTCTTACCTATAATAATTCACTCATAAACTTAAGCCCCTTCAACGTGGCGTTCACGGCGATAGTGGCGCAATTGATGCTCTAGGCGTCGACCCTCACTAAAAGCAGATACGCGCTTTAAATAACCAATGATACGCGTAGCATGATCGACATCGTTTGAACCACAGGCCTCACAGTGATAAAGGGTGCGCTTATCAATATGCTGACACTCATTGCAAATGGTAATGCGCACGTTGATACAAAAATACTGGCATCCTGTGGTTGCGGCAATATCTAGTAATTTACGATAATGCTGCTTATCGAGAGTTTCATCCAAATTCAGATGCAATGCAGAGCCGCCATCAAGCCATTGAGTGAGCTTACGCCCATGCAGCATAAATTTATCCAAAGTATTGGTTTTTTCATCCTCTACCAGATACAGATAGGAGTTATAGCAATCACGCTGCACCTCATAGCCATCTCGTTTGTCCCATTTGGCATTTTTAACACCTAAGTTTTCCGCCGGTACAAATTCAGTATTAAACTTCAAACCATACTGTATGCTGGCTTTACGATTTTCATCATAAATAGTTTTTAGGAGATCGTTGACGAAAGTGTGATATTGCTGATTATTACCAACTATTATTCCCTGACTCTCCGCGGCTTCTGCCATGCCATTGATACCAAGCGTCAAGAACTGCTTATCCAGTTGAATAAACCCTGCATCATAAACGGGTAACATGCCAGATGCCTGATATTCTTCCATCAGCTTACGATAACTGACCTGATACTTATGAATTTTTTGTACCTCTTCAGCCAAATCTTGTCCATTTTGAATCATACGATTTAGATTAAGAGTAATGACGTTGATTGAACCGGTAGCCACGCCGCCTGCACCTAAGGTATAAGAAAAACTGTGATCAGTGATTTCATTGCGTAGGCGACAACAAGATGCTAGAGAGTCTGGATTATCACTTTGATAGATAAAGAAGCTATTTTTTTCTGCCATTTCGGTCGCTAGCATATCGGCATATTCTTCATCCTTACATTTACCATTTTCGGTTAGCATGGCGCAGGTAACAACTGGGAAGGTTAAAATTGCACGCTTACGCTCTTCATTAAACCAGGTTAAGAAATACGCCTGTAGCTGTTTAATCGTATTCCAGCACGGTCTATCGCCATCAGGAAAAACAAAATTGGCAAACATGGCATCAAAATAATACTCATCATATAAAGAGATATTCCAAAACACGCTCTGATAACCGCGAGCAGCAGCAGGTTGGTTAATGGAATAAACCACTTGCTGGAAACAGTTTTCAATAAGTGATTTATGAGTGATTAAATAATCAATGCCATGGTCTTTACGAGCGAAGTAATCGAAATAGGCAAGAAACTCAACCGTAGCCACTGCTCCCGCAAACTGCGAGCTAATGGCAAATATCAAGTTAATGAATGAGCCACAAAACGATGCTAAGTGCTGCGGCGGGCTTGCTTCGCCACCCAATTTCTTTAGTCCATCCAGCAAAAATGGATATAACGATACCGAGACGCAGTAAGGTTTTAGGCTGGTTTCGTCATGCACATAAATTTCATGTGATCCAATTTGGCGCAAATACTCATCTGCCAAATCACTATCAAAACAAGCGCGAATCTGTTGCTGTACTTGACTGCGATTAATCTGAATAAAGTAATCTTTCATGATTTCGCTCTCTAACGTGGCGATATTCTTAACCGTCACGTTGGCATTGGCATCCACATGGGAGCCATCTGCCGCATTATTGGCTTGCATGTAATCTTTGATAAAAGACAATTTATCGCCCAACTGCTCTGAATTCAACTTACTCATAATCCCTCCAAAACAAATGATTTAATACTTCACCGTTAGTACAATCGATAAACCTTTGATTAGTGGTTGGAGTATCTAAGCCTCCAAGCTCCATAATCCATGGTCCTGTTTTTAGATAAGTTAGCTCTGTTTGCAAACTGGACGGTATGGCATCCAAGCCTGTGTACAGTGCTGTTTTCAATCCGGAGTGTCGAACCTGCTTGAGAGCAGACAACAAGGCGGACGGTTGCCATTCACCACCCATAAACAGCACACAGCTGACGAGACCTTTGTAGCATTCCAATAGCTTGGCTAAAAAGTCATCAGTTAAAGGAGTACCCCTTTCTTTCTTCCAAGTGTCAGCACGACTACAACCTCGGCACATGAGAGGACAGCCAGCAATGGTCAACGCTAAGCTAACCTCTGTCGGTACTTCTTGAAAAACAATGTCATATTCAACAATATTCAACATAACTGCACTCTCTAAACCAAATCGTAAAGACCTACATATAGTATCTATAAATTATAATTAACACAACATGTAGTATATTTAATTTAAATACTGATTAGTAACCACATTTAAATCAACGATTTAGATATAAAAGACACACTAAAAATCTAAGATTTAAGGAATATAGATTGGGGGAATTTGAAAAATTACTTAGAATAAAATAATTTTTAAAGGTAGGCTTGAGAAAACCTAATTCTATAGAGGTAAAAAAGACTGGTAACGAGCTTGAAACTTTTTTAGATAGAAAAAAACAATAGAATTTATTGTTTTTTAAAATAACCCAATAAAAAAAAGCCCCATCATACCGATATATGACAGGGCTAATTAGCATGAACAACTGAATATAATCTACGAAATTATAAAATTAAGGATTATTTTTAGAGAGCAATATAAAATCTTTTGAAAAGGATTTACCATATTCATTTCAAGGAATAAAACCCCGAACAAAGAAAACCCCCAACGAATTAACGTTGGGGGTTTTCAGGAATAGAGAGCTGACGATGACCTACTCTCACATGGCCG
>NZ_JBXWIV010000027.1:0-23577 GCF_058197955.1 Janibacter sp. CoH_79_TC_3
GAGTTCGCTTTTGGCACGCTTAGCGTCTTGTTCTTTGGTAGACGCTCGTAGATACGCTCTGATAAACATAAACACCTAAAATAGTCTGTTATAAGTGGTTCCATTATAGCAGTCTGTTTTAAGTGGTCTGTTAATACGTTTGAGTGGTGAAATAGCTGGTTCCCTTGGGGTATACTCTATTCACAGACCTGATATCAATTTAGCTGAAGGTAAACCGTATATAGCAACTGTAAAACTTCTTAACTTTTGACCACTAGCCAAGTTCCTGCAAGTCCCATAAACGATGTGCCAGCTCAGTTGAAATTCTAACGAGATTTTGGGCTTTTTAATCATTGTCGAGCATAGCCTGCCATAATGACATATATCATTACACCAATTATTGCACATGTAAATATCAATGCAGGTAGTGTCACTACTTCAAGTCCCGTCAGGTTCTGTACAGGGAAAAACCAGTAATATACTTAAATAAAACAAGATGACTTAAAAGCTTTGCTTTCAGCTCATCAACTCAAATAAATCACTTAGCGTTATAATCTTTCCGGATTCTATGCTGACCCATTAAGGAAATTTAACATAAAAAATTCACAAATTTTATTATGTATACCAACCAGTTGGTATGTATAATAGGGTTTTTTCCTACTGGTTAATTTTATGAACTCGCTTTTATCCTATGCTGCTCTGTTTTTTGCCATCGTATTTGAAGTCATCGGTACTACGTTTTTAGGCAAATCTGAGCATTTCACTCGCCTTGTGCCGACTCTTATCTGCGGGGTGTTTTTTGTAGCGTCATTTTTTATGCTAGCACAGGCATTACGCACCTTACCCATTGGCATTGCTTATGCAACTTGGGGTGGTCTCGGGATTATCTTAACAGTGGTTATTGGCGTCTTGGTCTTTAAGCAAAAACCAGATATGGCAGCTATTGTAGGTATTGCACTGATTGTGATTGGGGTAGTAGTGATTAATGGCTTTTCTAAAATGAGTGGGCATAGCTAATGACTAATCTGAATAGACCAAAAAAAAATCCTGAGATGGTGCGGCATCGCTTATTACAAAGTACCGCAAGTTTAATGACCACGTGCGGCTTTGCAGGGGTAAGTATTGATAAGGTGGCAACTGAGGCAGGGGTCACTAAAGGGGCTTTATTTCATCATTTTCCCAATAAAAAGGCTCTAATTGGAGCTGTATTTGACCGTGAATTAGCGATGCTTGACAAGTTGCTTGACGACTTATTAGATAAAGATACAGGCGATTACGGTCGTTTTACTAGAGCCTATATCCATGCCACTTTTTTTGCCTGTATTGATGATAGATTGTCTTCAGCTTTGACATTTTCGCTGTGTGCCAGACCTGAGCTAGTTGAGCGTTGGGATGTGTGGATGGCAGGGCGTATGGTGAAGCATCAAAAGACCGATAACAGCCTACAGCTTGAAGTAGTCAGAATGGCAGCCGATGGCATTTGGTTCACCCATTTATTACACGGCGGCAAGCTCACTGCCAAAAAAGATTTACATGCCCTTAAACAGCAATTACTTGAGATGACGCATGCTACTTAATGACGGGAGTCACTCATGAAGCAAGAGAATACTATTCCCTATAGCCCTTATATTCCTTTTTTTAAAGACGTTGCCGATTACAATGTGGCGTTTGGGCATCTTTATCCCTATCAATTTATGGACTGGAAAACAGAAGTCCTTTCATGGAAAGAGAGCTGTTACTTGCACGCTGGGCTAAACCCACCAATGCCTGCACGCATCACAGGACCCGATGCATTAACATTGTTTCGCGATCATTGTATCAACGATTTTAGCCGATTTAGCGTTGGTGCATCAAAGCATGCCGTGATGTGTAACTATAAGGGTAATGTGATGGCGGATGGTATGCTGCTTCGCACAGAGGATAATGCGTTCGTATCATATTTTTTATCACCTTACCTAGAATACATTGCCAGTCGTGGCAACTATGATGTCAATATTGAAGATTTGACAGGCAAAACCTTTCTGTTCCAACTGGGTGGTTCCTTATCTTTGAAAATTCTCGAGGCAGCCACCCAAGAATCCCTCAGCGATATTAAATTTATTTGGCATCGCACAGTGCATATCTACGGGGATGAACTACCACCAACAGGTGTTGCTGTGCGGATTTTTCGGTTGGGCGTAGCAGGCACACTGGCATATGAGGTGCATGGGGATATCAAAGATGCTCCGTTGGTTTACCAAGCCTTAATGGCAGCAGGACAACCGTTTAACTTAGTTCGTCTAGGGATGCGTGCTTATGGTATGAATCATACGGAAAATGGTTTTGCCCAAGCCTTTATCCACTTTTTACCTGCTTGGACCCAAGATGAAGACTTTATGGACTATCTAAATGGCAAATACGATGCTTTGCTTGCCAAACTGCCAGGCAGTGCAGGTGTCGATATCACCCGTCGTTATTTTAACCCTATCGATTTAGGTTGGGGGCATATGATCACCTTTGATCATGACTTCGTTGGCAGAGCCGCCCTTGAAGTTGCCATGCAGCAGCAAGCAAAAAAAATTGTAACGCTTGAATGGTATGCGGACGATATTAAGGATATCTATGCCTCTTATTTTGAGTCTGGTGAGCCTTTTGAGTTTATGGAATTCCCAGCCAATCTTATTTGGACAACGCAGAGTTCTATTGTTGTGGCAGATGAGGTGCAGATAGATAGTCGCAGTATAGGTATTTCAAGCGGACGTATTTATTCGTTTTATTACCGTCGTATGATTTCTTTGGCGGTTATTGAAACCGAGTATGCTATCGAAGGTACCACCTTAGAAGTTATCTGGGGTAATCCAAGCAAACGACAAAAAAAGATACGGGCCAAGGTGAGCCGTTTCCCTTATCTTACCCTACCTCGTAACCGTGATATTGATACTAAGGCGTTGCCTTGAAAGGCGGTTTTGTGTCAGCACAGAAAACAAAAAAATATGAAATATTGCTATCCATTCGCATTAGTCGCTGATAGTTAATTTGGGCTTCAATGGAATAGCCCTCAACATCTCCAATAGTTTCATTAGGCAAATCACCAATCGCCTGTTCACAGGTAATGAAGCTTTGAGTGGTAGGCTCTGGAAAACTAAAGGTTTTACTATTTTTTAGACCAACAGAACAAGCCCTACGTCTGTTTTGGGGTACACCATATTCAGAAGCCAATAGTATTTTATAGGTTGCGGTATAGTTATTTAAAACTAGATAAAAATTATATTTTTAAGGTTATAGTATGGAATCTGATACATCATTCTTATTAATAGGAGCTTTAGCAACACAAGCTAACACAACCAAAGATACTATTCGTCATTACGATGAGATGGGGCTACTGAAATCTCGAAAACGCCAAGCAGGATCACGCCTATACACCGAATTTCATCCTGAATGTATTGAGCGTATTAAAATGATTAAAGACGCACAAGCCATCGGTTTTACTCTTAATGAATTTAAAAGATACCTTAATGATCATTTCAATGGCACTCTCAATATTGATAAAGATTTAATTACTATTTCCGAAAAACTTACTGAAGCGAAACGTCAAAAAACTGAGATCATTAATACTATTAACCAGCTTAGTGCTTGTTATACTATTTTAGAAGAAATAAAGTCAGAAAATATTGGCTTCATTTCTAACTCTGAATGGGGAAAACGAATAGCGGCGCATCTCTCCTTAACCTGAATCGCACCAATCACTAATAGAATATGTGTGGTAAGTACACCATGAAGTACACTGTGCTTATCTCAGCAAGTTAAAACGTTAATACCATTAACCCACAGTTTAGCGTTCAAGTCCTCACTAGGGTACCGAACCAGTGGAAGCATTTGACTGGTTCGCTAGGGTATACTTCCTATGATGGTTTAAGGGGAACTGATGCCCCTTAAACCAAAACATATTGTTCTGCTGTATAACTAAAGGTCGTTGTATATGAATTCCATCATGGCTTTTGCATAATTTCTATCACCTTCAAGCGATCTGAGTTCTAGTTCGTGTGATGGGATATTTAATGATGTTCTGTAATCATGAAGTAATACAGCCGCGCGATTACTAATATGGCCATTTTCCTCCAAAGCTACTATACAGTCATTAAACGATGTTCTCTCATTCAAATTAAGTACTGTGAGTGGCAGCTTATAACGCTGCCTCATTTCATCTTCAACAAATTGTCGTAACTTAGTTATTTTGTTGTCTTGAGTCCTAAACTCAACGAAATCCATAATCTCAGTGTATCTTTCGTCATGTGCAGTTGCTGTCATTTCAGCTTTAGTGGTTTCTTCTATTATTGAACCATTTACTGTTTGAACTATCTTTAAGGCTTTAGCCTCATTAAACTTTTTCATTACAGCTGAAGCCATTCCTTTGTAATGTGTAGTGATAATTATTTGTTTGGTAGAAGCTTCTAGGGTTTGCAATATTTGCAATATATTGGAAATTCTTTCATTATCAAAACTAGTTACAGGGTCATCCATAACTAGAATAGCTTTTTCTTTTTCATCAACAGGAAGCTGATTTATTTTAGCAAGGAAAATACAAAGAGCTAAAGATCGACGATCTGATTCACTAAATAAGCAGTGGAATTTAGCTTTATCTATCTCCTTGCCTTTGAAAGATACTTTTAAATCATAGACGGTTCTAGCACCAATACGATTGATACTTCTGGATATATCAAAATCACTTGAACCAATACGACGAAAAAGACTGTTTATTTCATTAAAATAGGTATCCAAAAAAAGCTCTTGATCAGCTTCTAAAGCAGCTTTTTCTGTGTTATAAGCAGCTAAGTCGCGGTTAATAGTATCGTTTAAATTGGAAAAGTTTATGCAATCCGTATTTAGCACAAGCCGTCTCTTTGTATTTTCTAAAGCGACTTCTTTTCTGGCCTCAACATTCTTAGACTCCCTTAGCGCTGTAGCATCTTGTGATCCTTTGAATTGAGTGAGTTCATTATTAATGGCTGTTGTTATTGCGTTGTATTGAGTAATTGATTCATCGAACTCAGAGAATACGTTTAGTAGCTCAGTAAAATCTATAGCGTCAATCGCGTTATAAGGAGCTTCTAGTTTAATAGTTAGTGCAGTATTAACAATCTTGGCAAACTTATCGTTAATAAGATATAGGTTGGTCAAGGTATGGTTTATATGCTGAAAACTTTCTGATAATAATTGTATGAAACTCTGTTCATTCAGAATTTTTCTGATATCTTCTTCAACGTATGTCTCTAGACATGCTAAATTCCGTTCATGTTGCTTTTTAATCCTTTCTACATCTGAATTGATCAGCGTGTTTCTTTGTATTTTATTTACGTTAGTTCTAGTGCTAGATATAAAGGTCTGGAAGCTGTTATTAAAAGCTGTTTTGTAACTGTCAATTAAGGCAGAAGCTCCTTCTTCTAACTCTTGTCCACAGAAAGGACAACCATCTTTTAGATGTATTACACCTCGAGCTGCCCAGCCGTCAAAGGTGTCTGTATTATCTATATTTTTTTTATGTGCATTTACAGCAGCTTTAGAGGCTTGATGTATATTTTCCATATTTAAAGCTAAACATTCATTTATAGATTGTAAGTCTGTATTAATAGCTTTATGTCTAGGGATAGTTTCAAGATTCGTTCTACTAGTAACTTGAGTTACATTATAAATTTGAGTATTTAATTCTTGTTGCAACCGCTTACAGCTTTGTATTTCTTCATTAAGCTCTTCAACTGTTTTATCTGATAAGGGCAATGTTATAAACGTATCAATATTATTAATATTATGTGAGTTGAATCTATTGGTAATAATACCTAATGACTTTTTATCATCTCTAATTTTTTGATTTTTTGATTCTAATACGACAAATTTTTCTGAATTCTCACCTAAAATAAAACTTGATATATTGGTGGAGTTTTCTCGACTATACGACATACCAGTCATGACGTTACGATGAATAAAATTTTGATCGAAAACGTATAACGCAGAACATTCAGGGATCTTGGATGTCCAAGCATTATTTAGGAACTCTACAGGCTCTCTCTGACCACTAAACTTAACTCTTATATTTTGTTGTACTTGAGATGGCTCTCTTCGTGGGATAATCGACTTTCTGTCAATTATCAGTTGCGGCTCATCTAAACAAAGTGAATAAAATATATCGCAGAGTGTGCTTTTACCATTTCTATTTTCACCGTAAATGATATTTACATCAGAAAATGCAATTTGACCAGCCTGAACTCGACAGTAATTACCAGTATTTTCTATTAATAGAATTCTCTCTAGCACAGTTATTCCCTCAGTTATAATTATAATACGCATACTAGCACGCACAGTTAACTACAGACGATTGTTTATTAGGTAAATTTGTCTAAAGTTTCTCAAATGGTGTATAACATCATGGCTTTTTGAGTAATTAACGACTAACTTTCATAATATGTGCAATAGAGAGAATTCTTAATGCAATCCAATATTTCAAATGAAGAAATAAAAATTATCAAGCTTTTCAAAGAGAATGTTTACGGTAGATCGCCCAATATTGACGGCTTTAATCAGCGCCATGATGGAAAAGCGGGCCACTGGCTAGAACGGCAAATGGGCATAGCCGCGAATGCCAACAACGAGCCTGACTTATACGGCTATGAGATGAAAAACTCTACTGGTAGTAAGACCACTTTCGGGGACTGGAGTGCTAATTACTATATCTTTAAAGACAAAGAAGTCGATCTTGATCGTACGCAGTTTATGGAGGTTTTTGGTAAGCCCAATGTAGAAAAGGGTGGCCGTTACTCATGGTCAGGTAGTCCAATTCCTAATTTTAACTCCCCATCAACCTATAACGGCTCAGAA
This sequence comes from Janibacter sp. CoH_79_TC_3, assembly GCF_058197955.1. Taxonomy (NCBI): domain Bacteria; kingdom Bacillati; phylum Actinomycetota; class Actinomycetes; order Micrococcales; family Intrasporangiaceae; genus Janibacter; species Janibacter sp. CoH_79_TC_3. The sequence continues at coordinate 6,829 of NZ_JBXWIV010000027.1, forward strand.
ATGGTTTTTGATGATGCAAAGAACATAATCATCGTCTATAACTATTCAAAAGATCCTCGCCCTGATAAAGCAAATATAGTCCCACCAAGCCTACAACAAGAGGGAGTTATCCTAGCCCGTTGGGATAGAGATAATTTGAATAGCAAACTGACAAAGAAGTTTGGCCATCATGGTTGGTTCAAGTGCAATAAAGGCAAAGACGGCTGTTACAACCAAATCGCTTTTGGTGAGCCAATGATCTTCGATAATTGGATTAAGCTTGTAGAAAAAGGTGTGGTTTTCTTTGATAGCGGTATGTACGTAGGAAACGCTCGTAACTACTCCCAATGGCGTGCTAATAACAACCATTGGGACTCTTTAATTACTCGAACATATCCGCCATTCCCAGGATTTTTAGACAACAGCCAATAAATCAGCTTGTTTCTGAATCGCCTCAGCTTTATGGAATGTTGATACCATTTGCTCTGCCACCGCCTCAATGACCTTGACGCAAACAGAGTTACCAAACTGTTTATACGCTTGTGTCTTAGATACTGCATCCGTCAAAAATTCCTCGGGAAAGCCTTGTAATCTAGCGCATTCTCGAGGAGTTAGCATTCTTGGGTTCTTCCCATATTGGGATTGGTCGATCAAAGCTTCTGAACCATCTTTATAGTAACGTGCGCTAATGGTATTGGTGTACTCACTGTCATGGTTAAATAAGCTGTAACCAAAGCCGTTACCTTTGTTTATGTGTTGATCCTTTCTTTTTTGATGACCAGCCCATAGGTTATCGGATATGGTATAGACCGTATCATCAGCTGGCACATCTTCTAATATATCCCCAACACGGGTTTTGCTATGAGTAGGCTTAGGGAAACTAAATAGCTCGTCAAAATTTTCGACTTTATCAAAATAATCCTTATTAAAACCTACGATAAAAATACGCTCTCTATTTTGTGGCGCACCAAAGTCCGCAGCCCTTAACACAGCATATCCTACCCAATAATTTAGCTTATGAGATAGAGCCTCTCGGGCTTCCTCACTCATAGGAACATCATCAGGTATGCTGTCCTTATGCTGCCCAGTCAAAATATCGTAGATGGTTTGAAAGGTTTCCCCTTTCTTATCAGTTCTGAGTCGCTTCACGTTTTCTAGTAAAAACATTTTTGGTCGTTTTTCAGCTAAAATCCGCTGAATCTCAAAAAACATAGTGCCACGTGTGTCTTTAAAGCCTTGTTTTAGACCTGCTTGTGAGAACGCTTGGCAAGGAAAACCAGCTAAAAGTAAGTCATGATCTGGAATATCTTTGGCCTGAATTTGGGTAATATCCCCACTTGGATACTCTCCATAATTAGCAAAGTAGGTCTTTTGAGCATGTTTATCAATCTCACTGGTGAAAACACACTCACCGCCCTGTTTTTGAAACGGCAGACGTATACCGCCAATACCTGCAAACAAATCAATAAAAGTGAAATCACTATCCTTATTACTATGCTCAAAAGGATGGCTGTTGTTAAGTGCTTCTAGCTTCGCTAACCTTGTAGCAGAAGGTTTGTGCTCACCGTTCTCCCAGCCACGAACCGTCCTTTCGCCTGCTTCTTTCATCCCTAATAATAATGCTAATTCTTTTTGAGAAACGCCCAATGACTTACGTTTCTCAATAACATATTGCTGAGTATCTTTCATAGTAACCTACTTTTAAAGTATCCTGTTTTATTCCCGGATTTTAACATAGGCCATTCACTTTGTGTAGGATAAAAGCTGCATATTGTCTTAAAATATGAAAATGATAATTAATAAACAAAAAAATAAACCCCCCTACTACTTGACGTAATAGGGGGGTTTATCGTTTAATGTTCATTAACGGTTACAGACGTTGGGGAACGACTGTAACGACCAAATAAGCTCCTAAACAGCGTTATTTGACCAGCAATTAAGCCCATTAGGGTCTATTTTAAGCCAAATCTAGGCTACTTTGCAATCAAATTACTCATATTACTACTGTAAGTTACCAATTTTACTCAGTAAAACCGCCTATTTGCTCGCTACCTTCGCCCTATCAACGCTCTTTAACTGTTCCCTAGCAATGGGTGGCAGGCCTCAGTGACGACTGCATTGCGTGGGTGACAAGCAAGCTCCCGACAGGGGTTACTAGACATATTGAGCAACGCAATGAGAGGTTATATTAGCGTATTCGTAGCGGTATATTGGGTGTTAACCCTTGCTAGCGTAGAAACGGCTATATAGCGGTTATGAGCGTGTCTAGGCGGTGCTATCAGCCGTAATCATAACAGAGTCAGCTTGATACAGTGATGACTTCCCGAGACGATGCCGATCGACCGACAGGCAGTTGTCAGGGCAATACTCTAAAGGGTTCGCAAGTTTTTACTTGTGGGCGCTTTAGGGTGAGTGTTGCCCAAAACTTCAACCTCTCTCCCTCCAAGCAGTTGTCCACAGAGTTGTCCATCAGGGTTGTCCACATAGCAAGGGCAACAGCGCGGAGCCCTTTAGGAGTAGCTCAAGCGCTGTTGCCCTTGCTGCTTATGTGGACATACGCTGTGGGCATACTCTAGTGGGCACACTGATTAAGAGGGAGAGAGAGGAAAGGTTCAAAAAAAAATTTGAAATTTTGAAAAATGAAAGTTTCGTGAGTTGAGGTTAATGATTGATAAGAGTGGCCAGTGAGTAAAAACGTTAGTTAAATTTTTGGCCACCTGTCATAACTCCTATGTTGAATTTAGAGTATTTTAGTAGAGCCTGTTGATTGTCTTTTAACCATTGAGCAATGTCTTGATTAGAGAGAGTATAGATATATCCTTTGGGTTTGGCATATTTCAACAGTCTTTGTTTGCTAATAGTTTTACCTAGGAACTGAGTTATTTTTTGTGCTCGATATGAATTTAGTTGTCCTTTTAGCTTATAGGCTTCTTTGATATCCCAGCTATCAAAGCCTTGATAGTCACCCCCTGTACCATCCTCTAATTCATCTAATAGATAGATCATAGCAGTGGTTACCTCTGAGCGAATGGTGTTCACTTTTTTCATGTTTTCAGATCTTTTATTCATACTAGCGACCTTCTTTGTATGGGTACAGACAGTCATAATATCATAGGTATAGACATTGTTGTTATATAGGTATAGACATTGTTGTATAAATAGGTATAGACAGTTTCGACTATGCTAGGTATAGACATTTATGATATTATTTTAAGCCAGCAGTCCTAAGAGGGGGCTATTTCCGCTTCGCTACAATATCCACTCTTAGGTGCTGACAAAGGGGCTATCGCCCCCTTGACCCCCCAACCACCCCTATACCTAGAACAGGAGCCAGTCTTATGCCACCAATTAGCGGTAAAAAAAGAACTAAAGAGATTGCGATTCGAGTCACAGAGGATGAGTTGGCCAAGCTGAAAAGACGGCAGCAAGGAACGACGATGGCCGGATGGATGCGAGGTTTAGGGTTAGGGGTAACCCCAATGAAGCCCGCTGACCCTGAGTTGGTTCGCGCACTTGGCCGCATTGGCTCTAATCTTAATCAAGTCACCAAACACGTCAATATCAATAAACAGGTAGATGAGAATGTGCTTGAACAGATCACCGCTATTAGATCTTTGATTAATGCGCTGCTTGATGAGCATTTGCGAGGTGAATCATGATCGTTAAGTTTTTTAGGCGTGGAAAAGGCTCAGGAGCAGGTCCAATTAATTACTTGCTGGTTGCTAAGGGTGGTAAGCCTAGAGAGGGTGCAAAGGTGCTCTACGGCGATCCTAAGCTCACTGAGCAGCTAATCAATGCCACACCATTCAAGCAAAAGTATAAAGCAGGGGTGTTGTCTTTTACCGAAGATGCCAAAGAGTTCACGGATGAGCAGAAAAAAGACATCATGCAGCGCTTTGAAGACACGCTGTTTACAGGTCTTGACCCTGATCAGTACGATATTTTATGGGTAGAGCATACTGATAAGGGTGGACGGCTTGAGCTGAACTTTGTGATCCCATGTCAAGAGCTGCGAAGTGGTAAGCGGCTGCAGCCGTTTTATGCTGGCGCTGATCTGGTACGAGTCAATGCGTTTAAGAATATCATCAATCAAGAATATGGCCTAACAGATCCTAATGAGCCAGAGCGTAAGCGACTAATCAACCCTTATGTGAATAATGCGCCCCGTCCAACCCCATATGATAGGCCGCCCAAGTCTAAAGAGAAGGAGCAGGAAAAAGAAGACAATGAGATCATCGCCAACCCTAAGAACACTTTTGCTCTGAAAGAAGCCATTGATCGAAGAATGTGGCATAGGCTAGCAGAGGGTAGTCTTAATGGCCGCAGTAGTGTGCTTTATGCCCTAGAAGGTATGGGGTTAACGATTAAGAGAGCAACGAATAGCAGCATCAGCGTGGCGCATCCTGCTATGACACGAAATGTTAGGCTCAAAGGCACTATCTATGAGAAGGATTTTAAGGCTTTGTCGCAGCAAGCGCACCTTATTGAGGGTCGTCAAGGAGATTATGAGAGAACGAGTGAGTCTCGCGGTCATCGAGACTTAAAAACGTGGACTACAGGTATGGAGATCAAGAAAGAGTATCACGAGAAGTTATATGGTGATATCAAAGCGCCTGAGCCTTTAGCGCTTGTTAATAACCATGTGACCTCTAAGGAGCCGCAAGATAACGCACCTAAAGTAGAGGTGCCGACTCCGCAGCGCTCATACAGTGGACCAAGGCCATAGTCGTTTGACGGTGTTGTTAAACAATTAAGGCCTCCACCATTTCTTTTTCTTGGTAGGTGTGGGCGCAGCTGCGGCTTCTTTTTCAGATAGCGGCTCTGGCTCTAACGGTGATTGTTGATCGCTATGTTCAGGGTCAGTGCCTTTAAATTCTAGCAGTCGGATCTGCGTTAAGTCATGAATACTGGCATTGGCTTTTTCTAGTGTTTTGTTGAGCTGACTTATTTGCTCTTGGTAATTCGCTATCAGCTGTTTTTGATCACGGACTTGCTGCTCTAAGTGTTCATTCTTCATCTTTTCAAGTGCTAACTGGTGTTCAAGTGCTGTGCTGTTCTGTACGTTTTGACTGTTCACGGACGTACTATTGCTAGTGTTCACTGATTGTTCAGTACGTTTTTTAGTGACAGGCTCACCAAACACTCGGATCATCTCTGAGGTATCAATTTTCTTGTCAGCGGTTCTGGAAAGCTCACCATCATTGATCTTCTGATAGATAGTGGTTCTCGATACACCCCACTGTTTTGCTGCCTTTGTCACCGATATGTTCATTGCTCACCTAGTGTTCAAGTACGTTTTTAGCCCCTGTACAGTGCAACTGTTCAGAACGTTCAGTGAGTAACTATCGCACCAACCTCACCATTTGGCAAATACTAATGCTCTATCCGTGTCTGCGGCCAACCATCAACTCAATACATTAAAATACACCTCAAGTCACCTGAGGTTTTTTTGTATTCTATATTGTAGTATGTTGTATATTGTATTATACTACATACAATATCATACAATATCATACAATATCATACAATATCATACAATATCATACAAACATTACATATCTACTTATATAAAATTAAGGACAATGACTATGGCACTCACTATTCAACAGGTTCATAACACTGCTGATCAACTGCAAGGGCAAGGTATCAAACCTACTTTAGCCGAAGTGCGTAAGGCGCTGGGTGGTGGATCATTCACGACCATCAGTGAAGCCATGAAGTCTTGGCGTCAGGATAACCAACAAGAAGAGCAGCTAAGACAGGTTGAGCTGCCCAGTGGAATCACTGAGCGCTTACAGACGCTTGGTGCGGATGTATGGCAGACGGCGGTTGATATCGCCAATGATCGCTTGGTTAAAGATCGTGAGGCCTTAGAGGGCATTAAGGCCAAGGCGCAAGCTGAGACAGACGAGGCGCAAGAGGCGGTTAAGACCTTAGAAGGTGAGCAGGCTGATTTGTTGGTGCAACTAGACGAGGTAACGGCCACTGCAGAGACAAAAGCTAAAGCGGCTGAACAGGCGACAGCTGAACGTGATAGGTTTAAGCAGATCTTGGCCGATACTCAGCACCAGTTGGAGCTTGAACGAGCTAAAACAGATGCAGCTCAAGCTCAACTTGCAGATCTGCGTAGTAGCTTTGATCAGCAAGCAAAAGAGCTTAACCTCAATATATCGAGAGTGGCCACGCTTGAGGCTAACGCTGCTAGTGATAAAGCCGAGGTTGCCCGTTTGAGTGCAGAACTTGAAGCGGCTAAGACAGAGTTAAAAGCAGTCACCACTGAGCGCAATGAGATCGCAACCGCTACTGCAGAGGTTAAAGGCGAGTTAAAAGCGATTACCGTTGAACGCGATAAGCTATCAGGACTTCATGAGCAGCTGACGCAACAGCAAGCGACACTAAACACAGATCACCAGCTGCTACTTAAGCAGTATGAGACGATATCGACCAGCTATAGCGCTGAGCAAGAAAAGACTGGCGAACTAATAATAAAGATTGAGAAGATGCAAGCAGCGTTGGATAAAGACTTGGATTAAAAGTAGACGTTGAGTTGTAGATAGCCTCGCTATTTCAGGGAGAGTTTTTAAAGTAAGTAAATATTGACCCAAGCCTTTCCCAAACTCTGTGTAACTTCTTATACCCTATTAGCAAATAGAAGTTACACAAAATCCAGGATGGGCTCCACTATCAGTGTTCATATTGATTATTGAATGGGATCATAGACTATTGAGCATAGATAGTTTTCAGTAGGAACGAGACCATCCCAGATTCTGTGTAACTGACGTTTAGATTAAATACTTACACAAAATTTAGGAAGGTCTCGGGTAATGCGACTTACACAGATTTTTTATGCTCTCTTGGACTCCATGTGAAGGAGATCGTCACATTCTTTACATATAGAAAATAGAGTTCTTTAGCCAGCTGCAATTTCAGATTAACCGATTCGGTAAGCTTTCTGCATTTCCGGAGACAACTTTTTTAGCCAGCTTGAGAGACTGAAGCCTTTTCTATCGGTACTATTTAATTTAGTAAAATACAGATGTTCATCCCAGCGAGGACCGAAATCTACTTCTGCAAGACTTACAAGCTGTTTGTTTCTGCGAAGACGATGCTTTTGATGGTAATCTTCGGCGGGCCAAAAATAACCATTTTGTTCTCCGGCCTCAATCACCTCGGGAGATTTCTCCTTTCCAATCGCTTGAATCAGTTCTTCAGCTACTTGTTTTTGCTCCAGATCAAAAACAAAAAGTATCTGGCGATACTGGCCCTGCTTTCTACCATGAACAGACCATGATTCAAAACTTCCAAGAAGTTCCCTGTAGCTGATTTGGTCTTTATCGTAGATCACTCTGACGACTTCGGCGTGTCCGTTGATGTTGCGGTAACTCGGATCCAGAGTTGATGCTCCAGCGTAGCCAACACGTGTTTGCACTACTCCCTGCGTCCCTCCAAAATTAGAATCCGGTCCCCAAAAGCAACCCATGCCGAAAACCGTTTGACTAAGCTTCCCGATTTTCAATGCTTCTTCGATTGCTTCAGGGGTTGCAAATTCATAGCTTTCAACACCGTCTTCTTTATTTATTTTTAGATCCGACATATTTTTCTCCTAACTTTCAAGAATTGTAGCCACTCCCATTCCTCCCGCCGTGCAAACGACGATAAGGCCACGTTTTCCAGGACCAGCTGAGTGCAGTATCTTTGCTAAAACTCCGACGATCTTAGCGCCAGTAGCCGCAAACGGATGCCCAAGGGCAATGCTACTTCCACGGACATTTAGCTTCGAGCGGTCAATTTTTCCGAGAGGCTCTGATCGTCCCAAACGTGTTTTGCAGTATTCAGCAGACTCCCACGCCTTCATCGTGCAGAGCACTTGTCCAGCGAACGCCTCGTGAATTTCGTAAAAATCAAAATCCTGAAGCTTTAAGCCGTTTCGCTTCAATAATTCACTGACCGCCACAGTTGGAGCCATGAGCAAACCTTCGCCAGCGACGTAATCCACGGCAGAAGTATGAGAATCCACAATCTTGGCCAACAGCGGCCAATTATTCTTTTTAGCCTCTTCTTCGGAAGCCAAAAGAACGGTGGACGAGCCATCCGTGAGTGAACTCGAGTTGCCTGCCGTCAGAGTTCCTTTTTCGGATCGATCAAATGCTGGCTTTAGCTTTGCCAACTTCTCTAAAGTCGTATCGCCACGCATGATTCCATCCGTACTTTTTCCTAAAAATGGAAAAACGAGATCGGCATAAAAGCCGTCTTTGTACGCTTTCGCGGCGTTCAGATGGCTTGCCAGAGCCAGCTCGTCTTGCTCTTGCCGGGAAATTTTCCATTCTTTGACCATCAACTCACAATGTTCACCCATTGACTTCCCTGTTCGCGGTTCAACGACGGCGGGTGGCACGGGTTTTAAATCGCTCGGCCTAAAGCTCAAAAAGATTCTTAGTTTCTCGCCGAGTGTTCTGGCCGAATTCAATGCAACGAGCTTCTGCGAGAACGAACGAGTCACCATAATTGGCAAGTCGCTATTGCTATCCACGCCGCCCGCAATACCGCTCTCGATTTGGTAGCTGGATATTTTGTGTGCGATCTGAATCGTAGTTTCTAAACTGGTACCGCAAGCCCGCTGCACGTTATATGCTGGCGTATTCGGATGTAAGCCAGAAGCCTGAACAACTTCACGCGCAAAGTTCCAGTTGGCCGAACTTTGCATGAGTGCACCCAGAGCCACGTCACCCACGACTTTGCCCTTTAAGTTATATCTTTCGACTAAACTTTTCAGGCTAGCGGTCATAAGCTCTGGCGTGGTGACATCTCGATAGGCAGTCATTGATTTCATAAATGGAATACGGACGCCACCTACGACATAAGTAGTTCTCGTTTTCATAATTTCACCTCCGGCTTTGTGTGCCGTTCAAAAACTTCTCCGACCTTCACGTCGTACGATTCAAAAATGTAGTCTTTGCCAAGCATCTTGGCTTTTTTGTGTTCGGGATGCTTATCCCAAGCATCGAAAGCTTCTCTGGTAAGGAACTCGACAATTAGAACATCTTCACCGTTAGGAGAAGAAAACCGCTCATGGCTTCCGTAACCAGGAATGGCTTCGACAAGCGCGGACATCTCGGCGTATCTTCTTTCAAACTCCCCACCGTGCTCCTTGGCAACACGACTGCGGAAAACTGCTATAATCATTGATCTGACTCCTTACTAAGCTAATTACAATCCTCAAAAAAAAGATCTCGTTATTTCATCGAAGCTTCCAACCACTTGTCGAGATCCTTGAACTTGGGGTTTCTCAGCTTCTTTGTCCCAACCAGTATTGTCGGGAAATTTAACTTTCCAGTAGTATAAAGGGATCGCAGTTCATCAGCTGCCGCGTCGTCTTCGTGAACATCTAAAAAATCAAACTCGATTCCTTTTTCTTTCAAGTACGACTGGTAAATCTTGGTTTTGTGGCAGTCCTTATGACCGAACAGCTTAATCCCCACGACCCCCTCCATTTTCTAAAATTACTCTACAAACTTCAACGACTCCGAGTTGATGCAGAATCGAGCCCCAGAGGGCTCAGGACCATCTGGAAAAACGTGCCCTAAGTGGGCTTCGCACACATTGCATAGCACTTCGATTCTTCGTCCGTAAGTCGTGTCCAGTTCATATTGAATTACGTTGTCGGCGACGGGCTCAGAAAAACTCGGCCAACCTGTTCCCGAATCAAACTTAACGTTCGAATCAAACAGTTCAGTGTCGCAGCCCGCGCAGGCATACCGTCCTGCCTCATAAAATGAACAGAGTTCCCCAGTGTGAGGGCGCTCGGTGCCTTTCTTCCGCATGACATTAAATTGAGCGGGCGTCAGAATTTTTTTCCACTCTTCCTCGCTCTTTTCTACTTTTCTAGGAGGAGCGGGAGTGCCGTTATCGAGATAGTTGTTAATGCTTTCCCAGTTGAACATAAATTTGCTCCTTTATTTTTGGGTTTGTTCTTTAGCTATCAATCCACGCGAAGAAGTCAGTCGCGCTACCAATGAATTTTCCATCCACAAAAACTTGCGGAACAGTTTGAAGGTTGGTTTTTTTCTTCAACTCATCATAAGTCTTGGGATCGTCATCCACGCGAATTTGTTTAAAATCAACTTTTTCAGAAGTTAAGTACTCCTTCACGCGTTTACTAAACGGACAATGGTCTTTTGTGTAGATGACAACGTTCTTAAGTTCTTTCATTTTTTCCTCTTTCGTTTGATTCATGGTTTAATCTCTCTCAAAATGGCACGTGTACCCGTGGGGATTCTTCTTCAAATAGTTTTGGTGATACTCCTCAGCGTCATAAAACTCTTTTTCCAAGGCTACCGTCGTGACCACGGGATTCTCGAAGCGACCGATCTCATTGACCTCATCAATCACGTTTTCGATAATCGCTTTCTGTGCATCGTCACGATAGAACGCTGCCGAGCGATACGAAGTGCCAACATCATTTCCTTGGCGATTCTTCGTAGTCGGATCATGGATTTTGAAAAAGTAATGTAGAATCTCTTCGAGAGATATTTCGTCTTGGTCGTATTCCACGCGAACCGCTTCGGCGTGCCCCGTTTTCCCTGTTATAATATCGGCGTAGGTAGGATCATCAAAATCTCCGCCAGAGTAGCCCACCTTCGTTGACGTCACACCGTCCAGACTCCTAAGGAGGTCTTCGAGACCCCAAAAACACCCTCCGGCAACGATCACATAATCTAGTTTCATAAAGCCTCCTTAGTTTTCATCCACTTACTGATTAGACTGACTTTACAGCATGTAAAATAGATATAATATGTTCAATAGTTCGTATAACATGACCTATTGGACAGTTTACGTAGGAGCTATATATGGATGTTCTCAGTGAAATTTTAGATAAGGTAGAGCTTACTAGCAGCTACTGGTATAGAACCTCATTTGCGGGAGACTGGGGCATCAGCCTCCCGCAGGAAGAGAATCTAGCGAGATTTCACATCGTGACTCATGGCGAGTTTTGGTATGAGGTGCCAAAACTTAAACTTAAAGCATTGGCGGAGCAGGGCGATATTTTGATCTTTTTCAAAGGGATGGAGCACACCATGGCCAGTGCACCAAAAATCAAGGCCGAGCCTGCGGTCGAATTTAGAGCTAAAGCCAACCTCACCGAAGCTCAAGTTTTGGAATACGGTGATCAGAGCAAGCTCAAAGCCAACGTCGTTTGCGGACATTTTTGTTTTAATGGCGGACCCGATCATCCATTCTTAAATTCGCTGCCAAATGTCGTGCATATCAAGAGTGCTGATAACTCCCACTCGCCTTGGCTTGCCATGCTTTTAAGTATTATAGAGCAGGAAGCAAAATCAGGGCTTCCTGGAAGCAACACGTTAGTCAGAAAGCTGACCGAAATTATCTTCGTGCAAGCGTTAAGAATCCACATGTACAAATCCAATAAAAATGCTGGATTCTTCAAACTGATCGAAAATCCGCAACTCAGCAAAACCTTGGAAGCTATTCATCATAGTCTCGATAAAAAATGGGGTCTTGACGATCTCGCCGGGATTGCGGGGATGTCGCGTACGAACTACAGCGTCAAATTTAAGGAGCTGTCAGGCATGACACCTCTTGATTATTTAACCTATTGTCGGCTTGAAAAAGCAAAGCAGCTGCTTAAAGAATCCGGTAAGTCTGTTCCCGAAGTGAGTGAAGCCATTGGGTATCCGGCACATGAACACTTTCAAAAGTTGTTTAAGAAAAAAATTGGCAAAACTCCTAGCGCGTACAGAAAAGAAAATTCTGAAAAGGTGTAAAAATGAATATCTATAACTCTCCTGTTACCAAAATAGCTTTCTGGGTCATAGTCATTGGTGGTGCGGCTTGCCTGCTTATCCCTTTGTTTGCACCTCTTCTTCCGCTGCAATATTTGAAAGGTTATGGCGAAATAGGAGATGCTCTTGGAGGTATTTCAAGCCCATTTCTACAAATTCTGGGTTCAGTGCTTCTCTTTCTGGTGTTAAAAGCTCAGATTGACGCTAATGGCATCCTCCATCAGCAAATCGAAAAGGAATATACGAAGGAGCAACTGAGGCACGAGTTGAATCAGCTTCACGAACTTTATATGTTCGTCGAAAGAAACATTAAAAATTTTAGCTACGATCAGGAAAAGATGATTGATGGCAAGTCGCAAATGATCCTTTTGCATTCCCGGCGAGCGATTAAATGTTTCATTGAGGATCTAGAGAGCTTAGATGTTGATATTCACAAAGATGACGACATTTTAAGGTTCGACGGGGTTAAAGAAATTATGAGCATTTTGAACAGCGTTGACCTATATTTCGACAAAATCAAAGACAGCGAGATTGCACCTTATCATAAGAGTTTTTATAAAACGCTTATGCAGCACGAACTTCTCTTCAGCGTTTTTCCTTATCAAGATCTCGACAATCAAGCGTACCTAAAACAAGAGCATTGCCCAGAGTGTGGTGAATATCATGCAAATTATCCGCCACTGATTTATGACCGGTTACAGAAAATTAAAAAAAGTTTCTCCTGATGTATTATGGATATTTATTCGGTATCGGTCCTACCAAAAAGCTATTTGTAGTATCTCGAGTACGTGCTGTGGTGTAGTAATTCCAATCTTAGAAAACTCAAAGCTTATTCTGAAACTATCGGAATTGTCGGTTGGGTGAGACTTAGTCGCCCCGTAAAGCCTTATCGGGGCGGCAAAGATAACTTTTTATATCACTGCTATTGATGACGTCCTTTGTTTACTAAAGTTGTAAGCCCTTATTCTTTGTTTTAGACCTTCAACCACTCCGGGCTTGTCACTAGGAGAGTCCCCTTGGCTAACCTTAGCCGTCAGATCGTATTCAGCGATTTCTTGAGTCATGCCTTGTTGGCGATGCTGCATATACAGCTCCTCTTGTCGGTGGGTGATATGTTGTCCAGGCACCTTGAACTCCGAACAGAAAACAAGGTACCTATTGTGACACCCAACCGGCCAAGATAATTGTCGTCAACCGGTCATCCTAATTGTCGCCGAACAGTTCCATCTGATTCAGGTTTCTATATGGCCCAGCACTTCCGCTAAGTAATCAAACAATGCTCGGATTCGCAAAGGTGTTGAGATCTTCTATTCTAGAGTGACAGCCGTTATAGGTTACCGCATGATCGCCAATAAACTGGCGTTTGCAGTCCTTGCACTGGTAGTTCTGCTTGCCATAGCTTTTTATGCCATTTTTCTTTAAACTGGGACTGTGACAGTCGGGGCAATTGATCTGTATTTGTGTCTTCATAACCTCAAATATATCATCTTGCCTCGGCTGTCACTCTCCTTTATTAACTCAGCATACTTTCTGATACACCACCAAAGAGGGATCTCCGATGACTGTTGAATCGAGAATATTTTCTGTAGCCGAGTATGTTCAGCCGTCCGAAGGCGAGCCTATTCGTTCCGTTGTGCTTGAAACCCGAGACTCAATTATCGTGGTTTGGCATGTCCATCCCGGGCAGGAAATTGCGGCTCACATTCATCCTCACGGCCAAGACACGTGGACTGTTTTGTCGGGAATGGCTGATTACTTTCAGGGCAATGGGATTGTTCGTGCCCTCAGGGAAGGTGAGATAGCCGTGGCAAGACCGGGCCAAGTGCACGGGGCGCGAAATACAGGTACCGAGCCATTTGTGTTCGTCTCGGTTGTGGCATCAGCCAATGCCGGTTTCGTATTGGCTGAGCGATAGAGCCCAATCTCTGGAGTTGGTCCAATGAGCGGTCGGGGAGATAGGTAACAGACATGCAGCGGACACGGCTGCTAAACCAGGTCGCAAACCTCCTTGCGTCGCAGCGTGCCGCAAGCGACGCGATCAATCGAATGGGGTCGGCATGAGACTGAACACCATCCAGTTCCCGACCGCGTAGCCGCCTGTCCTGCCGATCAGGTCTTGACCATCGACGCCTGGGATCAGTCCTGAATGTTCTTGGAGACCACTACGTTATGAGCCGCAGCCGCCGCAAAACACCCATCGTCGGGCACACGACCTGCGGCAGCGAGCGCGAGGACAAGAAGCTCTGGCATCAGCGCTGGCGCACCCGTGAGCGCACGGCGCTGACCAGCGCGTCGCCCGAAGCCCTGAGCGCCCATCTGCCCCTGCTGGAAAACCAGGCCAGCAGCGTCTGGTCGATGGGCAAGGATGGCCGCTCCTACTGGCCCGTCAAGCGCCAGGCCGCCACGGCGGATCGCATCGCCAATCACAAGGGACGCAACCCGCAAGAACGCGCCTCCCTGAAAAAGCGCCTGCTGCGCAAGTGGATGAGCAAATGAAGCTCTCCTTCCATCAGCACATTGCGCTGTTCTGGATGATCGGTGCTCCGGGCGTCTTCGCGCCCGTGATCGAGAACGCCAAGCGGCCCGATGCCGGCGCCGTCATGGCGTGGGGTGTCGCGATCGTGGCGGTGATGATCCTCTTCACCCCTTTGCTGCTGCGCTGTCCACCATTCCGGCGCTGGTATGGCCGGACGGATGCGCTGTCGGAGCGGCAGCGCCAGGCGCTTGCCGAGCGCGGCCTGCGCCGCTACTACCAGACCGCTTTCGATGACGGCTACGTGCCCCGCGTGATGCCCTACGTGTGGCGCATCATCTGGACGGTCGGCGGGTTGATGGCTGTGACCGCCGTACTGCCTACCAACACCGGACGGCCAGCCTTCGATGCCTTGGTGGTCTTCTCGACCTGGTATCCGATAGGCGTGATGCTGCTGGTTTTCGCGTCGAGGCCCCTTGGCCGGTTGATTCGCCAAAGAGCACAGGAGCGGCGGAAATGAGCACGTCAACCATCGAGGCGCTGGCCAGCGCCTGGGCAAGGATTGCCGAGGAAGCGGAATTCCCCGCTGACTACGAGGGGACTGCCACACCACAAGCGCATCGGGCTAGCGAAGCTATTCAGGAGCAGATTCGGGAGCGCATCGTCGCCACCAACGACATGCGGCTGTTCAGCCTGCTGCACCTGCTGGGTCAGGCGTCGCTGCGCATGGAGCAAGCGCTGTGGCCGGAGGATTACGAGCGGATGACGCGCGAGGTTGAGGAAGCCCTGCGGCAAGCCACCGACGCCAACGCCAGATCGTACACCCACGAAGAAGTGATGCAGGCGATGCAGGAACGCATCGACCGGGCGCGAGACAAGCCATGTTGATTGGCTATGCGCGCGTCTCGACGCAGGATCAGAACCTGGAGCTGCAACGCGAAGCCTTGAGCAAGGCCGGATGTAAAAAGGTCTTCGAGGACAAGGTGAGTGGCACGCGGGCAGACCGGCCTGGCTTGGCCAAGACGCTCGAAATGCTGCGCGAAGGCGATACTTTGGTCGTCTGGAAGCTCGACCGGCTGGGCCGGTCGGTCAAGCAACTGGTCGATCTGGTCGGCGATCTGCACAAGCACGGTGTCCAGTTCAGGAGCCTCACCGACTCCATCGACACCGGCACACCATCCGGGCGGTTCTTCTTCCACGTCATGGCGAGCCTTGCCGAAATGGAGCGCGAGCTGACCGTCGAGCGCACCCGCGCCGGGCTGGAAGTCGCCAAGCAGCTCGGCCGCAAAGGCGGCCGCAAGCCGAAGATGACCGACAGCAAGATCGAGTCGGCCAAGAAGCTGCTGGCCAGCGGGGTGCCGCCCAAGGACGTGGCCAAGAACCTCGGCGTGTCCATTCCGACGCTGTACCGCTGGGTGCCAGCCTCCACGCACGCTTAGCGTGCTTTATTTTCCGTTTTCTGAGACGACCCCATAGATATCCTCTGAAAAACTATCAGAAGATATGAACTCAATTTCTGTTATGTAAAACTCTAATTTATGCTTATGTTTGATTCTAATCAACGCCCTTTCTACTTGATTGAGGATCATGTCTGAATTGACATTGCAATTAATAATCTTACTTTCTAAGTCTCTAAATATAGTTTTACTTTTTCTATCGCTAAGCTTTATTGATAGATAATTATTTTTATTCCCTGTCATATCAACTAAAACATACCTATCATTTTTTCTGAAAATCCTCATCAATGTACTCAGTTTTGAAATTTATATATGTATTTGAAGGTGTTTAACTGTTTCAGTTAAGGTATATCCCAGCGGAACCAACTAAAAAGGCTTATTAATCAATTAACAGACTACTTATAGTAGACTGCCGTAGTAGAACCACTTAATGAGTACTGAGCATCTTCGGTCTTTCCTTGGCCACATCAGCAATCAGATGCCGTGAGCACTTGGTCATACCTTGTATCTCAGAATAGCTATGACCTGATTTGAGCAGACTGGCGATAATCTTGCGCTTTTCGATATCCTTCCTACGTCCTGAATACTTACCTTCTGCCTTAGCACGAGCAATACCCTGCATCTGGCGGTTACGGCGATCCTCATAGTCTTTTCGAGCAATGGCTGCGAGCATATCTAGCATCATCGCGTTAATGGCTTGCAATACACTGCTCATAAACTCAGTACTGCGTTCAGGTTGAAGCGCCATATATGAGGTCGGCAGCTCTTTTGATACGATAGAGAGCTTTTTCTCTGATAGCATTCTTTTGAGCGTATCCCAATCAGCTTGGTTCAAACGTGCCAAGCGATCAATCTGCTCAACTAAGATCACATCGCCCTTATGAGCATCTTCAATCAGCTGCATAAGCTTGGGTCGCACCAAAATAGCTCCTGATTCGTTTTCGACATAGAAGGCAGCAATTTTGTGGCCATGATCGTTGGCAAATGCTATGAGTTCGCTTTTGGCACGCTTAGCGTCTTGTTCTTTGGTAGACGCTCG
>NZ_JBXWIV010000028.1:0-23535 GCF_058197955.1 Janibacter sp. CoH_79_TC_3
GTAGGCGTAGGCGTAGGCGTAGGTGTTGGCGTAGGCGTAGGCGTAGGTGTTGGCGTTGGCGTTGGCGTTGGCGTTGGCGTAGGCGTTGGCGTTGGCGTTGGCGTAGGCGTTGGCGTTGGCGTAGGCGTTGGCGTTGGCGTAGGTGTTGGCGTAGGTGTTGGCGTTGGCGTTGGCGTAGGTGTTGGCGTAGGTGTTGGCGTTGGCGTTGGCGTTGGCGTTGGCGTAGGCGTTGGCGTAGGCGTAGGCGTTGGCGTAGGCGTTGGCGTAGGCGTTGGCGTTGGCGTTGGCGTTGGCGTAGGCGTTGGCGTTGGCGTAGGCGTTGGCGTAGGCGTTGGCGTTGGCGTTGGCGTTGGCGTAGGCGTAGGCGTAGGCGTAGGCGTAGGCGTTGGCGTAGGCGTAGGCGTTGGCGTAGGCGTAGGCGTAGGCGTTGGCGTAGGCGTTGGCGTAGGCGTAGGCGTTGGCGTTGGTGTTGGCGTTGGCGTTGGCGTTAAAGGAATGTATGGATAATCACCACTATCGCTACCACATGCTGATAACATAATAGCAGTGATTAACAATACACTTGCCTTTAAGGGGGTATTTAATTTTTTTGCTGTTGATACAGCTGAGATTGAATGACGGTTAGGTGACATTCGTCTTCCTCCATGAAGAGTTTATAATATTCCATTGGATAAGGCTTAAAACATAGTACTGCTATAGATAATCAAAATTGCCAAATAAAGTCAACTAAAATTAAGAAACTGCCCATTCACTTCAATCGATAGTAGATGATACATTTATATAGTTAATGGCAAGCGATATTACATGCGAGCAATAAAAAAGCGCTATAGAGCGCTTTTTTATTAATTTATATCATTATATAGCTTTATTTCTTTTCAGCTCCAAAGGTACCTTGTGCATTATTACCTGAGAATATACCTCCTAGATATTTAGCATTATCACCGTAAAAAGCACCTTCAGTAGCATAGCCGCCTTTCGTACCTGAAAAATCACTACCGCTGATAGTACCAGATATACCAATATTACCAACTTGACTGAAAGTTAAAGTACCATCAACTTTTTTGGCAGCAAAATCAGCTGTAAACACAGAACTGCCATACTCGATAGCCTTATCCAAACCGAGTACTCGATAAGTTGCATCACCACCATACGATACACTGCCTTCTGTAGGTAAGGTGAGTGTCTTATTACCATATACTGCTACACCGTTTACTGGAAGTTTAGTTTCTCCTAAAGTAGCTGGGCCATCAATATGACCAATACGCATCTGAGTACCAAAATCTTTATATACTGAACTATAAGTCAGAGGTAGCTCACCCAATGAAGTCGGGATTACAACGCTATCATCATGACGTTTAAAACCGTTTGAAGTATTGGAATCACTACCTCCTGACGTTGTAACTGTGACTTGAGGTAACAAACCTCCAGATGCTGAGTCTGCTCTTGCTACTAAACTATTTGAGTTACTAGTAAAATCACGAGTTGTGATTGCAAATACCGTATCTGGGAGGACGCCACTAGCATCGATATTCAGAGCCTGAACACCTGATTTATTAGTGTCAGAGCCAGATTGATAGGTTGGCGTAGGTGTTGGCGTAGGCGTAGGCGTAGGTGTTGGCGTAGGCGTAGGCGTAGGCGTAGGCGTAGGCGTAGGCGTAGGCGTAGGCGTAGGCGTAGGCGTAGGCGTAGGCGTTGGCGTTGGCGTAGGCGTTGGCGTAGGCGTAGGCGTTGGCGTTGGCGTTGGCGTTGGCGTAGGACTACCGTCAAATATATCGCCAAGATTATATGAATTATTGTTATCACTTCCACAGGCAGATAACATAATGGCGGTAATCAGTACCACACTAGCTTTTAGAGGGGTATTGAAAGATTTTAACGACGAACTATTAAGACTTGAATGATTATTAGAAAACATTCTTATTCCTCCATGAATATTTAAATGATATCTCTTTGCAACATAGTAGAAAATTAATTTTAACTTTTAGATTTCAACTTTTAAAAAGCTTATCCTGTTTATTAGATAAGCTTTTTAATTCTATCCAATATGATATTTATTAGAATAAGTTATTGACTCTGATATGAAAGCTTTACACCAGCGATGTAACCGTCATTGTCTTCAGCTTTACTAACGATACTACCATTAGGTAATTGTCCTGTGGCGTCACCAAATTTAAGATATTTGCCACCAACCGATACTGCCCATTCAGGTGTTACGTTATATTTGACACCGCCACCAATACTATAAAAACCTTCAATAGTACCCAGTGAACTTACAGGGTCGCCCGCACCAGAATCATAACCAACAACGACTGAGCCAGCCAGCTTTTCATTAAAACGTTTGGCTAAGCCAACATCAACTTTCCATTGGTCTTTTTCGTAAGACAATAACGGAAGCCCTTCTGGCGCTGCAGCTTTAGAGTAGGCATTATAAAGAGGCGGTACAATACTGAAATCACTCCAAGGTACCCAGCGTACATCCAAGGTACCTAATAACTGATACTTTGCACTAAGACCAGTTTCAATATTTAAGTTCACTGATTCAGGCGTAGTAACAGTAGCTTCAGTGTTCGCATATTCACCAATAGACTGGCCAAGTGCAGAATTCGGATCAATTCCAAGCTTTCTTAATGCGACACCTTTTAGAGGTGAACCTAGCAACGGAACTCTTTCGCCTATATCAGTCTTATGTTCAATCTCAGAGCGATAAGTTAAGGCTGCTTTTAACGCTATTTCAGGTTTACTATAAGCAAGACCTGCTACCCAACCATAGTCCGTATCTGCATTGACATTCGCATCATATCCTGTCAGAGGACCATATGCTTGACCGCGCAGATGCACATCCGCTTTAGCTTTTTGCATAACGGGGCCACCATATACTTGGAACCCATTAGATTTAAAACCCAATAAACCGGTCCAAGTTTCTGTATGAACGCTTACATTGGTGTTTTTATTATAGTCAGGATCTAAAACTGAGGAGTTAATCAATTCATTTGGAACAGAAGTACCAGTAGACGAATCAGCGATTGTTTGTTTTCCGGCTTTAGATACAAACGTACTATCACCTGAGTACTCTACTTCTGCACCAAATGGTTCGTCGTAGAATACACCAATACTGATATTGTCGTTGATATCAGTTTTGACACCGTAACGCATAAAGCTATAGGAATCTGGAGTAGCGTTTCCGGTTGATACGCCTTTTTCGTATGCTGCTTCCGTGGAAGTAATACCATTACGAATCTCTCCAGTTGGAGTGACGATAGCACCCGCATTATCATGAGCAGACACATCGGTATCGATATAAGCAAAATCAACTTCTGCATAAGTACCAGGATTAAAGAAACCTTTAATATCTTGACCCGAACGATCAAGACCAGCCGCTTGCGTAAGCGAGGCAGCAGATAAGGCAAATAAAGCTAAAGCAAGCTTAGAGATAGGGAATTTTTGAGACACTTAACATCCTCCATGAATAAAATAACTGGCAAATAGCTGAATTACTTAGGCAACCTATATAAGTAATCGAAGCTTATGCTGTGCAATCCTTTGCCAAACGACTTAAAAAATAAATGAGTGAATGTGACAATCGCTTACTCGATTTTACATTTCCTTATTATCAGACATTACCACTATGTAAGTTAAGGTAACCGACTTAAGTATCATAATTAAAGTTTAGCGCGATAGCAATACTCTTTTAAGATTATTTAGGAATAAGCTAAAGTTTACAGAATACACCTTAAAGTTATACTCGGTATTTTAACAATGGATACTTTTACAACACTAACTTCTCTTCATTAGTGAATTTTTTACGGAAAATTAGTTATAAAAAAGCAGCCTCTAGGGCTGCTTTATTTTAATAAACATTCATCTTTCATATTACCAATACAGCAATATCATTACTTACCTTGGTAAGAAAGTTTCACACCAACAATATATCCATCATTGTCTTGGAAATCTCCGACAATTTGTTGTGTTGGCAACTGACCTTTAGCATCACCGAACCATAAGTATTTACCACCGGCTGATACCGCCCACTCAGGGGTGACATTATACTTAGCGCCCAAACCAACACTATAATAGCCATCAATCGGACCTAGTGAGGTGGTTGGATCGCCTGAACCACTATCCCAACCAACCGTACCACTTACCGCCAAAGCAGGCATGATACGTTTAGCCAGACCAAGCTCTACCTGCCATTGATCATCACTATATTCTACTAAAGCTAAACCATCTGGACCGTATGCAGGGTTATTTTTACTAACGGCATTATATAATGGCGGTACGATAGAAAAATCACCCCAAGGTACCCAGCGTACTTTTGCCGTGGCTAATGTCGTAGGATTAATACCCGTTTGAAAATCAAAGTTTACTGATTTTGGCGTGGTGATTTCCATATTATTGGTTTGGGTAGCTGCCGCTGGATTACCCGCTAAAAGACCTGCTAATGGATACGTTTCAGTAATGTCCATGCTATGGTCAATCTCTGAGCGATACGTCAAAGCTGCTTTTAAAGCGATTTCAGGTTTACTATATGCTACACCCGCTAGCCAGCCATAATCTTGGTCTGGGCTAATATGGGAAGTGTAGCCTGTAGCAGGTCCGTATGCACTACCACGTAGCTTTACATCAGCCTGAACGCGCTGAGCGACTGGACCACCGTAAATTTGGAAGTTTTTATTTGCACCAAGCTTCATACCCATTATGGCAGTGATATTCTCAGAGCGCACCTCAACGTTAGTACCCTCAGTGTTAGCAAGTTGACTAGCTGCATAGCCATTCAGCCCTTGTAAAGGAGCCAATTGTGCTTCCCCCGCTGCGATTTGTGCTTTCCCGCCTACAATCTGTGGGCGTAAAGTAGCTTCAAGTGCTGGATTTGCGGCAATGGCTGCTTCAGCCTGTCTAACTTGTTCTCTACCAGCTGCGAGCTGTTGTTGAGCACCTTTAACATAGGTATCTAAACCTTGGGCAGTCGTAACTCCCGGTAACTTCCCAGCTAATTGTGAGGCAATCAACCCATCAATTGCAGCCGTTGGCGCACCGACAAAATTGCTATCGCCATTATAAGCCGCAGCCGCACCAAAAGGTTCGTCATATAAAATACCAACACTAAAGGTATCATTGATATCGGTTTTTACACCATAACGGAAAAAGTCGTAAGACTCAGCAACTTCCCCAGTGCTCTTACCTTGAACATAACCGGCGTCATCAGTGGCAACGCGTTGATTATCATAACCACTAACATCAGCATCGATATAGGTATAGACAGCTTCGGCATAAGTGCCATCTTGTAAGAATGCTGTGATATCTTGACCTGAACGATCAAGACCAGCCGCGTTGGTCATGCTGGCGACAGAAAGAGTAGCTATCGCTACGGCAAGAGTTTTTAAATGAAAAGTAGCGCGCATTGTATATCTCCAAACATCCTCATTGTTTAATCGTTGTAATAATTCCAATTTAGCATTGTTACGCAAAATATAAGATTATGTAAACGATGTCCTGAAAATGATAGTAATCACTTTTTGACACTAAAACAACACTTAAAACACCTTATTTCCTATTAATGACTGAATAGTACAAACAACTAAATTTCTTTTATAAACAATAGTTTAATTAAAATAATTATTAATACTTTATAATTAGTATTATCATTAAACTTAAATCGGCAAATAAGTATTCTTGCTATTTGAGCAGAAGGTCTTTGGCATTTCATGTTTTATCATAAACATAAAAAAAAACGACCTAGAAGGTCGTTTTTTATTTATAAAATATAATTTATATAAATATTAGCAATTTCCAGTTTACTTAGCTTGGTAAGACAGCTTCACACCAAGTGCAAAACCATCATTGTCTTCAAAATTACTAACGACGGCTTTAGTCGGAATTTGACCTTCTGCATCACCGAACCATAAGTATTTACCACCGGCAGAAATAGCCCAGTTTTCAGTGAAGTTATACTTTGCACCTAGACCAGCGCTGTAATAACCTTCGATAGGTCCTAGTGACGTAACTGGATTACCTGCACCGCTATCCCAACCGACAGTAGCTGTCACTGCCAATGCGGGTGTCAAACGTTTAGCTAGACCTAATTCTACTAACCATTGGTCTTTATCATAGCTAACTAACGCTAAACCTTCATCATCTTTAGTTGAAATTTTACTAACGTCATTATACAGTGACGGTACGATGGCAAATTCACTCCAAGGTACCCAACGAACTTTAGCAGTAACTAATGTCGTTGGATTGACGCCAGTCTGAAAATCAAAGTTAACAGATTCTGGGGTGTTGATTTCTATGTCACCATCTCTGCTGGTCGGTAATGCTAATCCAGCAGTAGCACCGGCGGCAGTAGCAATTGGGAAAGTCTCAAAAGCTTTTGCATCATGTTTGATTTCAGAACGATAAGTCAATGCAGCTTTAAGCGCGATTTCTGGTTTGCTATATGCCATACCAGCGATCCAACCATAGTCTTGATCATTGCTGATATGTGTCGTATAGCCAGTAGCTGAACTGTAAGCAGTACCACGCAGTTTTACATCTGCTCTGACGCGCTGAGCTACTGGGCCACCATATGCTTGAAATTCTTTGTTAGGACCGAACTTCGCACCAAGAATACCGGTAATGCTTTCAGTACGCACTTCTACTTGAGTCGCTTGACCTGCAGTTGCAGCCAAACCTTTTGCAGCTTGAAGACCGATAAGCTGACCTTGAGCTTGTTGTAATTGCTCAGCAGTCAAGTTGCCTGGGTTACCTGGAGTAAGCGCACCCTTTAATTGAGCAATACTTTTATCAACTAAAGCTTCATTTAAATTAGGATTCTTTGTAAAACCTTGAATAAGCGCATCTGCATTGCTATTAGTAATAAAGTCGTTTTTACCAGTGTAATCAGCGGCCGCACCAAAAGGCTCATCATATAAGATACCAACGCTGAAAGTATCGTTTATATCCGCTTTTACGCCATAACGGAAAAAGTCATAAGACTCTGCAATATCATCAATTTCATTACCTGAAATATCTTTGCCGCTCACATCAGCATCTAGATAAGTATAAACAGTTTCAGCATAGGTGCCATCTTGTAAGAATGCCGTGATATCTTGACCTGAACGATCAAGACCTGCTGCGCTAGCGAGACTAGCTGCAGAAAGAGCAGCCAAAGCTACCGTAAGAGTCTTTAGATTGAAATTTGCGCCCATTGTGTATCTCCAAACATCCACATTGTTTTACCGCTACACCGAACTTTGTTAGGTAGACAGTATCTAAGGTGAAGGATACTAATGTTTTTTTTACATTAAGACAACCTAAAAACACATTATTTCTCTAATATGACTGAATAGTCATCAGACAGTATATTTATACAAAAACGTGCATATAAATCACTAATCAATAGTGGTTATTATTTCTCGCTTTATGCCAAGTATTCTTATACTTAATAATGTGGCGGTCTATCTGCCATAACATCAAACGGCGCCACACCGCCCTCCGTATCTTGGCTTTGAACTTGCTTATAGATAAACTGCACTTGACGCTGGAGGGTCTGGATATCTTTGTCTTGGCGCGTAATAACCTCATCAAGCCGTTCTACCGTAACCTCAAGGTGAGAGAGGTTCATCTGCAATTCAATGACCTGTGATTGTAAATCCTCTTGATTATCTGACAGCTCAGCTTGACGATTAGAGGGTTTTTTTTCTATCGAATTTGGTTCATTCATATTTTTCTCAATACTGGATAATATAGTTATGGTCTTTATCAAATATCAGACACAACCATTTAAAGTAGACTTTATAAAATAGTGTTTATAAAGGCATTTACGCATACTACAGTTAGGTGGCAGCATGTTATACTGCTGGGAATTTTGCAACAACCCCTACCTCACTATTATATAAGCTTAAGATAATCTATGGCATTGATACATTTAAAAGATATTCACTTAGCCTTTGGCGTCGCTCCTGTCCTTGATGGTATTGATTTTGCTATCGATGCAGGTGAGCGCGTGTGTTTAATTGGCCGTAATGGCGAAGGCAAATCTACTTTATTTAAACTGATTAATGGCACATTATTGCCTGATAGCGGCGAAGTCATTATTAATAACAGTGTGCGCGTCGCCATGCTCGAGCAGGACGTGCCCGAAACCAGCGGTCGTATCTTGGACATCGTTATGGGCGGTAGCAAACGTACTGCCGAACTGCTGATTAACTATAACGCGCAGACTGATTTATGTGCGAATGGCGATATGGATGCCTGTGAGCGTATGGCGGACTTGCAGCATGATATTGATGCAGTACATGGTTGGGATTTAGAACGCGAAGCAACGCGGCTGATTACCACGATGGGCCTAGACCCAGAAGATGATTTGTCTTCACTCTCTGGTGGTCGTAAGCGCCGTGTTTTATTAGCACGCTCTTTAGTGACTAAACCTGATGTATTACTCCTTGATGAGCCAACCAACCATTTAGACGTTGATAGTATTGAGTGGCTTGAGCGTTTCTTATTAGACTGGCAAGGTCTGACACTATTGTTCGTCACCCATGATAGAGCGTTCGTTAATAAACTATCCACTCGCATCATTGAGCTTGATCGTGGTCAATTGACTAGCTATGACGTGACTCAAGGTGAAGGTGGCTATGCACGCTATCAAGAGTTAAAAGAGCTACAACTGTTAGCTGAAGAAAAAAATAACGCTAACTTTGATAAAAAACTGGCGCAAGAAGAAGTGTGGATTCGTCAAGGTATTAAAGCACGCCGTACCCGTAATGAAGGCCGCGTGCGTGACTTAAAAGCCTTGCGTGAAGAACGTGGTGAGCGCCGTGAGCAAGTGGGTAATGTTAATATTACCATGGGTCAAGGCGAGAAAAGTGGCAAGCTGGTCTGTAAAGTTAAAAATCTACATCTACAGTATGATGACCATGTATTGGTCGATAACTTTAGCACCACCATCATGCGCGGTGACAAGATCGGTATCGTCGGTCCGAATGGCGCGGGTAAAACCACGCTTATTAAAGCCCTACTCGATATGTCTGACGATGATGTCATCAAAACCGGCAGCGTTGAATTAGGCACTAACCTAAAAATCGCTTTTTTCGATCAGCTGCGTGATCAGCTAGATTTAGAAGCCAGTGTGGCTCATAACGTCTCAGAAGGTTCAGACTTCGTCGAAGTGGGTGGTCGTAAGACGCACATTATGAGCTATTTGCAAGATTTCTTATTTGCCCCAGAGCGTGCCCGTACCCCTGTTAAAGCGTTATCAGGTGGTGAACGTAATCGTGTACTTCTTGCTAAGCAGCTACTAAAACCTGCCAACATTCTCGTACTAGATGAGCCAACCAACGACTTGGATATGGCAACCCTTGAGCTATTAGAAGAATCGGTCGCAAGCTTTGGCGGTACGATTTTACTCATTAGCCATGACCGCTCATTTATGGATAACGTCGTCACCTCTACTTGGGTGTTTGATACGGATGAAGATGGCAAAGGAACCGTCAGCGAGTATGTCGGTGGCTATCAAGAGTATTTGATACAAAAAAATCGCGAAGAAGCATCTAAGGCTGCTAAAACTTCTAGTAATAATACGGCTAATAGCAAATCTACTAATAAGTCAGCGGCAGTAGCGAAACCTAATAATGCCGCTAAAAAGCTCAACTTTAATGACCAGCGCGAACTTGATAACTTACCAAAAGAAATCGCCGCGTTAGAATCTGAGCAAACGCAACTACAAGAGAAGCTGGCTGACGGTTCGTGGTTTACAAAAGACATTGACGCCGCTACCGCTGCCAGTGAGCGTTTATTGGTCATCGAAGATGAGATGATGACTAAGCTTGAGCGCTGGCATACCCTTGAGAGTTAGTACGTAGTATTTAAAAGCTAGTATGAAACATAGGATTATTTATTACTCCTCTGCTCTAGCGTATATAGAAATCGCTACCGTTAGAGTGGTAATAAATAGCTTATGCTTATTTACAAGTGTGTGATGTGCTGAAAGTTAGTGAACATTGTCTTGATTTCAAGTATCATTCCCTATTGCTGAATACCCTTATTTTTTATAAGGTCATCATTTATAACAGCCTTGCTAGTACAAAGACCCATGTTAAACATTGATAATTAAGGTGTTTTATACCTTTTATCTTGTTTAACCATCTGTCGTGCCCTATCAAGGTTGCTTTATTTTTAACACAATAATTTATTTTATGACCAAAATAGCTTAGAATAGCAACAATTAGCAAAATTAGGCACAGCTAACGTGGCTTGATAATTGTAATTTTTCTAAGCCACAAACCCAGTGTGGGATAATCCCATTTCATTCACCTGGAGGAAGTATTAATGAGCCATGCCGAAGGCGTTAATGTACAACGTCGTAGAGTTCTGATTGCCTCGACTGCCGTAATTGGTGCAGCTGGGGTAGCTGCTGTGGCAACACCTTTTGTCCGCTCTTGGACCCCAAGTGCTAAAGCTGAAGCTGCTGGTGCGGCGGTGACCCAAGATATTGGTTCTATCGAAGCAGGACAAATGATTGTCGTTAAATATCGCGGCAAACCTATCTTTGTGGTTAAGCGCACTGAAGAGATGCTCACCACACTTGATTCTGTAAAGTCGTTATTGTCTGACCCCGATTCTGATGCATCTTTGCAACCTGAATACTGTAAAAATCCTGAGCGTTCTATCTCACCAGAAATACTGGTCGTAGAAGGTGTTTGTACGCATTTAGGCTGTGCACCAAACTATCGTCCTGATGTTGGCGCTGCTGACTTAGGTGGTAATGATTGGTATGGTGGATTTTTCTGCCCCTGTCATGGCTCTAAATACGACTTATCAGGTCGTGTTTATAGTGGTGTCCCTGCGCCGCTTAACTTACCCATCCCAGATTACAACATGGATGGTACCATCTTGACGATTGGGGAGGCTTAATATGAGCATGGGTAAAAAATTAATGCATTGGGTGGACGCGCGCTTTCCTGCGACCGAAACCTATGAATATCACATGTCAAAGTACTATGCACCAAAGAACTTTAACTTTTGGTACTTCTTTGGTGTGTTATCAATGGTGGTATTGGTGAACCAGTTAGTCACTGGTATTTGGCTGACGATGATGTACAACCCAAGTGCCGAAGGGGCATTTGCGTCTGTTGAATATATCATGCGTGATGTCAAAGGTGGCTGGCTCATCCGCTATATGCACTCAACCGGCGCGTCTGCGTTCTTCGTCGTCGTATATTTGCATATGTTCCGCGCCTTGCTATACGGTTCATACCAAAAACCACGTGAGCTTATTTGGCTCATCGGTATGGGTATTTACCTAGCATTGATGGCAGAAGGTTTCTTCGGTTACCTACTTCCTTGGGGCAACATGTCATTCTGGGGCGCTCAGGTTATCTTAAACCTACCTGCTGCTCTACCTGTGATTGGTGATGGTCTTGCTGAATGGGTACGTGGTGATTACATCATCTCAGGTATCACGCTAAACCGCTTCTTTGCTTTGCATGTCGTCGCTATTCCACTAGTACTTGTGGGCTTAGTCTTTATGCATCTAGTCGCACTGCATCATGTTGGTTCAAACAACCCTGATGGCATCGATATTAAAAAGCTAAAAGATAAAAATGGTGTGCCATTAGATGGTATCGAATTCCATCCGTACTACACTGTGCATGATATGGTTGGTATTGTGGTCTTCTTTATCTTGTTCTTTGCCGTGGTATTCTTCTTCCCAGAAGGCGGCGGTTTCTTCCTTGAGCCACCAAACTTTGAGACAGCGAACTCACTAAAAACACCTGCACATATTGCGCCAGTATGGTACTACACGCCTTTCTACGCCATTTTACGAGCCGTTCCTAATAAGCTTGGTGGTGTTATTGCAATGGGCGGTGCGATTGCATTCTTGTTCTTAATTCCATGGCTAGACAGATCACCTGTACGTTCTATACGTTATAAAGGTATTTTGTCGAAAATTGCATTGACTGTGTTTGCGATTAGCTTTGTGGTCTTGGGTTATTTGGGTGCGACACCGGCCTCACCAACAGCAACCATTATGGCGCGTATATTCACTGTATTGTATTTCTTGTTTTTCTTATTGATGCCGTTCTACACTGCTATTGAGAAGTGTAAACAGCCACCAGAACGCGTTACCGGAGGTCACTAATGAACACGCTAATTAAATCCCTAGCTGGTCTAGGCTTAGGCGCGGCATTGACCTTGACTGCTGGCACAACAAGTGCAGCAGGTGGTGGATGTGGTACTTTTACCAATGCAGATGGTGTGGTTGAACACTTAGCTTGTAGTACAGCTCCTATTGATTTTACCAATAAGGGTTCGCTACAAAACGGTGCGAAAATCTTTATGAACTACTGTGCTGGTTGTCATTCTGCCCAGTACGTTCGTCACTCGCGCATTGCTAAAGATTTAGAGATACCACCTGAGTTGGTCGAGAAGTATTTGATGGTGACTACGGATCAAATCGGTGAGCACATCAATGCTGAGATTGACCCTGAAGTACAAGCGTCATGGTTTGGCGCGGCACCTCCAGACCTGTCTCTTGAGACCCGTCTGCGCGGTGATGACTGGGTATATACTTACTTATTGTCTTTCTATGAAGATCCAAGTCGTCCTTGGGGTGCTAATAACTTAGTGCTTGCAAACGCTGCTATGCCTCACGTCTTGCATAATATGCAAGAAACCTTGAGTGAAGAAGAGTTTGAATCTGAGGTTGGTGACTTGGTTAACTTTATGGCGTGGATGGCTGAGCCTGTTCGTCATGACCGTAAAGTGATTGGTTTCTTTGTGATTTTATTCTTATTAGTACTACTAATTCCAGTTTATTTATTAAATAAAGAATTCTGGAAAGACGTAAAATAATTAAGCAATAAAAGCCAAGATTTTATCTAAAAAAAGCACTACTTCGGTAGTGCTTTTTTATGTTTGAAAAGATTATCAAGCGGCAAATTAACTGTTAAGTGGTCGCCCTACGTGCAATGTTTACGTACGCTGCCTTGATAAACGGAGCGACATTGTTTACGATAACAGGCTTTACTAATACATTAGGCTTTCATGATTGATGCGAATGACATTCCAAGTAGTCAGCTGATTTTATACGCTGATGATGGCTACGACAGTCATGTGGTGCGCCTATTGCTTGAAGAAAAAAAACTGGCTTATTACTTGTCACGTTTGCATTCTGAACGTCCCGAAGATTTAACAGAGCTTAATCCCTATCATACTCTACCTGTTTTACAGCAGCGTGAAATTGCGTTGTATGAGATTAACGTTATCTTTGAATATCTTGAAGAACGTTATCATGCCAATAAGCTCTTACCCGACACGCCGCAAGAGCGTGCACAGTTTCGCCAGTTGGCCTGGCGTATCCAGCGCGATTGGCTGGTACTCGGTAAGCGTCTACTGATGCATCCAGACAGTTTTAATAAAGCCCAAGCTGCTATGGCAAAAAAACAGCTGAGCGATTCGCTCATCACTATATCACCACTGTTTGCGCATAAGCCTTATTTTATGGCAGATGAGTTTGGTTGGTGTGATGTGCTGTTAGCGCCCCTACTATGGCGTTTGGAAGAAATGGGTATTGAGCTACCGCGTACTATTAGCCGGCCCCTATTTGACTATCAAAAACGTATCTTTGAGCGTGATAGCTTTCAGAAAAGTGTGCGTTAATGAGACAACCGTCTACTGCTACCTTAGTATAGAAGAATGCTAAAATGTGAGCGATTATTCTATAAATCCCACTTTACCGCTAAAACTTTTTAATTATTATTTAATATCATGAATGAGTATAGGAAACCAACGATGAGCGAAGAAACCACCTCTATTACCCCAACCCGTCCTTATATGGTGCGCGCGCTATATCAATGGATAGAAGATAATGCACTGACACCTTATCTGATGGTGGACGCTACTGCCGACAACGTACAGATTCCAAGAGAACATGTACAAGATGGGCGTATCGTGCTCAATATCGCCAGTCGTGCGACTGGTAATATGAGTATGGAAAATGATTATATTAACTTTAGCGCGCGCTTTGGTGGCGTCTCCCAAGAGATTTGGGTACCATTGACAGCGGTAATGGGCATCTATGCCAAAGAAAATTCACAAGGTATGTTTTTTGATCCTAATGAATATGATGACTATGAACCTGAAGATGATGCCGTTACGAGTAGCAGCTCTAAAACAAACATTGTAGTTCCTAAGCCTAAACGCGACAATAAAGCTGGTTTAAAAGTCTTAAAATAAGATTAGTATTAAAAATAGTAAAAACAGAAAAGCTGGTCGTATTCAATACGTCCAGCTTTTTTGTTTTTGGTCTACAAGGCTCTGCGTTTAAACTATTAAGTTTTTGGCGCTTAAGTTCTTGGTAGGGTCACACCGCGCTGACCTTGGTATTTACCGCCACGGTCTTTATAACTGGTCTCGCAGACATCATCAGCATCACTTTGGAAAAACAGCATTTGTGCCACGCCTTCGCCTGCATAAATACGCGCTGGTAAATTGGTGGTATTACTAAATTCTAACGTCACATGCCCTTCCCACTCAGGCTCAAGTGGTGTGACGTTAACGATGATACCGCAGCGTGCATAGGTTGATTTACCTAAGCAAATCGTCAATACATCACGTGGAATGCGGAAATACTCCATCGTACGCGCCAAGGCAAAAGAGTTTGGCGGAATGATGCATTCGTCACCGATAACATCAATAAAACTTTTTTCATCAAAGTTTTTAGGATCTACAATCACTGAATGTACGTTGGTGAAAACTTTAAATTCAGGCGCACAGCGTACGTCATAACCATAGCTTGAAGTACCGTAACTGACTAAACGTTCGCCGGCATCATTAAAGCGTACTTGACCCGCTTCGAATGGCTCAATCATGCCGTGTTCTTGAGCCATTTTACGAATCCAGCGGTCAGATTTGATAGACATTGTTATTCCTTAGCAGATATATAATAAAACTTATAATATGAATGGTATTTTGATAGCGACGATTATACGGAATTGAGCGCTCAATTTATAGGCTTGCCTACGTTTAAAATAAATCTCTAGTCAAAATGATACTCGCCTACCATTTAGCAAAATGATCTTCTGCCAATCCCATCACATTATCAAGCTTAATCACTTCATCTCCTAGCCGTATCTCACCACTATAAAAACCAAGCCATTGCTCAAAGATACTGGCAAGCACACCGAAGTTATCAGTCTTCTTATAGACGCTAATCGGTGTAAAGGTTAAATCAATATTGATATTGCTCCAGCCTAAGTTTTGATGATAAACACGCCAAGTATTCTGTGCGGGGGTATCCAAATTTTGACGTACGAACATCACAGGTGGTAGATAAACTATCTGCCCATCAAGCCAGCATGCATTTTCACTAGCACCTGTCTCATTGACACCCATCGATAAGTTCAATGTGAAATGACGACCGTCTGGTAAATATGTGTTAATACATGTCCAGAACCAATTGGTCTTGTGGCGCATAAAACCAAGCGTCCAATCTAGATTGCCAATAGTCGTATCAGTAAAGCCTATTTGCTTAGCTTGGACATCTAAAGTACTAAGAGCATCAGTACTAAATTTTGAATTGGTTTTAATGGTTAAATGACCTGTAACCGCTGTGAGCGGCTCTTTTTGTGTGAATGTCCAACCGCGCCTACCTGTCGGTATACAGATAGCAAGTGGCTCTGATCGCCGCGCTAATGTCGCATCTATAGCAATATACTGACTGTCTAACATTACTTTGATTTGTGTAGGCGTAAAGTCCAATGTCACTGTCAGCTTATCATGAGTAAATGCCATTTGACCTTGGTAGCAATCGCCTTCTAATAGCGTCTGCCGAGTGAAAGGCTGCAAGGCTTCGCAAACCTCTAGCTCATTAGTTTCATCATTATAAAGATAAACGAAGGCACTGGTCGCAAGTTTAATCGTCGCCAGTGCTAGGCAAACTCGATACGGCGGCTGAATAATTTGGATAAAACAGAATTGGTTGGCTTTTAACTCTTTACGCCAGTTTGGCAGCGATTTTTGCGAGATAAGATAACTGTGATAGTCAAGATAGTTGATCCGCTTAACTTTAGCCAATACGCCAAAGCTAGGTTGACCATGTTGAATAAGCTGGTCAAGCACCGCTGGTTTTAAGAGGTCAGATGGGTATTGTTCATTTTGTTCGCTGTCATATTTATTCATCTTTGCGGCATCCTAGCCAAGTGTATACCGAGAGTTAAGGTGTTTATTATGTAATGGCTATCGTTTGCTACTACTTTCTTATAATAGCAAACAATAGCTCACTAATCATTAAAACGCTGCGGCTCCTAATATCTTAGCAGTAAAGCTTAGCCACTAAAAAATACGCTTATCATCGACAGGTTTGGCAAACTTATTGATATTGGCTTCGATATTTTTAGCAATACTTAGATAGTACGGCGCAAATTCATCATTGGCCAACACGCTCGGCTCACCTTTATCTACTTGGGCGCGAATACCGCTAGCAAGCGGCAACTGTCCTAATAGTGGCACATGGTATTGCTCAGCGATTTTTTCACCACCGCCCGTACCAAAGATAGCCTCGGTATGGTTACAGTTGCTACACGTATGCAATGCCATGTTTTCAACCACGCCAAGCACCGGTATATTGGTCTTGTTGAACATCTCGATGCCTTTTTGCGCATCAAGTAAGGCAATATGCTGCGGCGTCGTCACAATCACCGCGCCTGTCACCGGAATGCGCTGCGCTAAGGTCAGCTGGATATCGCCAGTGCCAGGCGGCATATCAATGATTAAATAATCTAGCTGCGGCCAATTAGTCTGGTTATAAAGCTGCATCAAGGCACCAGTGGCTTTTGGTCCGCGCCACGCCACAGGCGTATTATCGCCATCAAGCAAGCTACCAATCGATAGCATTGCCAGACCATGTGCATCGATAGGAACAAACTGCTCATTTTCCAGCTCAGGTTTCACCTTATCCACGCCCAGCATCGTAGGCATACTCGGGCCATAAATATCGGCGTCTAACACGCCAACACGATTGCCTAACTTTTGTAATGCTAAGGCGATATTAACGGTAGTGGTTGATTTGCCCACGCCGCCCTTGCCTGACGCTACCACGATAATATGACGAATACGCGGATGCGCTGCAAGTGACGCTTGGGTAGGAGCTGCCTTGGTAATCGGTGGTTCGCTGTTGGTATTTGCGTGGTCACTAGACTTGGATTGACTTGCCATGGCATCCGTGGTTTTTGGCATTTTCTTCGGTAAGGTTGATCCTGCGCCTTTAGCTGGTGCCGGTAAACGGACATTCATATGAATGGTTTTAATACCATGCGGATGCAGCAATTGTCCAAGCTCTTGTTGGATGGTTTCAGGGTTACTGTCTTGTGGCAGGCGCAAGTCTAAAGTAAGCTCTTCACCATTGCGCTCAAGCCCCGTTACCATGGTGGCAATGCTAATCGTACCTACTTCATAGCCGAGCAGCACCTTATCCACGGCACTATCGCGTTCTGCCTGCTGCTGCGGGGTTTCAGTTTTTGTGGTCGGTTTATTTTTCTTCATAAAGTTAAACATAGCTACCGTTACTGCCTATACAAGTGGGTGGGCATGGTAAAAAACTCAATTCATACTATTACAAACGGGCCAAATCACACTGCCCATGAGCTTTCTAGCCAAACCTTTTATCGTGACAGTGTAGCTCAATTACAAGGATAAAAAAACCACAACGCCAATAGAATGATGCTTTGTAAAACCCATCTACCCTGCAATCTATTCTTAATGGATGCTGTTAATAACTGGTGCCAATGATTGCTGCTTCTGTATTACTCTTGTTAGGGCGTGAAGAAATTAAATGGTCAAGAATTTTGAAGCAATAAACAGATAAATCAGCACACCTGAAGCATCACATACCGAGGTAATCAAGGGTGCACTAGCCGTGGCAGGGTCAAAGCCTAATTTATTGAGCACAAAGGGCAAACTCATGCCAATCACACAACCAATCATGACCACCGACATCATACTCAGGGCCAAAACTAATGATACAACCGCATCACCGCGCACATAGCCGATAAGCGCGATAGCAACGGCCATCGTAGCACCAAGCATAAGCGCAACTAAAGCTTCGCGGCCGAGCAATGAAAACCAGTCGCGCATGACCACATCACCTGTCGCTAGCGCCCTCACCATCAAAGTTGCAGACTGAGAGCCGGCGTTACCACCACTATCAACCAGCAAAGGTAAGAAAAACACCAATACCAAATTGGCCGCAATGACATCTTCAAAATTTGAGATACTAAGCCCTGAGAGTAGATTGCCAAATACTAAAAACACCAACCAAAACACCCGCTTACGGTATAACATGCGAATGCTGACGTCTTTTAACTTACCTACCATAGTCGAGACACCGCCTGACTTATGAAAGTCATCAGTGGCTTCATCGCTAGCCACGTCCATCGCGTCATCATGGGTGACGATACCGACTAAAGCACCACTGGCATCAGTAATCGGCAAGGCAATTAAGTCATAGCGAGCAACGGTTTTGGCGACATCTTCTTGGTCATCGTTTACATCAGAAGAGATAACCGAGCTGACCATAATATCCTTAATCAGCTGCTCAGGTGACGCTAAAATAAGCACTCTTAATGACACGACACCTAACAGCTTACGGACATCATCGATGACATAAGCATGGTAAATAGTCTCAGCATCGGGTGCTTCTAGTCTAAGAGCGTCTAGGGCTTCAGCAACAGTCATCTCGGCAGCTAATGTGGCATAATCAGACGTCATCAACGCGCCAGCAGTACGTTCTTCATAGGCAGACAATCTGCGAATATCTTCACGTTTTGCCTGTGCAAGTGCGGGTAGCAATGCATCTCGCTGTTCCTGATTCAGGCGCTTATATAAGTCGGTACGCTCATCAGACGGCATCTCCCCGACTATCTTCGCTAAAACAGCTCGTGGAAATACGTAAGCGAGTGCAACCTGGATATCCGCGTCTAAATAGGCAAATATCGTCGAGCGATTGGGCAGATGCTCTAGGAGCTGCCAAGCAAGTTTGGGTTCAATCATCGCCATCACATCAGCAACATCAATAGGTCGTAGCGCTTTCAGCTCATCAATCGCTTGCTCAAACTGCTGCTGCTCGATAGCACGGCTTAATTTTGCAGCAAAGGTCAACGCTAAGTCTTCATTATTCATTATTTTTACTCCGTGCAGCGCAACATTATGCAACAGGTGCTCATAAAAAAGAGCCAATATAATTGGCTCAAGTTAACATAGAATCAAATCCTAATGGATTGGTCTTTTATTAGCAAGCTAATGATTCTTAAACCAATCAAACAACCAGCAGACCAGTTAATTCATAAACCAACCATGACTGGCAACGATAGATTGACCGGTGAATACATTACTTGGGAATGCTGCTAAGAATAATGCCAATTGGGCAATATCATCAACGGTCGTAAATTCTTTGTCAACGGTATTGACCAACATGATGTCATTCACTACCGATTCTTCACTGATGCCTTTTTCAGCTGCTTGTTGCGGGATTTGTTTTTCGACCAACGGGGTTTTGACAAACCCTGGGCAAATCACATGCGCGCGTACATTATGCTCAGCCCCTTCTTTTGCCAGCACACGGCACAGTCCAAGTAGTCCGTGTTTGGCGGTCACATAAGGCGCTTTGTAAAGTGACGCTTCATGCGAATGTACCGAGCCCATATAGATGACGGTACCGCCTTTATCGCCTTTATACATATGTTGTACAGCAGCTTTGGTGGTCAAAAATGCACCATCTAAATGGATAGCGAGCATTTTCTTCCAGTCATCGAATGCCATCTTATGAATCGGGTCAATGATTTGAATACCGGCATTGGAGACAAGAATATCTATACCGCCAAAGGTATCCACTAACTGCTGCACGCCATCATTTACGGCATCCTCTGAGGTCACATCCATGGCAATTGCAAGTGCGCGTCCGCCAGCGGCTTCGATAGCAGCCACCGTTTGCTGTGCGGCTGCAAGATTAATATCAGCAATACCAACTGCGGCGCCTGCCTTGGCATAAGTCTCAGCGATGTCACGTCCAATGCCACTGGCAGCGCCAGTGACTAACGCCACCTTGCCGGTCAAATCTTGTTGTAATGTGGTCGCCATATTTTATAGTCCATTATAAATAGGTTTTTTGGATGCCTGTCTCAAATATGCGTATTTATTAAACAGGTTTACTGAGCAATGCTTACTGGCGTTTTTTCTTGTAGCTCATCAAAGCTAACGCCATCTGCCAGCTCAACCAATTTCAGTCCATTGTCAGTGACATCTAATACGGCAAGTTCGGTGATAATACGATCAACCACCCCTTTACCCGTTAATGGCAGCTCGCAGTTGGGCAGGATTTTTGGCTCGCCATGTTTATTAACTTGTTCCATGAGCACAATCACCCGTTGCACGCCTGCAACCAAGTCCATCGCGCCGCCCATGCCTTTAACCATTTTTTTGGGAATCATCCAGTTGGCCAAATCCCCTTTTTCTGACACTTCCATCGCGCCTAGTATCGCTAAATTCACATGACCGCCACGAATCATCGCAAATGACTCTGAGCTACTAAAGTAACTGGCGCCCGGCTCTGCGGTTACGGTTTGCTTGCCAGCATTAATCAAATCAGCGTCGACATTTTCAGCGGTTGGAAACTCGCCAATACCTAATAAACCATTTTCCGATTGCAACCAAACATCCACATCTTCAGGAATATAGTTGGCGACTAGAGTTGGTAGACCAATACCTAAGTTGACATAATAACCGTCTTGTAGCTCTTGTGCGGCACGCTGTGCCATCTGTTCTCTTGTCCATGCCATGGTGATTTCCTTATTGTTACGATACTTTATTTTTAAAATACTTTATTATCATTGATCTAAGTATTTAATAATTATGTTGATAAGCTCTTTATCTAAGCGCCTTCAACGGCTTTAGTGGTCGTCTTCTCAATACGCTTTTCAGGATTGCTGTTTAAGACGATACGCTGCACAAAGATACCCGGCAGATGCACTTCATCCGGATCGAAGGTGCCAGTTTCTACGATTTCTTCAACTTCGACAATGGTAATCTTGCCTGCCATGGCGCAATCTGGGTTGAAGTTACGCGCAGTCTTATTAAATATTAAGTTACCCGCTTTATCTGCTTTTTGCGCTTTGATTAATGCCACATCAGCACGTAATGAGTGCTCAAGTACATAGGTGCGTCCATCAAAATCACGCGTCTCTTTACCCTCAGCCACTTGCGTGCCGACGCCCGTCGCCGTATAAAACGCTGGAATACCTGCGCCACCTGATCGTAGCTTTTCTGCCAATGTTCCTTGCGGCGTCAGCTCAACTTCTAATTCACCTGCTAAATATTGACGTTCAAACTCTTTGTTTTCACCGACATACGATGAGATCATTTTTTTAATTTGGCGGGTCTGTAATAGCAGACCTAAACCAAACTCATCAACGCCTGCGTTGTTACTGATGCAAGTCAAATCCTTGACCCCACTATCACGTAACGCTTCAATGAGCGCTTCAGGGATACCGCACAGACCAAAACCGCCGATAGCGAGTGTTTGTCCATCACTAACGATACCTTTTAACGCCTCTTCGGCACTGCTATATACTTTTGAGCGACTCATGCTTATCTCCTTGCAAGTCTGGTTTTTGTTATTCATATTCGTCATCAATTGAAATTATAATAATACATTTTCTATCGATATATTAGGCATAGCGCTTATACTAACTTAACATATTATTCTGGCAGCGAGAAGAGAATAACCGTAAGAACTTACCAGCCAGCGCAGTATCTCAGTACATATTAAATCGCTACGGCATTAGTCTAGATTTATGTTTAATAAAACCTAATACATCCTATATTTTGATTAATTTTATTGACCCATGTCAATATGCCCTGCATACTCGGGGCTTGAACTTTGCCAAGGAGGGCGATCATGATGAGCACATTTGCTATTGTCATCACTTTGTTACTATTGATGTTTTTTGCTTATCGCGGCTATTCGGTGCTGATTTTAGCACCGATTATGGCGATATTAGCCGTATTACTTTCAGGTGATTTTTTAAGTAGTATTCCCGCCTACACCGATGTATTTATGGGGGCGCTAAGCGGATTCTTACTGAAGTTCTTCCCTATTTTCTTATTGGGTGCGCTATTTGGGCGTTTGATGGCCGACTCTGGCGCAGCGACAGCGATTGCCAATACCGTAGTCGAAAAGCTCGGTGCCAGTAAAGCCGTTTTAGCGGTTATCTTGGTTTGTGCCATCTTAACTTATGGTGGCGTTTCGTTATTTGTCGTGGCATTTGCTATTTATCCAATTGCCAAAGATTTGTTTAAAGCCGCTGATATTCCTAAGCGCTTGATTCCAGCAGCGATTGCGTTAGGTTCATTCACCTTTACCATGACAGCGTTACCAGGCACGCCAGCCATTCAGAATGCCATTCCGATTCCCTACTATAATACCAATGTGTTTGCCGCGCCTATTTTAGGTGTTATCGGCGGTACGATCATGTTTATCTGTGGCTGGTTATGGTTGCAGTCACGGGCGAGAAAAGCCAATGCAGCAGGAGAAGGCTATGGTCAGCATGACGAAGAAGATGTAGGGGGCGTTGGTGCCGTTAAGAAAGAATCTGAGACACTGAGTACGCATCACACGTCATTTACCGTGGCTATGATTCCTCTGGTATTGGTCATCGCCCTAAACGCTTTATTAACTTATGCGATCTTCCCGTCGCTCGATTTTAGTGGCTTACAAACTCAATTTCCTGACTTAAATATCGCAGGCTCACTTGGTCTATGGTCAATTATCATCTCATTGGTCGTTGCTTGTACCGTGCTCATTGTGCTGCGTATTGGTCATTGGAAAAATCTACAAAAAACCATTAACCGTGGCACTTATGATTCGATGTTACCGATTTTTAATACCGCATCAGAAGTTGGTTATGGCGCGGTTATTGCCTCGCTGGCAGGCTTTCTTATCATTCGTGACAGTATCTTAAACCTAACACCAGGCAATCCACTCATCTCAGAAGCCGTCGCGATGACCACGCTGGCAGGTATCACTGGCTCATCCTCTGGTGGTTTGAGTATTGCGCTATCGACGTTGGGTGAAGACTATTTAAGAATGGCCGTCGCCGCTGGTATTGATCCAGAACTGATGCATCGTGTTGCCGTGATGGCAGCAGGTGGTTTGGATACCTTGCCACACAGTGGTGCGGTCATTACCTTACTCGCGATTTGTGGTTTGACCCATAAGCAGTCGTATCTAAACATCGCCATGGTCACAATAATCATTCCACTCATCGCTGTGGTCGCTGTTATTATCTTAGGCACGATGTTTGGTTCTTTTTAAGAAATATCTAGGTGTTCAAGAAAGACTCTAGCTATCAAATAAACATACCTTTTATCAAACCCACTTAGCCAATCGCTTGGTGGGTTTTTTATGGTCACATTATTATCAACCTATCTAGGGCGTGTCATCAATTAGCATAGATATTTCAGAATAAGCTATACTTAGATCGTATTTAGGAATTTGAGCTCAAT
>NZ_JBXWIV010000029.1:0-20306 GCF_058197955.1 Janibacter sp. CoH_79_TC_3
ACAAGTTAGCCTGTCATTTCTTAAGTGCGGTTCATCTAGTTTCTTGTGTCGTTTGGCTTAATTGATGACACGCCCTAAATAAAATCAATTATTTATACCCAATGAGTGAATAACAATCTATATGTGATATAGAGTTAATTACCATATGAGTTATCGTATTAATTACTGAGGAATGTCACAAATTTAGCCGAATTACGGTATCATAGGCACACTTTTTTAATTTTTCGCTTTCTTATAAGTTTTTAGACGTTTTTAGCATTGATAATCTAATGTTGATAATATCGCGCCTGCTCATCATAAAGTGCTTGAGACGTTTGATAACCAACCCGTTTATATAAAAATATAGGTGATTTTGTGCGTGAGATTCTAGTAACCAGTGCGCTGCCCTACGCCAATGGTCATATCCATTTGGGGCATCTTGTAGAATACATTCAAACCGACATTTGGGTACGCGCTATGAAAGCGCAAGGTCATCAGGTTACCTATGTTTGCGCAGATGACGCTCATGGTACTGCGATTATGCTCAAAGCAGAAGCCAATGGCGTTACCCCAGAAGAGCAAATCGCCTCGGTAAAAGCCTCACATGAAGCTGACTTTGCCAAATTTTTGATTAACTTTGATAATTATCATTCAACGCATTCAGAAGAAAACAGACATTTCTCTGAGCTGATTTATCGCAGGCTGAGCAGTGCTGGACATATCTCAACCCGCGACGTCAAACAACTTTTCGACCCTGAAAAGCAGCTGTTTTTAGCCGATCGTTTTGTTAAAGGAACTTGCCCTGAGTGTGATTCCCCTGACCAATACGGTGATAACTGCGAAGTGTGCGGTACCACCTATGATGCGACCGATCTTAAAGACCCGCACTCAACATTATCTGATGCCACGCCAATTCTGAAAACTTCAAAGCATTATTTCTTTGATTTGCCTGAGTTTGAGCAATTCTTAAAAGATTGGACGCGTAGTGACAATCGCTTGCAAGTATCGGTTGCCAATAAACTCCAAGAATGGTTCGACGCTGGCTTAACTAGCTGGGATATCTCGCGTGATGCGCCTTATTTTGGCTTTCAGATTCCAGATACCCCAAGCGATGAGCCAGACAAATACTTCTATGTATGGCTAGATGCGCCAGTCGGTTATATGGCAAGCTTTAAAAACCTATGCGATAAGCGCGAAGGTACAGACCAAGCGCTTGATTTCGACCGTTATTGGCTGCAAGAAAACGAGAACAAGACCGAGGTTTATCACTTCATCGGTAAAGACATCGTTTACTTCCATGCGCTGTTTTGGCCAGCCATGCTAGCCGGTAGTGAATTCCGTACGCCAACGGGTGTCTTCGCGCATGGATTCTTGATGGTCAATGGCGAGAAAATGAGTAAGTCACGCGGCACCTTTATTAAGGCCGAAACTTATGCTGAGCATTTGCATCCTGAATACTTACGTTATTACTTCGCCAGTAAGCTGTCTGACAAAGTTGAAGATATTAACCTTGATTTAGAAGATTTTATGCAAAAGGTCAACTCTGACTTGGTGGGTAAAGTGGTCAATATCGCCAGTCGCAGTGCGGGTTTCTTAGTGAAGAAATATGACGGTATGCTGTCAGAGGTTTGCGTAGAGTCAGAATTATTAGAAGATATTACTAAGACTGGTGATGAAATTGCAGCCGCTTATGAGAATCGTGAGTTCTCGCGTGCGATGCGCTTAATCATGCAATGTGCCGACAAGGCCAACGAATATATCGATGGTAAAAAACCTTGGTCGCTGGCTAAACAAGAAGGTACTGAGCAAGAAGTTCAAGATGTCTGCTCGGTGGCGATTAATATTTTCCGTCAACTGATGGTTTATCTTGCGCCCGTATTACCTGAGCTAACGGCCAATGCCAAAGAATTCTTAAACATTGAAGATTTGAGTTTTGCTAGCCGTAATGAGTGGTTGCTTGGTCATAAAATTAATAAATTTAAACCTTTGATGCAGCGTATCGAAGAAAAAGACGTTGCAGCAATGGTTGAAGACTCAAAAGCTTCATTGACGCAAGCAGATGCTCCTACTGCTAGCGCCGATAGCAAACCAGCAGCGGTAAACACTCAGCATTCAGAAAAGGCTGATACTGATACAAATGCTGAGCAAACTGACTATATCAGTATCGAAGATTTTGCCAAAGTTGAGATGAAAGTCGCTCACGTCTTAGCCTGTAATTATGTCGAAGGTGCGGACAAGCTATTACAATTTACCTTAGATGTTGGCGAAGACAAACCGCGTAATGTCTTTAGCGGTATCCGTAAGTTTTATGAGCCTGAGCAATTAGTGGATAAAAAAGTGATTTGCGTCACCAATCTTGCGCCGCGTAAGATGAAATTTGGTGTCTCAGAAGGGATGGTGTTATCAACGGGCAATCCAAAAACTCAGCTAACGGTAGTGACATTACCGGATAACTGCGTCATTGGTGATGTGCTCGCTTAGATGATGTTGTACTTATAGAATAAAAAAGATGCTTTCATGGCATCTTTTTTATTGCCTGAAATTCATTAGTGATTAAGTATAAAAAGTATGCACGAAAAATAAAATTATCAACAAAAATCTGTCCTTATCAACCTTTATAAAATCAATGACAAATGCGTTTTATTTTCTTATTGCCATAAGTTACATTACTGTCATAATATGGACGTAATGATCAATGGATTGATTACCATAATGTTCGCCCGTTATCTCAGCATGCACATAACATTGACTCGGGTAACCTGCATTTTTTAACCTATGAGCCAAAATAAAATGACCTTTGCCACTACTTTACGCCTTAGCCTGTGCGGCGCTGCTATCAGCGCTGCGCTTGGACTAACCGCCTGCTCTAATAATGCTACTGACCCTGCGGTCAACGCTGATGATAGCGCGACTAACGATAAGCCTGCTAAAACCTTGGCCATCACTCAGATTGTCGAACATCCTTCTTTAGACGAGATGCGCCGTGGCATTATTGATGAGCTGGCGGACAACGGCTACGTAGAAGGGCAAAACCTAACCGTTAATTTCCAAAGTGCGCAAGGTAATACCGCAACTGCTGGGCAAATTGCCAAACAGTTCGCCGGTGACAATCCAGATGCTATCGTTGCAATATCAACACCTTCTGCGCAATCAATCGTTGCCTCGACCAAAACCGTGCCTGTGATTTATACCGCCATCTCAGACCCTGTGGCCGCGAAGCTGATTGACGAAAATGATGTGCCTATCCAAACCAATGTGACTGGTTTGTCGAGCGAATTACCTATCGAGCCGCAGTTAGACAATATCCAAAAAATTGTCCCAAATGTAAAAACCATTGGTTATGTTTATAGTCCAGGCGAAGCAAACTCTGTCGTAGTACTTAAACAACTGGAAAAAGCGGCACCAGCACGCGGGCTTAAGATATTGGGCGTAACCGCCAATCGCCCTACCGACGTTGCGATGGCGACTCGTAGTCTTGCAGGCAAGGTCGAGGTTATTTATACATCATTGGATAACAACGTGGTCTCTGCTTTTGAAGCCATGGCAAGTGCGGCTAATGAGCTTGATATTCCAGTCATTGCCTCAGATGAATTTAGTGTCAGACGCGGTGCGACTGCGGCGCTTGGTGTTAATGATTATGATTTTGGTCGTACCACGGGCAAAATGGTTTATCGGGTATTAAACGGTGAAGCGATCAAAGATATCACACCGCAAGTAATGAACACCTTAACGCTATACGTCAGCCCAAAACACGCTGCTGAACAAGGTACCAGCCTATCAGCAGATCTACTTAAAAACGCCATTAATGTCGATAAAGAAGCACAAAAAAACAGTAAATAGCCACTACTAAATAGTTGCTATTAAATAGCAATGAATAAACGGACAGTCATTAACAATCAGCTATACAACAGATTATACAATCAGCTAGGATAACGGCTGACAGCGCTACCTTTTATTTATCTTTTATATAATGTACGGACACATTATTATTCTCAGG
The DNA here is from genome assembly GCF_058197955.1 of Janibacter sp. CoH_79_TC_3. Taxonomy (NCBI): domain Bacteria; kingdom Bacillati; phylum Actinomycetota; class Actinomycetes; order Micrococcales; family Intrasporangiaceae; genus Janibacter; species Janibacter sp. CoH_79_TC_3. The sequence continues at coordinate 3,977 of NZ_JBXWIV010000029.1, forward strand.
AGTCAGACCCATGTTGTATCAAAATCGTTTTGCTAAAGCTTTACTATGGGGCGGTGTTTGCACCGCTATCTTGACCGGCTGTAACCAACCAGCACAAGATGCCAACACCACTGACGGCGCTGCAACGGGTGGTGATGCCAAAGCCGCCATGAAAACGGTCGCTATTACTGCTATCGTTGAGCATCCAGCACTCGATGACGTGCGTAAAGGCGTTATTGATGAATTAAATGACGCCGGCTTTAAAGAAGGCGAGAATCTAACCATCAACTTCCAAAGCGCCCAAGGTAATACCGCGACTGCTGGTCAGATTGCCAAGCAATTCGTCGCTGATGCACCAGACGTTATTGTTGCGATTGCAACGCCATCGGCACAGTCTGTTGCCGCCTCTACCAGCACCATTCCGATGGTATTCTCAGCAGTGACAGACCCTGTAGCGGCTAAACTGGTCTCTAAGCTTGATGGTTCTGGCACCAACGTCACGGGCGCCTCTGATGCCCTTCCTTATGCGCCGCAAATCGATTTGATGCGTCAAATTATCCCAAGCTTAAAGAACGTCGGTTATGTTTATAGCCCAGGCGAAGTGAACTCAACCATCGTTTTAAAAGCGCTAAAAGATAATCTAACCCCACTGGGTATCAAGGTACATGAAGCGCCGGCTCAACGTAGCAACGACATCGCGATGGCTGCTCGTAGTCTTGAAGGTAAGGTCGATATGATTTATACCTCGACGGATAATAACGTTGTCTCAGCTTATGAGTCGCTGTACCAAATCGCTAAAGAAAGCAAGATTCCACTAATTGCCTCTGATACCAGCTCTGTTGAGCGCGGTGCCGTTGCAGCCTTAGGGGTAAACTATTACGATTTAGGCCGCGAAACAGGTAAACTTGTCACGCGTATCTTAAACGGCGAAAAAGCGGGTGCTATTCCTGTATATACGCCACAATCACTTGATTTATATGTCAGTCCAAAAAATGCGAAAGCCGAAGGCATTACTTTGCCACAAGCGGTTATCGATAAAGCAAAAGTAGTGGTAGAATAACTGCCGCTTCTGCTATCTAATCCCTAGACGGTAGTTTTTATCAATTATCGTTTAGGTTAATTTGATGTAGCTATGTATTTAGCGTAGATAAACCCAGCTATCAGTCAGTAGGCTGGGCTTGTTTTTTAAAGGCTTTAAATGAGCAAGGCTTAGAATTATTTATAATAATAAGTTTTGCTTTACCCTAACTGCAGATAACACAATCTGTTAAATTCACCGCTTAGTCGTTTAATCAAAGTTGGCTAATTGATAGCGCGATATGTCGCCTATCTCAATTATCTCACCACAGTTTATTAAACGCTTAGTTATGACTTACTGATCTCTTATGTCTTTAATTGCTTTTTTTGGTGCGCTTGAAAGTGGTCTGATTTATGGCCTAGTGGCGCTCGGCGTCCTAATCTCATTTCGTACCCTCGACTTTCCAGATTTGACCGCTGACGGTAGTTTTCCGTTGGGTGGCGCTGTCGCTGGTATTTCTATCATTGCTGGTATTAATCCTTGGCTTGCTTGCGCCTTTGGTATGCTAGCAGGGTCAGTCGCCGGTATTGTCACCGCATGGCTACACGTTAAACTGGGCATCTTGCAGCTGCTTGCCAGTATCCTTGTGATGGTTGCCTTATATTCTGTCAATCTGCGGATTATGGGTGCGCCAAACTTGCCATTGCTAGGTGAAACCACGGTATTTAGTACCTTGGTCAATGATGGCAATGGTTACTGGATGCGCTGTCTGATTATTGGTATCGTCGTGCTGGTTGCCATGTTATTTTTAAATTGGTTTTATAGTACTGAGACGGGTCTTTCGATGCGGGCAACTGGCTCAAACCTACGTATGGCACAAGCGCAAGGTATCAATACCTCATGGATGACCATCATTGGTATGGCAATCTCTAACGGTTTGATTGCTCTAGCAGGTGCACTGTTTGTGCAGACGCAAGGTGGCGCAGATATCTCAATTGGTATCGGTACGATTGTCATTGGTTTGGCAGCAGTCATCATCGGTGAGACCATTATTCCTGCCAAACGTATTTGGCTGATTACCTTTGCTGTGGTCGTCGGTGCGGTGTTGTACAAGCTGTTTATTCAGGTTGCTTTATCGAGCGACACGCTGCGTAGTATTGGTTTTGGTCCGCAAGATTTAAACTTGATTACAGCGCTACTCGTGGTATTGGCCTTGGTATTACCTAAAGCTAAAAATAAATTTTTAAGTCGTAAAGTTCGGGCTTAATGTCAATGTGCAACCATAAGGAATCATAATTATGATGCAAGCTACAGATTTGCGGTTGACCTTTAATCCTGGAACGCCCATTGAAAACCCTGCCCTACGCGGTATCAATCTGAATATCGCTGATGGCGAGTTTGTGACTGTTATCGGTACCAATGGCGCGGGTAAATCAACCTTTTTAAATGCTGTCAGCGGCACCACACGCGTCGATAGCGGTTCAATCTTATTGAATGGCATTGACGTCACCAAAAAGACCGCACACCAACGCGCTCATTGGGTCGCTCGTGTCTTTCAAGACCCGATGGCGGGAACTTGTGAAGCATTAACCATCGAAGAAAATATGGCGCTTGCCTATAAGCGCGGCGGCAAACGTGGTTTAAAATTTGCCCTAAATCAGAATAATCGTGACTTATTTCGCGAGAAACTGTCGGTTTTAAAATTGGGTCTAGAAAACCGTTTAACCGACCGTATGGGATTATTATCGGGTGGTCAGCGTCAAGCAGTTAGTCTGCTGATGGCATCATTGCAGCCATCTAAGATTCTACTGCTTGATGAGCATACGGCGGCCCTTGATCCTAAAACGGCGGCGTTTGTTTTAGAATTAACCGATAAAATCGTTACCGACAATAAGCTTACGACAATGATGGTCACGCATTCGATGCAGCAGGCATTAGCCCATGGCACGCGTACTGTGATGCTTCATCAAGGGCAAGTGGTATTAGACGTATCTGGCGATATCCGTAAAGGCATGAATGTGCATGATTTACTTGATATGTTTGAGCAAACCCGCGGCGAAAAAGTCGAAGATGATAGTTTGATATTGAGCTAAATCATTTAGGAAATATTTTGAATTTAAAAAAAATAAAACGCCTCTTTAATAGCAGGCGTTTTTTTATGATTATGGTAATAATTCCACACTCTAGACTTCAAGTAATACCAATTTTTGCACCAGTTCACTGACATGCTGCGATTGCATTTTTTTCATCACTTGTGAACGATGCACTTCGACCGTTCGTACGGACACATCTAAATGATCGGCGATATTTTTATTCAGATTGCCTTTTAATAACTCATTAGCGACCTGCTTTTCTTTATCGGTCAGCTGCGCATAGAGCTTTTTAATACCATAAAGCTGAGCACGCCTGCAGGTTAATGCTTGAGCGCGCTCAATCGCTTCTTGTAGACGGTAACTATTAATCGGTTTTTCGAGATAATCAGCCGCGCCTTGTTTGAGCATATTGACGGCATCAGCAATCTCACCCTTGCCAGTCAATGCAATAAGTGCTATCGGACTGTCATGTTGATTGAGATGTGCTTGCAGTGCCTGACCGCTCATTTCTGGCATCATCAAATCACTAACCACTACTGCTGGGTGATAGATATCGACTTGCTGCAAAAATATCAGCGCACTCGGCCATACTTGGGTCGGCAATCCCAAGCTGCTAATCAAAAAATCACACGATATACGCACGCTTTCTTCATCGTCGATGATATGAATCAGTAGAGGGTCACTACTGTTATCAACTGGCGTTTGCCATTCTGAGCGCTTATATGAATTATTCTGAGCATTCATACGCAACCTTATGATTAAGTTAATTTGCAAAGTTTATAAATGCTTGGTTGTTGATAACTCTCTCTTGCTCACTTTCGCTTTTGCTTACTGTCTCTTTTAATCACTTTATTTCTCCGCATTATCAGCCAAATGTAACGGCAGATAAAAAGACACTTGCGCGCCTACCCTATTTACTAATGGATAAATGTTATCAGTTTTCATCAAGCGCACTTGACCATTTAATGACCGCTTAAAACGTTGATGATAACCGTCTAACGCTTGTATGGTGTTTAGCTCCTGCTGCACTTCGATATTGCTAAGCTGCATCATACCGCCAAGTGATTCACAAAGCCTCTGGCATATCATCAGACCCAAGCCTAAACCATTTTCTTTGGTTGATTTGGTGGCGTAATGATTAGTTAGATGCTGCTGTGATTGTCTCTCGACTAGCTGCTTATTACTAACTAACTGTTTATGGTCAAGCAACTGCATCTCATTAAAGCCGCCCGCATCATCGGTCATATGCAATACTATATAGGATTTGCCATTATAATCTTCTGCCTGACAGCGTAACATTATTTGCGTCGCCCCTTGCTGCTCGGCATTGACCATGCTGTTAATCAATAACTGGTCAAGAACTAGGCTTGGCAACTGCAACGATGGATAGTCACTCACCAACCAAAAACTCATCGCTGAAGCCTTTTCACCCAATAGCAATATACACTGCTCATAGGTAGTTGCGATGTCCACCCTCACTTCATCCGGCTGCGAGCGCCCTGCCCAGCGCCGAATATTACTGATGACAGCCGCGACCCGTTCGGTTTCATTGACAATCTGCTGCAATGCACTTTCTGTCGCTTGTTTGTCTGTTGCTTGTTTATCAGTCAGGGACTTTGCCAGCGCAGTCAAATTATTTACAGCTTCTGTATTCAACCCTATATCATCTTGACTGCGTTGATTGCTTTGACTGCGAATAAGTAAGCCTTGAGCATAATTTTGAATGGTCGCCAGCGGCTGATTGATTTCATGAGCGATTGAACCACTCATCTCACCGATAACAGCGAAGCGTTCTGATTGACGTAGCTGCCGGTCATAATCGCGAATCAGTTGATTTTGCAGAGTGATTTTTTGCCGTCGTCGCCATGCCAGCCAGCTCATCCACGCGTAATTCACCGTTGATATCAGTATAATTAAAACAATAACGGTCATCCACAATCGATGCGCCTTTACCCAGTCGACCATATGCGCGCCAAGCTGCTTTTGAGCCGGATGGCGGTTCATGTCATAAAGGATACGTTCAGCATCGCTACTCGATTCAGGTGGTAGCCAGCGCTGTCCTATTCCTAACAACGCTTGCTCTGATTGACTCGTACCAAATAAATTTTGATTAATTTGCCGAATCAGCGCCGTAGGTGCTTGCTCGGTCGCCGCCAATGTCCAATTTGGGTATATCGGTGTGGAAGACTGGCAGCTAGAAGCAGTCGCCACAGGGTGAATAAGACGGTATTGTTTCTCACTAATTTTCCCTTGCCGTGCCATCTCTTCCATCAAGCAAAGCGGCGCTATTGCCGCATCGACGCTACCACTCGCCAATGCATGTAAGGTGCGCTCAATAGGATAGCCAACGAACTGGGTCTGATAACGATTAGATGGTACGCCGTTTTGTTGTAATAAATGCGCGACCAGTAGATAACCGCCAAAAGCCTCACTATCGACGGCAGCGATTTTGCGCTGCTGCAAATCTTGCAACTGATAAATACCGCTGTCCGCCTTTACCCAAAGCGCACTGGCGACCTCTTCCATGGCGCTAGGTTCTTTTAAATGCTTATCCTGAGTCAGTTTATTAAACTCATTGGCTAGATTAACCGTTGCCGAAAATTGCTTATCAGCGGTTTTACTGAAACCTTTTTCATTAAAGTTTTTACCATTGATATCAGCAGGCGCATTCAATTGAGCGAGTGCTGTCTCAGCTTGCAAGGTCGCAAGCCAGCGCCAATGAGTGGTATTCATTTTAATCAGTTGTACTTGCGGGCCAAGCACTAGGGCAAACTGCTGCGCTTCGATTTCCTGCTGCCAATTTTCTAACGCCAGCGGCACCAAGACCACTGTGTCCTCTTGCAGTTGCTCATTAAGCTGATTCAGCCACGGTTGCCAACGCTCTTGCGCCACCGTTTCACCTTGCGGTGCCAACACGCCCAAATAGTAGGTTTGTGCATTGGCGCTGCCTAGCATTAACCAAGCAAAGGACGCTACAACGATAATAAAATAAGCATTCAAGGTAGACCAGACTTTAGACTTTTTATCCATAAACCTAGCCTTGCATTTGAGCTATCAAACATTCATTATGAATGAAAACCTTAATTATAATGTGGTTTTCCACAATATCGCAATGTTACCCGCCACTTTATACTAGATGACAATCGTGTAACTTTTAATTCCCTAAGCTTAAATCCCAAATATTTAATTTCAATATGGATATCTCATAGTCCTCATAAAATAGTGATGATAAATGAGAAGCTTAGTAAAAATATCTTATGGAGGGCAGGCTTATGAAAAAGTGGCCATTAATCATTATTATAGTAGCCATTGTCGGGCTGATTTTAGCGTTTATCATTGGGCAAATACTGCCTAATATTCGCACGACTAGCAGTGACATTGAAGTTAATATCACTAACCCTGCCCTTATTAAACAAGGTGAATACGTCGCGCGTACCGCTGACTGTGTCGCCTGCCATACGACGCTTGACGGTGAAACTTATGCCGGCGGCCTACCTATGCTAACGCCACTGGGTGCCATTTATTCAACCAATATTACCCCTGATAAAGAAACCGGTATTGGTCAGTATACCTTTACTGACTTTAAAAATGCCGTCAAGCATGGCGTGCGTCGTGATAATAAAGCCCTTTACCCTGCGATGCCCTACCCATCTTATCAGCTCATGCCAGACGAAGATTTGGCAGCGATGTACGCCTTTTTTATGTCAGACGTCAAACCTGTCAAGCAAGCCAACTTAAAAAGTGAGTTACCACCGGTGGCAAATTGGCGCTGGCCTCTGGCTTATTGGCAAGCACTGTTTGATCCAAAACGTGACTTTGTCGCTGAAAGTGATGATGCAATATTGACCCGTGGACAGTATTTAATTGAAGGTCCTGGTCACTGCGGCTCTTGTCATACTGGGCGCGGTATCGGTTTCCAAGAAATCGCCTTAAACAATGCCGACTCAGAAGAATATTTGAGCGGCGCAGTCATAGATGGCTGGCGCGCCAAAAGTATTCGCGGTGAGCATCGCGGTTTGGCTACGTGGACCGTCGCAGAATTAAATGATTTCTTTAAAACCGGTCGCACTGACACCACAGCTGCCTTTGGGGCCATGGCCGAAGTGGTCGAGCACAGCACGCAATATATGACAGACTATGATATCAACGCCATGTCATCTTATCTAAAAACGCTGTCTCCTGCGCCCAATAAAGAAAAAACCTTGCCAGCGAAAAAAGACATTACCACGCAAAAACTGCTTGATGGCAACTATGATTCGCGCGGCTCAATTCTGTATGCCGAGTATTGTCAAGTTTGTCACCGTGCTGACGGTAAAGGTGTGGCGCGTATTTTCCCTGCTCTTGATGGTAATAGTGCGGTATATGCTAAAAATGCTGACTCGGTACTACAAATCACCTTGAGCGGTGGCCGCATGCCCGAAACTCCGCACGACCGCATGGCCTTTACCATGCCTGAATTTATCAACCTGAGTGATGCGGATGTGGCAGAAGTGGTCAACTATGTACGTAATAGCTGGACCAACCAAGCGCCTGAAATTGGTGTTGATGATGTGGTAAAAATGCGCGCTTTCCTCGCCAAAAAACCAAAAACCAGTACCGATATTGCCCCAGACTTAAGTATTGATACGCAAACAAAAGGAGCAAAATAATGAAAAACTCTCCACTCAACTTGCCTACTATTGCTCGCGTTATCTCTGAAAAAATAACAATGGGTAATTTCACCACCACTATCCTGACTGCTTCAGCGCTTAGTATCGCTGCTATCAGTAGTGGCTGCTCACAACCTGAGCCTGCCGAGCAAAACGCGCCTCAATATGGCTTAGTCACCGCTGATGATGCCAACGAAGACATTGGTACTTATGTTTTGCCGCAAGACACCTCTATTTTAGATGAGCCGAATGCTGATGAAATCTTTTATGGTAAACGCTTATTAAACGAAACCAAGCGCTTACTACCAGAGCATGTTGGCGCGCAAATGAACTGTAATAGCTGTCATATCTCGCAAGGTAAAATCCCCCTTGGCGACCCCTATATCAACAGTTATAACTTCTATCCGCGGGTGATGCCTCGTGCTGGTAAAGAAGTCGATTTGACCAAACGCATTAACGGCTGTTTCCAGCGCTCAATGAATGGCAAACCATTAAAACCTGAATCACCTGAAATGCTGGCAATATTGGCCTATATGAAATGGCTATCACAAAACACGCCAAAAGAGCAAAAGGTCGATATTCAAAATGCCGGTAAAGTGGATGAATCTTTGGTCGGTAATCCTGTACGCGGTGAAAAAATCTACCAAGTACAATGTGCCACTTGTCATGGTGACAATGGCGAAGGCATGAAAGACAGTCGCGGTGATATTGTTTTCCCGCCATTATGGGGCGATGAATCCTTTAACATTGGCGCTGGGTTAGCACGCACTTATAAAGCCGCAGCTTTTGTGAAATATAATATGCCGATGGGTATTCAAACCAAAGGTTTATGGGGTCATGGCAACGTGCTCAGCGACCAAGACGCCATTGATGTAGCTGAATTTTTCACCCATCAACCACGTCCCGACTTTGCTGGCAAAGTAAACGACTGGCCAAATGGCAACAAACCTAAAGATGCGCGTTATTAAATGATGTAGCACACCAACACAATATTAATGTCGATGTTATTTATAGAAAAAACCTCAAACGCATGAATTGCTTTGAGGTTTTTTGTTATCTATAGTTAATGATACTAAAAAATTTTAGCTAGCCACTATATAGTAGTGCTTAATGCAATTATTTTTATAATAGCCATACTTACTTATCGCCATTCGCTTATGAGGTCTGTCATGCGCAAAATTCCTATTTATGCCCACCCTGCCGCTGGTTGGCCAGCTTTGATTGCATCTACTCGTAAGCTAATGGATTACAAAGCATTTATGCGTGGTAGTGTCAGCGTCTTACATAGCAATCAGCCTAAGGGCGGCTTTGACTGTCCGGGCTGTGCGTGGCCTGACCATAAAACGCATAAAACGATTGATGTTTGTGAAAACGGTATCAAAGTCATTGCCAGTGAAACCATGAATCAACGTGCGGATGCAGCATTTTTTGCCAGACATAGCGTATCAGAACTACAAGGCTGGTCAGGCTACGAGCTTGAGCACAGCGGACGCTTATCAGAGCCCTTATATTACGATGTATCGCAAGACCGTTACATCTCGATTTCTTGGCAGGCAGCTTATGAGCATATCGCTGATACGTTAAAAAATCTTGATTCGCCAGATGAAGCCTTATTTTACACCTCAGGGCGCGTGACCAATGAGCCTGCTTTTATGTTTCAGCTATTCGTGCGCTGTTTTGGCACCAACAATTTGCCAGATTGCTCCAATATGTGTCACGAGCCAACATCAGTGATGCTCGGTAAACAATTAGGCGTCGGTAAAGCCACCGTAGTTTTGGAAGATTTTGAGCAGGCAAAATTGATTATGCTGTTTGGGCAAAATCCTGCGACCAATCATCCACGTATGCTTGAGATGTTAGCGCACGCGCATAAGCAAGGCTGCCGTATTATCTCTATCAATCCGATGCGCGAGCAAGGTTTGAGCAAGTTTAGAAATCCGCAAAAACCAACCCATATGGCTGCAGGACAAAGCGATGAGATGGTCGATGAGGTCATTCAAATTCAAATCGGTGGTGATGTTGCTCTATTGACTGGTTTGGCCAAATGGCTGACCAAAAACGGTAAAATCAACAATGACTTTATCGAGCAGCACACGTCAGGTTATGACGCGTTGGATACTTGGTTACGTCAGCAGTCTTGGACAGATGTAGAGCTTGGCTGCGGCATTAGTAAAGCAGAAATTATTAACCTTGCTAAGCTTGTCGCTGACAGCCCTGCTACTATCTGTACGTGGGGCATGGGCATTACCCAACACGTCCAAGGCGAAGATAATGTCGCCATGATTACCAATTTACTGCTACTGATGGGTATGATTGGTGTCGATGGTGCAGGCGCCTCACCGGTGCGAGGTCACTCCAACGTACAGGGTGACCGTACTATGGGAATCCATGAGCGTCCTAAACAAAGCCTACTTGATAGCCTTGAGCGCGTGTTTAAGCGCTCTATGCCGCAAGAAGATGGGCTTGATGTCATCGCTGGGGCGAAAGCATTGATACAAGGTAAGCTTAAAGCTTTCATCAGTATGGGCGGTAATTACGCCGTTGCCGCACCTGATAAAAGTGCGATTCAAACTGCCTTAACCACTACCCAGCTTAATGTTTTTATCGGCACCAAACTTAATGAAACCATGCTGTATCCGGGTGCAAACAACCTTATCTTGCCATGTATAGGACGCACTGAACGCCTGATAACCGCTAAAGGTGAGCAGTTTGCGACGATTGAAGACTCTATGTGCCAGGTTGTGCCCACGCAAGGGCGTCTAAAGCCTATCAGTGATGAGTTAAAGTCTGAGGCACAAATTGTGGCCGATATGGCAACCCACGTGCTTGGTTCTGATTCGTCAATTCCATGGCAGAGCATGAGTAGCGACTTCGATATCATCCGTAATTATATCGCCCAAGCTATTGAAGGCTTTGAGAACTTTAACGATCGTATTCGTGAAAACGAGCGCGGTTTTCATTTATATCACCCTGCCCGTCATCGCGTTTGGAATACCGATAGTGGCAAAGCGCAGTTTGAAGTGCCACAATACCCCATTACTTATGTCGCAGCACAAATGGCAGAAACCACATCCAGCTATCAAAACAATGTCAAAAACAACGCTTCTAAAGATAGTAGTTTTGAAGACAGTAGTTTTGAAGACAGTAATCTTAAAAATAGCAACGTAGAAGAAATTGCCGAGCAAAAAGTATGGCAGCTAACCAGCGTCCGCAGTCATGATCAATTTAACACCATGATTTTTGGTCATCAAGACCGTTATCGTCAAACCAACCGCCGCGATGTGTTATTTATGCATCCCGATGAAATCAAGCGTTTAGGTTGGCAAAAGGGCGATAATGTCATGGTATCGCGGCAAGACAGTCAAGATGAACGGCGCACCTTAGGTCCCTTAGTGCTTACTGAGATGGATATCGCCGCCAACGCGGTGGCAACTTATTATCCTGAATGTAATGACCTTATCGACTTAGACAGTCATGCGCCAGACTCAAGGACACCCGCTTATAAGTCCGTCACGGTTGTCTTGCAGCGCGTTAATGAAAGCAAACTAGCAGCCAGCGCTTAATAAGGATGGTTTGATTAAAGTCATGGTTAAAAAATAATGGTCAGTAAAAACAACTTAGCGACCGTAGAAGCTTTGGTAAATCGCTCAGCGGTTGGTTTAGAAAATAATGCTACTAACACTGCTGAGCCAATAATGGATACGCAGACAGTACCATTATCGCGTCTACATTTGGCACAAAAACATGCTTATTTATCTACATCAAATGTGTCTTATGAAACTCCAGAAATGGAGATTGATGATAAATCAGCGATGCTGGCGGTAGAAGCAGCCGTTGCGATTGTCATTAATGGCATCCATTACGCTATATTGATGGCAAGCCCCTATCAGCTTGAATACCTTGCCATTGGTTTTTTATATAGCGAAGGATTGATTCATCACAGTCATGAATTATTAGATTGGGAGGTAACGCAACTAACCGATGTTGCCACTTATCAGAGATTTACCCATGATTTAACGGATGACTTGCTTAACGAAAAAACTGGATTTGAACAATTTTCAGCACAGTTGCAAGACTACGATGTGTATGTAGTAGAGTTGGTCTTAAATCAGCGCTGTCATCAGCGTATTCAAGCGCAAAGGCGTCAGCTGGCAGGACGTACAGGCTGCGGTATGTGCGGTATTACAGGGCTTTCGCAAGCCCTTCCCGATTTGAGCGATTATTTATCATCAAGCTTAGCACAAGACAGAAAACCAGTACAATTAGCTATTCCTAATCTGAATTATTTATTACAAGTACGACAAAATATTGACTCCGCGCAACACACCCATCAACTAACTGGTGCGGTACATGCCGCAGCCACTATGCAAGGCAATGATTTATATTTATTTGAGGACGTTGGGCGCCATAACGCGCTTGATAAACTCATCGGTTGGCAGTTGCGTAATAAAGCAGAGCTGACATGCGTGGTGATGACCTCGCGGCTGTCTATTGAGCTGGTACAAAAATCCATTCGTAGCCGCATTCCTTGGTTAGTAGGAATGTCGGCACCGACCAGTACTGCGGTACGCGTCGCTGAACGCTATGGCTTGGGGCTAGCGGGGTTTTTACGTGATGACCGAGTCACTTACTATACAGGCTACTAAATCCTTTAAGACGCCAATCTATGCGTTTTCTATGCCTGGCAGTATATTCTTTAATCACTTAATCAATATTGCCTTTATCTTAGCAATAACGCATTAATACTTTAATAACGACTAATTTATAGCCAAATACCGAAAAATTAGTAAATAAGATGCCTTTAACTAAAAAATGACTTGTAATTTAAATTATTTTTGCTAATATAGGCATCCTTGATTGGCTGGGTGGCAGAGTGGTCATGCAGCGGACTGCAACTCCGTTAACGCCGGTTCGATTCCGACCTCAGCCTCCAATTATTTAGGTTAAAATTTATTAGTATTACGTTAATTTTAACTTGCTTTATTAACGAAAATGCTTATAATAGCGACCACTATCTAACAAGTAGAAAGCTTACTTTTAGATAATACAAGTTTTGCCCGGGTGGTGAAATTGGTAGACACAAGGGATTTAAAATCCCTCGCTAGTAATAGCGTGCCGGTTCAAGTCCGGCTCCGGGTACCATTATATAGTCCTATACTATCTTATAGAACATCCAAAGCCTCTGATATCAGAGGCTTTGCTGTATCTGGCGTTCCATACTGTCCTATAAATCTATCCTAATCCATGCACTTTGAGTATACTGAGTTTTGAGTGTACTTATGAAGATCTAGGCTATGGAAAGAAAAGCGATCAGTTCAGACCGAAGTATCAGCAGCCTGAAGATAATAATTACTTCGTTCCTTTCAAAAACCATCCTAAACTATTCTTAATGGTACGTCCTACTGAGACTAAGTCATGAATGTATCGATATTACCCGCCTTCAAATCCTAAGCAAAGTATTATCTCCATCGGTATATACCCAAGTATCTCGCATGCTCGTGCCTGTGAAGTTTGGCGTGAATATGAAGATCTTTTAATGGCTGAGTCAATACCGTCAAGAAATGACTGGCCAAGCAACTAAGGTTGGCAATGCCTTAACAGATGAGCAGCGAGAGCTCCAAGAACTGCGTAAACAGGTTAAGCGACTGACTATGGAGCGCGACATCTTAAAAAAGTCTTCTGTGTAAGCTGTTTAGCGTGATTAAAAGCAGCTACTACTATGGAGTAAAGCCCAAGCCAATTAGCCTTGAAGCCGTCAAAACCAAAGCCTTAATACGCCAAATATTTAACGACTCAAAGCGCTCAGCAGGGGCTGGCAGCATTGTTGCCATACTAATGAATGAGCATAACATCAAGCTGTCACGTTATATGGTAGGTAAACTTATGAGCAGCATGGGGTTTAAAAGCTGTCAGTTAAAAATGCACAAATATAAGCACTGTGATGAGGCGCATAAAACCCATGAAAACCTATTGAACCGTAAATTTAGTCCATCAGCGCCCAACCAAGTCTGGACGGGCGATGTCATCTATATTCGTATTAAAGGCGGGTGGTGCTATTTAGCGGTGGTGTTAGATTTGTATGCTCGGCGTGCGGTAGGCTTTGCCGTGTCAGATTCGCCTGACAGTATGCTAACAACCAAAGCGCTGCAGATGGCATATCAGACGCACTTACAGCCAATTGGAGTGCTATTTCACTCTCATCAGGGAACCCATTACACCAGTAAGACATTCGATGAATCCGTGGTAAGTTGTGAGGGCATGACGCAAAGTATGAGCCGAAAAGGTAACTGTTGGGACAACCCTCCAACTGAGCGCTTCTTTAGAAGCTTTAAAACAGAATTGATGCCAAAGGGCGGTTATGAGAATATCTTTGAGGCCAAGAGCGCCATCACTGACTATATCTGGGGCTATTATCAAACCGTGAGACCGCATACTTTCAACAATTATTTAACACTGCTAAAAAAGAGAAACGCTACTTTAATAAAAACCTCTTATTAGTTGTCTTAAATTAGTTGACCACTACACTTAGTCCTAAATCCGCATTTGGTTAAAGCCCACAAAGACTGTATCGACTACGTGATCTTGCATGAGCTATGTCATATTGCTGAATACAATCACAGTGACCGATTCTGGCATTTACTCACTCAGGTCATGCCCCATTGGAAAGAGGTCAAGACGCAACTCGATAGCATGGCTGAGTTTTATTTGAATGAGTAATAGCTATTAATAGAAAGCTCCAATGGTTAAAGAGCTCAACCCCGTGTGATCAAGCAGCATTCAAGGTGGTCTATATCAATCCGTAATTGAATGTCTGCTATTAATCGTTTTATGATCGTATCAGTAAGCATTTAATCTAGATGGCAGTTACACAGAATTCGGGATGTTCTCTTTTCATGGGATCACTTTCGATACATGGCTTTATCTGTCCGAAAACTATCTTCAGCCAATAAAAAAGCCTGCAGTAGTTAGCAGGCTATTTTAATGAAAAGGGCTTCTGCGCATGTTAGTGGTCTCATCTTAATTGGCATAGCATATCTTTCTTTTATGATCACACTCTAGCATGGCGCGTGTTAAGTCACTACCTTTCAGCTCATTACCCATATAAATTACCTGGTGATGGATTCATAAGTCTATATATCTAACTATAACAAACAAACGTCTCTTTTTGGCAACAGAATCAGACAGGATATTCGTTTTTTTAGGTGGTAACTAAGCGTTTTTTGGTAGCAGCTTTAATGTATTCACGAGCACTCGGTGCGGCAACTTTTTTTGCGCGAAGTTCATTTAACATAACACCCCTTTAACAATCAATTCTGATCTTACGATATATCGCCATAAAAAAACTTGAACCTAGAGTAACTAAGTTCAAGCTTGATTATTTTGTAAGTCTATAAAAAGTAAAGCATTACCCTTTAGAACCTGGTTTGTAGCGCGATGCTAGCGCCTTGATCATCGTAATTGTCACGCCATTCCCCACGATAACCTGCTGATATTTTCATATTAGGCGACGCTGTATAGCTAAGACCGATACCTGCAATACCAATCTCGCGGCCTACTTCCTGACCAATAGTAGTGAATTTATCATTAGGCATACCAACGAAGCTGGCAGTAATATCAGAATATTTATCACCATTCTCGATTGCTGCGGCCAATTGACCCGTGAGCGCAAGTTTTGGTGTTAAAAGCTGCGACATATATAGTCCAGCTGTCCAACGCATTGATTCATATTTATTTTCATCGACGTTTAAATTATAAACACCAGCGCCAGTTTCGCGGTAACTATCGCTTTTCGCTTGGGCATAGTTCACCTGAGCAAATGGCGTTATATTACGCTGTACATCGCCGATAAGATGACTCACACCCAATCCTGCTTGTAAGGTGTCAACAGAGTAATCGGAGGTTGCAGTAGCATTTGATAAGATGGACAAATGACGCTCGCCCTTCACATCACTGCTACCAGCTCCAGCATGAAAGTTCACATCAGTGGCTTCACTTGCGGCATAGTTACCATAGCCTAGTATCTGCCAGTTCTTAGCAGTTAGCTCATGGTCTAAGTTGCTACCATCCGTATCCGCGTCAGTTTTGATATAAGACACTGCAACACCTAGATTTAGATTGCTATTAATAGGAGTATCTAAACCAACGATGGCACCGTAACCGTCAGAGTTATAGCCTGTAATACCGTTTTCTGCATCATGACTTCCTTCACTACCAATGATTTTTGCCCAAAGATTGCGCTCAGGCATGGTTGCGCGATGCTCAGTAATCGCTTCGCTAACCGCATAATTAGTATCGGTAATGATACGATTAGTGGCACCCATAAACAAAGGCTGCAATTGGTTGGTTGCTCCAGCTAACTGAGATTGATTGAAATTCGTAGTTGAGCTAATCAAGCCATCAGCCAATTCATTATTACCATTCGTTATACGATCTTGAATAGCTCTGTCTAAGACATAAGCAAGACCTAGATCGTTACGCTGTGATTGACTAGTGACTGATTCTACAAAAGTAGTATCAGGCGTAGGCGTAGGCGTAGGCGTAGGCGTAGGCGTAGGCGTAGGCGTAGGCGTAGGCGTAGGCGTAGGCGTAGG
>NZ_JBXWIV010000030.1:0-19813 GCF_058197955.1 Janibacter sp. CoH_79_TC_3
TGGCGTTGGCGTTGGCGTTGGCGTTGGCGTTGGCGTTGGCGTTGGCGTTGGCGTTGGCGTTGGCGTTGGCGTTGGCGCTACCATTCTTAAATGTACAGTATTAGCATCGCTATAGTCAGCTACAAAACCTACTAATGGACTATTATCATTAACTGCAGAAAACTCACTGTTGAGACTACTAGCGGAGATGACATTATTCCATATTGGACTGCCAGTTAGGTTTTGTACTGCATTTGAGGCATTGACCATGAGTGTGCCTTTACTAATATCGGCATTTCTACTAACCTTTAATTGACCGTAGTCAGTCGCACTGTTTAGTCCTATGCCTAAGACCTCACCATTTCGCATGATGTAGTCACCATTTAGTTCCAACACACCTTGGTTTATATTGGTATTACCCGTCCATGCTTTTGTCCTGCTGTTCATTGACAACTTACCAGTGCCGGCTTTAGTAAAGTCACCAATGCCGGTAATTCTGGCATCATCAAATACAGAGACATTAAAGTTATTGGTATCAATGGTACCGCCACGGCTAGCTAGGTTGATAGTATTGTCAGCAGTAAAGTTATTGAATAGTAACGAGGATGAAGATTGGGCTAATTGCAAGGTTCCTTTATCAAAGTTAATCACTGATAATGTAGAGTCAAAATCTCGTTTAACATTTCTAGCTACTACTACTCCATTGTCGATAATGCTTAAAGTGCCTTTACCTCCGTCACCGATAGATAAGTTCTCAACATTCAATTTTGAATTGGTACCGGTAACGGTCAAATCACCTTCGCTTTCGCTCCTACCGACAGAAACACTAACCGTTTGTGCTAAGCCTCCATCAGCAATCGTTACACTACCTTTGCCCCCGTTTCCAATATTCAAAGAATCACTAACACTTATTTTTGAATTGGTACCGGTAACGGTCAAATTGCCTTCACTATTTTCCTCGCCACCCATATACATAATATCCGTTTGTACTAATCCCCCATTGGCAATCGTTACGCTACCTTTGCCTTTAGTTCCGACTAATAAATTACGATTGGTCAGTTTGGAGTTGGTGCCGGTAACGGTTAAATCTCCTTCGCTATTTTCTTCTACACCAATATTAACAAAAAACGTTTGTCCTAAGCCCCCATCGGCAATCGTTACGCTACCTTTACCTGCATTTCCAATATACAACGAAGAATTAGCAAACAGTGTCGAGTTGGTGCCGGTAACGGTCAAATCACCTTCCCCACCTATGTATTCACCAATATAAAAAAGACCATTCGCTTGTATTGATCCCCCTTCGGCAACAACGGCACTTCCTTTGCCTTCAGCTCCGACTACAAAATAACTAGTATTCAATTTTGAATCTATACCCGTAACGATCAAACTGCCTTCGCTATCTACTATTTCACCAATAAGAGTACCATTCGCGAATACTGATCCCCCATCTTTAATTATTGCACTTCCCTTTCCTTCTAAACCGATAAATAATTCTTCAGCAACCAATTGCGAATTGGCACCAGTAACGGTCAAATCCCCTTCGCTACCTATTTCTGAACCAATAGACATAACACCCGCTTGTACTGACCCCCCATTTGCAATAGTGGCACTGGCTTTACCTTCATATCCGATCTCCAAATAATCACCGACACTCAATTTCGAGTTGGTACCAGTGACAGTTAGCTTACCTTCGCTACCTTTTTTGTTACCAATAGTCATAGCCGTCGCTTGTGCTAATCCACCATCTTCAATCGTTGCATTTCCTTTACCTTGATGTCCAATCAACAACTCCTTAGCACTCAGTGTCGAGTTAGCACCGGTGACAGTCAAATCCCCTTCGCCAGAGACTTGGCGACCAAGGCTCATAAAAATATCACCTTGGAGTGATGAACCATCAACAATGGCGGATGCACCGTTGGAAATAATGACACTTCCTTTACCTTCATTTCCAATAGCCAAATCATAAGCACTCAGTGTTGAGTTGATGCCAGTAACGGTCAAATCACCTTCGCTACCTGTTTTCTCGCCAATAGAAACATTTTTCGCTTGTATTAATCCGCCATCTTCAATCTTTGCGCTTCCTTTACCTACTCCTCCGATATACAACTGCTCGGTATCCAATTTCGAGTTGGTGCCCGTAACGGTCAAGTCAGATTGGCTATCTATATCTTGACCAACAGCCACACCGACCGCTTGTACTAAGCCTCCATTGATGATCGTAGCACTTCCTTTACCTTCAAACCCAACATCCAAAAAATCATCAACGATCAGTTTCGAGTCGGTACCAGTAACTAGTAACTTGCCTTCGCCACCTTTTGCTGCACCAATAGAGGCAACAGCCGTCGCTTGTATTAAGCCCCCATCTTCAATCGTTGCACTTCCTTTACCCTTATTTCCAATAGCCAAATCATCAACAATCAGTGTCGAGTTGGTACCGGTAACGGTCAGTTTGCCATCCGCCCCGAGTTGGTTTCCAATAATTATATTATCCGAATCAACTTTAGCCTCATTGCGGATAATCAATGTACCGGAGCTTGTTTGACCAACGATTGCATCAGAAGTCTGTAAGACAGTGTTTACATTTTCTACAATGTCATTAGTCACTAGATAAGGGTTTGTGGTTATTACTGTTGTCTGACCATTGTTATAAGTAGTTGCCTGTACGCTGCTTATCGAAAGCATACCCAATACAGTTATTGATAAGGTAGATAAGACCACTCCTGCTTGTCTATGACTAGTAGCCGAGCGTCCAGATGACTTACCGCCAGCTTTAGCCAGCTCAGATACACATTGGTAAACTCCTAAGGAGTGATTAAATACAATACGGTAAATATGATTCATAACAATTCCCCTCATCCTTGTAGGCTATCAATTAACTTCCTTTGATTAGTATATTACGATTTTAAATAGAGTTGCTATATTTAAATTATTGAATATTACTTAAACGAATTATATGTTGAATATTTACCAAGTTATGAGATGTTTTATGACGCGAAAAGGTTTAGTCATTAGTCGTATCTAATATATTCTGATAACTTAAAATAAGAGATATATAAACGTCTGGCTAGAAGGCTATCTAGTGCGATTCATAGAGCATCTAACTATAATAAAAAATAGCCGCCTCACTTTGAAGTAAAGCGGCTGATCCACTGACTAAGCTGGTCTTACGTCAATCTTAGTATTAATCCATTCTGCAATCTCACTTGCTACCCACACTACTCTCACCTGTGTCAATTGTACCTTCTTAGGAAACGTTGGGTCGTAACGATCAGATTTTTCATTGACCATCTCGTAAATTGTAGAACGACTAAGACCGGTGTAATGACCAACATCTTTGATACTCAGTAGTTGCGTTATATGATTACATTGCTCGACTATTGGTTGTGTTGCATTCAAATTTTCCACGATTTGCTCCTTATAAGTAAATGAGAGCGTTTCCCCTCATATACTTACCGAGTCCTATAATTTTTTACTGCATCCCATGCCGTCCTACGGTTAGCTTTTGATACAGCTAATAAAAAAAAGGAGCTCAATGACTCAGCTCCTTTTTTATGACTGGCTCGATTTACTAGCTCACTGCCGTCACGCTTTGCCGTAATCCCTGCTCAATGCTAGTCATGTCATGATTGGCTAAGCCATGGTTCAAGTGCCCATGCTCATCTTGATGTTGACCAGAATCGCCTGTCTCGACTGCATAAAACTCTTCCACCACTGTAAACGCCTCATCATTATCAATCTCAAAGGCTGAGTTCACATAGCCAAGCTTCGCCGCTGTCTCTAATGCTGCCTGATCAAATCCGTGTTCGCTAAGCTCACTATCAATTGACTGTGCATTAAATACCGCATCTTTAAGCGTCACCCCATCACGCAGCGTTAAATCGACAAAGTAAATTGGTGTGCGATAGCTTTGCGTCGTGCTTTTCCCTCGCAAGGTTAATTGCAATGGTAGATACGACAGCTTGTTGCCTGACACTGCAGCAAAGTAGCTTAGCCTTGCTGCCAATGTGCGAATACTATTAAAGCCAGTCGTGCGAAAGATAAACGTGCCCAGCTCATCGTCCTCAGACAGATTCACGTACAGTCTGCCGTAAGGCTTACAAGCGCCGCCTTGCGCCAGTGGACAGCGATCAGGTGATGGACATGGTAGCTTGTTCAACGCCATTGCTTGTGCGGCGCTGACATTGCTCACCGTCACCCACGCATAGCGGTCTGCCAGTTTGTCTATCGAACAAGGTGTATTCAGCTCGTAGATTTAATTCAGGATTATTAAATAGCATGCGTACCGGTATTTGCCGAAGCTTACCGTCACTCTTTGCACGTAGCTTTTCATCAAGTGGATGTTTGATCCAGCCATCCTTGTTTTGGATTTGGCTGGTAATAGTGAACTGGTCGTCCTTAGCAGGGAGACGTTTGCCGTCTTTATTAATCACGCGTCCAATGCTGATACGACCAAGTACGGGCGGGGTTATCGTTAGACCTTTAATCATGGTGATATTCCTTATATGTTTAATAGAATGTGTTTAGCCATAAAAAAGCCCACCTGTAATAGGTGGGCGATTATGCGCTTGCTTTGGTTTGTCTGTGTGTTGATTGAATAGATAGCGGCTTAATCGTTTAAGACAACAAAGCGTCTACTACCTTGACGGGTTTTACTAAACTGCGCGAGTAATTCAGGATGCGCTTTAATGACGGCTTTACCATCAAGACCGACACTGTTTTTCGAGTGCTTCCATGAAATAGCCCCTTTCTCGAATACGGCCATCTCATTATCTTGAGTTAAGCTTTGCAGCTGGTGCTTCACCTGATCATGGCGCTGCTCTAACTCTTGCATGTAATCACGATAACTCAGCAGTTGCTCAAATAACTTGTTGGCACCTTCGTCATCTCGCAGATCAACCTTACTTGAGGGCTTTGGTGTTGGATAAAGCAGCTTTAATGCTCTTGCTGCGGATTCAGAATGATTAGGGGTTGGTGGTTTGTCGGTTTCCACATACTGCCAGAATAGACGCTCGTGCTCTATGATGCTTTCAATCAAGCGCTCATCACGCTCAACCTTGTATATCTTAGCCTCATGCCCACAGACTAACACGCAGATATGAGCTGTCTGTTTACCCGTGACCGCTAACTGATGCTGTACTTGGCAAGTGACATACAAGGGGACGCCATGTTTCCACAGCTTGGCACCATGCTCTCCTGCGGTTTTACACTCAAGGATTTGTACTTCATCACTTCCAGTAATTGCATAGTCTAAGTTAGCCAGCATAAAGTGTTTGTCAGAATCAGGATGCTGCAAGATATCGTTTACGCGGCGCACCTTATTGCCAGTATGCTGTTGATAATATTTAGCCACCATCGGCTCCAAGGTATTGCCCCAGTATAAAGGCGAATAACCTTCAATACTCTCATCGGTATCTGAGTTCATGCGTCCGGTCTTAATCATCCATAGCTCAAGCATGGATAAATACGGATGGATACCGCAGGCTGCTGCTGCATCAGAACTGCCAATACCTTGCTTACGAAACTTTAGCCAGTCCTCACGGCTCAAAGATTTGGTATTGACCAAACGCTTAGCCGTGGTTGCAGTATTCGACTGAGCAGGTTTATCAATGGTGTCAACCTGCTTGGTTTTCACCACTGCTGGTTTACGCTTCACGGTAGTACGCTTAGCCTGTCTTGGCTGAGTATGGGTGCTTAATGCGATCATGTTCATGATATATTCCTTCGTTAAATTGGTTGTTGGTTGGTTACTGATTAATGAGAAACAAACGGCATAAAAAAACCACGCTCGAAAGCGTGGTTTAATTTATTGAACGTATTAATAATCTTTAAGCAATCAGTGCAAAGGCTTCCTCTAAGCTTTTGTCTTTCAGCTTATCCCTTGTACCGAACCAAGCAGAATCGAGCCTGTGATCTGTCGACATGGCACGGCGCTCATGGTCCACGTACTCTGTCATTGCCGACAGTAAGCCATAGGCTGTATCACGCGCTGAATCTAAATCCGCACCGCGACCTTGACCGTTAAACATGTTCATCACCTGATTCATGGCACGGGCATTGGGCACCGCATCTTTTTCTTTCTTAGCACTGTTAAACAGAATGATGTCACTGTCCTGATCGTTGAAGACACGGTTCAGATAATTAGTCGCTTCTGCTTGGGTCACACGGCGCTGGGTAAGCTGCTTCATCTCATACATGTGCTCATTCCACTGCTGAACAGAAACGCCTAATTGCTGCTTGACCTTGTCCGCATCAAAGGATGTGCTATGCGGTACTTTCACCACGCCTCCTTAGCCGTCAGCGAGGCTAATGGCTAAGGGGTTATTACACACCACACGGATATTGGTAAACTGTGCAGTGGTCGCAAGCGTGCCATCACAAGCGGTTGCAAGTAGAAGGTAGCCACTACTGACATCACCGCCTTTGATAGTCATAGACTGACCAGTACGAGCGAGTGCCCACATCTTACGACCGCCCTTTAAGACGCCTGCGGTTTCAAGCTCAAAGTGTGATTGTTCAGTGAGATCACGATAAAACTCTAGAATCTCACGCGGCTGTACTTCTTGATAGCGTTGACTGACAACCGATAACGGCTCTAGGTTATCTGAGCGATACAGCACCTTATTGCTGTCGAAAGGCATGATCAGGCTTTGCCCTTTTTCATTGCTTGCCATGTAGCTGACGTCCGATGATTCAATACGCCAATCCATACCAGCTTCCTTTGCCTATACCTCGATAGGCTGATTCTTTGGCAACTGGCTACCTAAGCCGTACCAAGATGTCTCACCAACAAAAGCCATATTTTCGATTAAATGTGCCATGATTAATTTCCTTTTAGGTTTGATTGTTTATAAGCATTGAGTAATGCAATGATTCATTAGTTGATGGTTGAGAAAACGTGCATACAGTCATCACAGCGATGCTGATTATTGACTAGCATGGGTAAAGCGCTATGAGGCTTTGCAAGCTCAATGACAGTTGCGATCGCAGTACCTGCAACCACAACGATCACAGGATGTACTTTGAATTATTTGCATAGACTGACACCAAGACCGATCAGTGCAGCAGGTGATAACAGCTCATCAATAAGCTGATATTAGTACCATCAGTCATCACATAAACAGCAGATGACTGACAGCGTGGACATAGGGGTTTCATAAGGGCTCCTTATTGCGCGCATAAAAAAATCCTGCGCGAGGCAGGCCTTTGATGTTGAGTAAGGATGAGCATTAAGACGCTAATGCTCAAGCTCATGACAGTAGTATGTATTTGAAATTAGTTTGCTATGCCCGGTAATCCTCGACGCTTCTTTGTACGGTAGGTGCCATGACCAAAGGTACGCATGCTAGGAAGCCATACTTTTAAGTGCTGATCTTTCTTATCAAGCTTGGTTAAATATAACGTTACGTAAACCGCATTTTCAATCTGACGTAGGTTATTACGATGGATCATACCGACGCCTAATCGATCATTACCAAAATCATCTTTTACTTGGTGCTTTTTCTTATAATCATTACTGTTACAGTTGTAATAAGTTCCATGCCCTTCTGTTATAGCCTTCCATTTCTTACCAATCTCTATAGCCAAAGCGCAATCACCTTCACGTCTTGCTCCGTCATATATTAGTATTAAGTGACAATGAAACCCACCACATTTACCCCCTTGTTCTAATGCCCAGGCATATCCTTGTAAACATTTGAAGTACGATTTCTTGTTACTGATAAGCTCTCTAAGCTTTTTCATATGATTGTTGAACTGAGCTATGAGCTATGCTGAAGAAACTGTAGAGATAAACTTGGTAAACTAACGACTCAAAGAGGAGTTTACCATGACCAAGAAAGTAAGAACCTACAGTGACGAATTTAAGTCCGAAGCCGTCAAGAAGGTAGCTGATAACAATGGCAATATTTCAGCTACCTCAAAGCAGCTCGGTATAGTCATTCAAACCTTATCGAACTGGCATAACAAAGCTAATCAAGGCAAGCTTGTAGGCACTGAGCACTATGATCCACAGCTTACAGCTGTTCTAGAAGAGAACAAGCGCCTCAAACGACAGCTTAAAGTTGCCGAAGAGAAGCGAGAGATATTAAAAAGGCGACGACGTACTTCGCCAAGCACAGCTAGTCAGGTACGCCTTTATTAAAGACAATCAGCAGATACATCGCAACCGTTGTAAGCTACTAGTTAAAGCCGCTCACAGTGAAAGTAAAGAACGTTATGGTTATGAGCGTTTGCATGCCCAGCTAACAGAGCAAGGCCATGATATTAGCCTATACATGGTTAGAAGCATTAAAGAGGAACATAACATTAAATGCCGTCGCCACAGGCGCTTTAAAATTACAGCAGACTCAAATCACAATAAGCTGGTCTATCCGAACGTGCTCGACCAGCAGTTTGATGCTAAGCATCCTAATGAGTCTTGG
Organism: Janibacter sp. CoH_79_TC_3; assembly: GCF_058197955.1. Taxonomy (NCBI): domain Bacteria; kingdom Bacillati; phylum Actinomycetota; class Actinomycetes; order Micrococcales; family Intrasporangiaceae; genus Janibacter; species Janibacter sp. CoH_79_TC_3. Next base: position 8,400 of record NZ_JBXWIV010000030.1, read on the forward strand.
GTCAGTGACATCACCTATATCTGGACAAATGAGGGCTGGCTGTACTTAGCTGGAGTCAAAGACTTATACACTAAAGAGCTGGTTGGCTATGCCATTAATAAACGCATGACAGCAGATCTAGTATGCCGTGCACTCAATATAGCAATCAAGAAAAAACGTCCCAGCAAAGGGCTAATAGTTCACTATGATAGAGGCAGTCAATATTGTAGCCATGCGTATCACAAGATTATCAAGCGACATCAGTTTGCAGGCTCAATGAGCGCTAAAGGTAACTGCTTTGATAACGCACCTATAGAGAGCTTCTGGGCCGTATTAAAGAATGAGTTAATATATAATCAAGATTATAAGATCAGATTTGCCGCCATTACCGATATCATTAGATATATCGATTTGTACTACAACCAAACGAGAATTCAAAAGGGCTTGGGCTATAAATCGCCAAGACAGGTGTGGTTTGATTATTATCGTCAGGCTGCGTAATTAGAATCTCCCAAGTTTGAGTCTACGGATTTGACACCAGGGGTCAGAAGCCTTTTTCTTATTATAGGTTTTTTTATTCATAACTCCCTTATTTCCTCTTATAAAAAATATTTTAAGAAAATAGCACTTTTCTTGTCTTTGCAAACCCACTAGATAGGTTAATCATCACTCTATTCTAATTAGAATTTCACATTCTAAACTTAGTAATGAATTTAAACCAAAAAAATCCGACCACATTAAGTGATCGGATTTTTAATATTTGGTGGAGATAGCGGGAGTTGAATTACTGCATTATAGGCGTTGATATATAAGAGTATTGTGTTAATTTAAGCTCACGGTGTACAATTGGTGTACGCACGAAAATCGAATAATGTTCTTTATTTTCAAAGTAAATATGCCAGAATGATGCATTTTTCTTACATACCACTTTGAGCTCAAATATCATTTATTGACCATTACTAACAAAGACTCTTGAAACTAAATTAGTGGATTAAAATATTTTGAAAAATAATATACAACCGACCGATATTAAGACGATAGGCAATAGAGTTAAAGAAGAGCGTAAAAAAAGAAAGTGGTCACAAAAAGACCTAGCAAAGATGATAGGTGTATCACAAGCAACTATTTCTGAGATTGAAAGGGGTATAATAAAGTCAACAGGTTTAGCTGTACCACTCGCAAAGGCACTTAAGGTCGATGCAGTGTATTTTTCCGACGGTAAAACAAGTGTTATCTACAAAGAACAAGGTACTAGTATAGAAGGTGAAATTGCAACCAGTGATAGCATTCTGATAACACCTTATGATTTTAATGCAATATACAGTGACGACATCGATAGTAATGACATACAGCCAAACGATGCTATCTCCTTTTCACATAACCTCCTAAAAACATATAAATTGCATAAAACACATCTACTCGTTGTAATGAGAGCTAAAGGCAATGCAATGAGTCCCACCATAGAGGATGATGAAACGCTAATATTAGATATGCTTGATAATAAACCTAAAAACTCAAAGGTCTACCTAATATGCCTAAATAACACTCTATTCATTAAGCGCTTTTTATTTACACCTAAAGGATGGTTATTGCGTTCTGACAACTTTGACAAAAGCACCTACCCTGATTTTGAATTCAGCGCTGAGGAAATAAACGATATTGATATTCAAGGTTGCATAGTTTGGCGTGGTGGTATCTTATGACAGACATATATTTAAATTCTTATAGTCGATAGAGTCTATAAAATCTTGATTAACACTCTAAAATATATAACTTACCATCATTAAGGAATTGTCATTGGAAGCAGTAGGCGATAGAGTTAAAAAAGAGCGTAAAAAATTGCAGTGGTCACAAACAGTTTTAGCTAATAAGCTAGGTGTTACTCAAGCTGCCATATCTGAAATCGAGAGAAATGTCACTAAATCTAGCAGCCTCATTATAGATATAGCGGAACTATTTAAAATGAATGCTGGAGAACTTTTATATGGCAAGGCTAATCCAGATACAGTAGACGAATACCTAATAACTAGTAATGTCGTATTGATTCCCCGATACCCTATAGAACATATAAGTATTGATAATAACAATATAGGAACAGCAGATGACATGCCATTTTCACGTGAATTTTTAAGTTCTCATAAACTTCCTGAGTCTCGATATTTGGGAGTTATAAAAGCTATAGGCACGGCAATGAGTCCAACTATAGAAGATGGACAAACATTAATACTGAACACGTTGGATAACATTCCTAAAAATGGCAAGTTATATTTAATTTCTATTAATGGAACTATATTTTTGAAGCGATTTCTCTATACACCTAAAGGATGGTTGTTGCGTTCTGATAACCCTGATAAAAACGCCTATCCCGACTTTGATGTTAGTATTGACGAAATCAATGAGATTGATATACAAGGCCGTATAGTTTGGCGAGGCGGCATCCTATAATAGAAATAAAAGTCCAATCTACAAAATTGTTGAGCTGCTTATGTTAAGCAGCTTTTTTATGCCTAAAAAAGTAATGAACTTATAAAGACTTATTAACATTATCTCTACTCTATCACTGGCATAAGCCTGTGGTCTTTTGGATGTAAATATATTGAAATGCAGTACAGATGTATTAAGCTTCTACTTAGAGCTCTGTAAGTAACTTGTACATTTTGGTGTACATAGCAGTGTACGCATGGTGTGTCATTATGCGCTTTACAGAAATTTTCATTAGGATAATAAGTGTTTTTTAGTGGAATTTAAGGTAATAAAAAACCCCTTAGAGCTTTTTGCTATAAGGGGTTTACTTACTACTAATTATTTCTACTTTATTACTTCTTTGTTACTTATTGTAAGTGGTGGAGATGGCGGAAACTAAACTATACACGTAAAGCATTGATTTATATAAATATATAAAATTCAGAATAAGACGATACCAACCATAATACCAACAATCGTTTTTCGTTAAAAATATTCAATAATCCCATTGCACTACCTCGATAATATTTTGTAATTTCTTATGAGACCTTTACCCTACTCACTTATATTCAAGCTCACTAAGTACACTTCTAAAGGCTAAAAAATCATTCTCTAACATTCACATATTTATCACGCTTGCAGCTGTGGTAGCTACTCGTGTGGCAAGCATTCGATATTAAAACGTCCACATGCCAGCAACTATAAATATAATGATCAACATCTATAATTAATAGCTTAGCGTAGCTTATAGGCGCTCACCGATGTTGCTCAAATCTCACTAATCGGTTAAAGTTGGGTTATTTAACTTTATCGAGTATTTGGTTATGAAAAAGCTATTGGCTGTATGTTTGGCATTGGCGCTAAGTGCATGCGGTGGCTATGATGATATTGACGCCATGAGAGACGCCACTATGGGCTCTACTGGCGTTGTCGGTGGCAACACTGGCTCTAACAGTGGTAATACAACCAAATGCTATGAACCTAATGTGCTGAATGTCACTGGGACACGTGTCATCGATGGTGATACGGTTGAGGTTACTCAAGCATCAGGACAAAGCGAGCGCGTACGTTTACTAGGTATTGATGCGCCAGAATCGGCGCAAGAGTATGGAACAGAAAGCACGACAGCCTTATCTCAGTGTGTAAAAAATGCGATTGTTACTATCCAGTGGACTGAAAGAGATAGATATGATCGACTGCTTGGTAAGGTCATTGCCAATAATGTTGACTGCAACTTGAACCAATTACAAAAAGGTGCAGCTTGGCATTACAAGGAATATCAGAGTAGCCAGACACCTTATGATCGCATTGAGTATGCCAACGCTGAGATTGTAGCGCGTTCGAATGGTAGGGGCTTGTGGGCAAATCGATATCCTATAAAGCCATCCGATTATCGAAGCGGTAAAAACAGCTCTGACCTCAATTTTAATAACGATCGCTTGCCATCAAAAGGTGTTAGCAAGTGCTATAGCAAACCTAGTGCAGGTGCTTCCAGTGGTTCTGACACTATTATCCCATTGCCACCTACCGGCTCTATCTGCAGCAATTTTATCAAGAAAACCTGTAGTCAGATAACAACGTGCGTAGAAGCTGAACAGCAACTTCTATGTGGTAATACACAGATTGATGGCGACAAGGACGGTGTGCCATGCGAGTCGATATGCTCAGGTGGTTAATTAGCGTAGCAGCAGCTCTATCCATAGCTGCATGCACATCCGCACAAGATAATAATCATAGCACTGACTTTGTGACAGTAAATGAAAGTGATTGGTATGGCGAACACTATACGGCCTATCCATTTACCGTACCGGGCGAAATTGTATGTATTACTCACCCAGAGTATGGGCCTTCTGTATATTTTCATCCTGTCGAATTTACTGATGAGTCTTATATTGGTACGCCACTCAATAAGGCTGCGGCTAAATCTCTGAAGCAGGCAGATATGACTCCAAATGTCCCCTATAGCATCAAGCAAGGTGCTGACTTGAGTGAGGCTAGAGAGGTTGGGCTGAAGGCGTGTCGTCAATAAATAAAAATATTGAAAAATTTTTTAGAAAATTATATATCGTACGATATTTTCCTTGGAGAAACCAATGGCAGTTAAGACCGTTAAAAGCTCAGTGAAAGTAACCACACCGTCAATCAAAAAGAAGTTTAAAAACTTTAACCGTATTGAAGCTATATATGAACTTGTATGGAATGGATTCGATGCTGGAGCTGACAGAGTAGATGTTAATATATATAGAAATGACTTAGATGGAATAATAAAAATTTTAATTTCCGACAACGGTAAGGGTATAGATTTTGATAGTGAAGATTGTGGTTTTAATAAATATGACGACTCTGAAAAGAAAAATTCCATACACACTCATGGTAAAGATGGCGTAGGAAGGTTTAGCTTTCATAAAATATGTAATGATGCAGTATGGCACACGAAATTTAATAGTATTATGTACAAAACCAGTATTAACAGTGAAGTGTTAGAAGATTTTGATACTGTTGTACTCACCAGTGATATCGAAAACTACTTATTAGGCAAGGAGTCTGGAACTACTATTGAATTACTTGGTTTTAATGGTAAAGAAAATCTACCAATAGAAGAAGATATAAGAAGGTATCTTTCTATAGAATTTGGCTGGTATCTTGCTATTAAAGAAAATACAATCATATGTTTCAATAATATAGATATAACAATACCTCACGCAATATTAACAGAGCACAATTTCAAAGTTAATAACTTGGTATTTGATGCTAAATTTTACTTATGGACTGACAAACCATCGTCTGAAAAATCTTATAATTACTATATTTCAGATAGTGGAACTATAAAATTAAAAGAGCTAAGTAAGTTTAATCAAAAACCAGACTTCTATCTTAGTACTATTTTAAAATCAGAACTTTTCAACAGTCAAGACCTAGATCTGATAGAGATGAGCTCAGAAGTAGTTAACTGGTCTGAAGTAAAAGATGAAATTTTAAGAGTGCAGCAAGAATTATATATAGAATTTTTAAGAAATAAAGCAAACAACTTAATTGAGAAATATGAAGAAAAGGGATTTTTTTTAATAAACAAAGGTGTGGATCATAGCTATAACTTATGGCGAGAAAAAAATATCAAAATTATTATTAAAGAAATGTATGTAGCAGATCCTACACTTTTTAATTCCATTAAAGATAGACCAGCAAAAATACTAATAAGATTATTAGACAAAATAGTAGTTTCAAATGAAAATGACTCTTTACTAGATATACTAGATGATATACTAGACCTAAACGATGAAGGATTGAATAGGTTATCCAAAGTGATCAAAGATTCTAGTTTAGAAAATATAATTAGTACTGTAGAAGAAGTAACTAAACGACTTAGCACTGTTAAAATGCTCAAAGAAGTTATGGAAAGTAAATACCACGATGTTCTTGAAACTCCTGACTTACAAAAAGTTATTGAAAGAAATAGCTGGTTGTTTGGCGACCAGTACTCTCTTATTGGTGCCGAAGAAGATAATTTTAATAAAGTAGCTAGAAATCTTAGAGATAAGGTAAAAGATATTGACGATATATCAATTGAGGATTTAGAGGAAGATGTAAATATAGAAGGAGCTAAAAGACAAGTAGATTTATTTCTAGCCAGTAAAAACGTTAGTTATGATGAGAGTAATAATAAAATTTATAAATGCGTGATAATCGAGATAAAAAGACCCGGAATCTCTCTAAGTAAAAAACACCTTAGACAGCTAGAAGATTACGCTGAAATAATAAGTAAGCATCCGTCATTTGGATCTAGTGACCGCATGAGATTTGAACTTATTCTTATAGGTCGAAAGATCTCAAAAGATGACACCTATATAACAAGAGCTCTTGACTCTTTAAAAATCCATCAAGAAAATGGATTAGTATCTAAAGATAACAGGATAAAAAGTTATGTGCGTGACTGGTTCTCGATATTAGACGAACACGAGCTATCACATAGCTACCTATTAGATAAGCTAAAACCAAGACTTCCTGATTATACGGATGTGAGTTCAGAGCAACTGATAGATATATTACAAAACCAAGAACAACCAACCTGATCGAAAGACCTTTTTAAAAAGCTTATTTCTTTTGCTATTTAATCACTAGCCAACCCGCTACTAAGCGGGTTTTTATTACCTACACTTTCACCCAATCCGCCACACATAATAGCTCACTGCTTAGTCCATAAATTCACATAAGGTTTTTAACAAACAGGTATAGAATCCGTAGATTAATCACTAGGAATTAAATATGCCTCAATTGAAATCCCCTTTCTTAGTAGCGGCTGTTGTCATAATTGCTTTAACCACTGCCACTATGATCATAATTATGTAGACTATCAGTCTATTTTAACCCTATGTATTGAGTGATATTCCAGACAAAAAAAAGCCGCCTTATTGGCGGTTTTTTATTACTTAATATAAGTCTTTTCGAATCCAATTGGGTAAATAGTCAGACCGATAATCACTTATCCAAGTATCTATCCACACAAAAGCTGCAAAAACTAATGCTCCTAACGCAACTATAGTGAGACCGTTTGATATATAAATAAGCAGAGATACCAAAAAACCTACATCCGCAACTAGGTATAGCCTACTATTAATGAAAGTTAATACCATCGATAATAAGAGAATAGGCAATGCGCGAATAAGGCCACGAAAGCCATACAACATAAGCCAACCTATTTTATTTAGCATAATGTTGAAACCCTCCTCAACCGGTACAAGTCTTCTTAGACTGACTAATCTTACCGTTATTACAAACAAACTTACCATTTTGGCAATGCGATACACCGCCCATGCTTTTAGAGCAAGGTGTGTTCTGAGCATTCGCCTGCATGACTGGCGCCATCATAATCATAGATACAACAAACGCTGACCAAAGCTTCATAGGCTACCACCTTAATAATCGAATAATATAAATTCGACCATAGCACTGCATGCTGCCTTTAATCAATAACTATCTAACTAATGTTTGTTGGTAATCGAAGTCTTGCATCAGACGCAGTCATTGCGACTATCTTTATTGGTACCGCGCACGCCCAAGCCATACCAGCTGCACAATAAAACATACCATCCTCATATGATACGATATGAGCAGTAAAATCATTATTTGCTAGGTTTGCCATAGTCTCTTGATCGCAACTATCATCTACCACGCACCATATCTCTTTATGCCCATCTTTTAGCATTGCTATAGTTAGCTCACTACCTTCGAGTATTTTACTCATTGTGTAAACCCCTAACCATCCCTGTAACTATTAACCTAAACAAGTAAAAATACATAAAAGTTTTTTGATAGCTCGTTTATGGCAACTTCGCAAATGCAATTCTCTTAATATTCTACATTATATATTCTTATAATTGAATATAAAAAAGATTGCTACTTTATATTTAAAGTAACAATTCTTTTTATTCAAAACAATAAAATCAGGTGGGGAATTATCTACAGTAGTACTTGTTTATAGCCCTACTTCATCTTGAGTCAGTGGGGTTTTTTTAATGGGTACCGCATACTTCCAAGTGCCGCCTTCCTTACAAAGGAAGCAACTATTTTCGAAACCTACAATATGCATGATGAAGTCACCGTTGATATCTCTAATAGTCGCCATAGCGTGCTCATGACTCTCATTGCTTACGGCGCACCACACTTGCTCATCACCACGTTCTAGCATGGCACGAGTTAGTTCATTCCCTAATAACTTATTACTCATGTGAGAAACCTTAATAATATTTAGTTTTTAGTCCTTTAATTTCACTACGTACTTCATTCCAGCTGCAAAATTTTAGCTAAGATAAGTGTTTCTTGCAGTTTAATACATGTAAGTATTACCCAACCCGCCATTGAACGGGTTTTTTATTAGTCAATTAATATTTATAATCGCAAATAGTGCTAGCCATCATGGCAAACCTCATTAAATTACTGGCTTATAAGGTGATAGATTATGGCAACGATTGAAATTGATATCGAAAAATTAAAAGCTAGTGGTAAGCGTGGCCATGAGCTCGTCAAATGGGCTTATGAGGTATTGCGCTATGATGGTGAAAAATTGGTTCATACCGCCATTTATGCAGGCACCCCACACGTTGATCACATCCGCTGTGCAAGTATGCTCGGTTATAGCGTTTCCACGGTGCGCAATTGGTGCAGTCAAGGCAATGGACCTATTCAACCTAAACGCATTAATGGCAAGCCGTATTGGCGCATGCGTGACATACGCAACTTATTAGACCTTTAATCCTGATTAACATCTTTAATAACGAATAGGGTTCGACATCATGTCGAACCCTATACCACTATCCATAATTGGACGGTGCTATCAACTCGCCAGCCTTCATTAAATTGAGCATGCCTTAGTAGCTCTCGACATCCTCAATTTGAGGAAGTCTAAGACCGTTCATCATAACGATGAACCTTATCGCCCCCTCCCCAAACTCGGGGAAGGGTTGGATTTGAAATCCGACCCTTATAATCCGCTCTTTTCTCGAACGGAATTACAGCCGAAATCAGTTCACCTAGACTATTTTGCATCTAGTGTTTTATGTATCTTACCCCTGCTCAACTTTGGGCAGGGCTAGGAAACAATGACGTAATAGTCTATCCCCCATTGGGGGGGGCGGACCACCACTAATCGATATGTCCAAATGCGGACGCATCTTTTAGAGTGTGCATTTACGCACGCTCGTATGTCTTAACTTCCCCCAGTGGGGGTAGCGTGAATTCCTCAGATTGAGGATGTTTAATAACATGGGCCTTTAGGTGGCTCATTCCAATCACCAGTGGTGATTGGACAACTACAATCAGCTGCCTGCTGGCTAGTTATTAATGGTGGGTCAATTCCGCACTTCAAATGCGGAACCTTGATAATAAAGGGCCTGTATCAGCGTTACCGTGTAATGCGGTAGCCTTCGTGAGAGAGGTCACTACCAAACCAAGGGCCGCATTCTAGATGCTACCCTTGCCAGCATTGAGAAAGCAGGCAAGATTATTCTATTTCTTGCTTCCTCATTATTTTATTATTCCTATGACAGCTATGCCAAATAAAGCTTTCGGATTATTCCAATATTTATAATTTGCCTTTTCTGCTTCCTCACTTCCTTGCTTCCTGCCTGCTGCCTCCTACATCAATTGCATTTTGAATAATAAGTTTTTACAGGTTTTGACTGCCGCCTTAGGTATTCGTACCGAGTCCATAAACCCCGTAGTCCTTACCTTTTAGCCCTTGAACGTATTTGAACGTAAGCTGTGGTGGTGATTCACTCTCAATATAAGGTTTTCTAAGGCAGCAAGAGGCCAAACAACCTAAGGCTCTTATCTAAGTGGTTCAGCTTCGTTTTTACCTGTTTTGTTTGATTGCAGGATAGGGATAGGCTTACGCCGACTAAATTACCCCAATTTTGGATAGCTTTCAATTTATTGTGATTGGCTAGTAGATGCCCCCAAACTTGGGGGCATCTACTAAAAGTAATCTGTATCACGATTTCAGTGACGCAGGTATTAATCTATCTGTGTGGTGATTTCCTCCACGCAGGCAAGCACCCATTTATTGCTAAATAGAGCGTTAACTTCTTCACGCCCTACCACGCTCAATAATCCTTACCTCCAACCTCAAATTGAGGACGGATAATTATTAGCGATCGCAGTTTAATATTTGCCATTAAGTGTCCCCAATTTTGGGGAGACCTTGGTACGAATTATTTATTGGCCATAATCGATATTGGCGCAACTATTAGAAAAATTAGAATAGTTCAGTTGTCCGGAGTTACCGGATAACTCAGTTGCCGAGTAATGCTCGTAAAGTGAGTTGTTTCCAAAATGTGAATAGGTAGGCGCAGATTTGAGCGCATCTCGTTGCATCCAATTGTGGATGTATTGAATCCAGTTGTAGCCAATTGCATCGGGTTGCAGCTGCTGGCAAGTAGGTATTCAACATCAAGTTGTAAACCCGATAGTACGTGCCTTCTAGCTAAATACTACTGCATCTTGGTTAGACTTGAAATCCAAGCAAGATTGACTATCCAATCTTGGATTTATCTACTTTATTGATGCATGACCAGTTCCACAGTGTAGAATTTATATAATTACTAATTGCTATTTTATCATTCTGTCATCTAATTCCGGATCAGTATCGATTCCGACAATAGCGTCAATTTTAACTTTAAGCCATTTATTAGGACGACCCGGTAAATCAGGTTCGGGTAGAAATCCAGATTTACGACGTATAGCTACCGTACTATTGGATTCCCATCTAAATATCTGCTTAATATCTTGAGTAGTGTAATAAACACCTTTCATGTGGATGATTCCTATGTCAGTTTAATTGTTATACCTTGCTAGGCATCTTGGTTTGATATGCAGACGACTGATGCAACTGCTGGCAAGTAATTGCGTCTTGGTTGGGTTTGGACTCTAGGTAATATTCATTGCCCAAAGTTGGGCAATGACAAGTGATATGACTAACCCTTGCTAATCGCTCTAGCCAGCTCGTCTGATAATGAGGGGCCGGTTAACCTAACCACTGTCGGCTTGGGTGTCGTCGAATTTACATTACCCTGTAACGAATGATTAACCTTCTGCTTATTAGTGAAAACCTCGCCTACCTCCTTGGCTGCCTGTTCTAGCAGTTTTGCCACCAATGGCCTGTTTCTAGACTCAAAAGCATCACGTACCATATTATCAAGCATCTTTAACCTATAAGCCTTATTGGCAACTGGTATAGAGTTGATTTCATCATTAAAGCATTTGCGATGCTTTACGAATAGCTGCTGCCACTTATCAGACAGATTAACTCCTGACGCCTTATCGGGATCATACTTTGCCACCTGTTGCCTAGTGACAATAAGCCCTCCAAACTCTTGATTGACAGCATCTACCACTTCCGATGGTAACCCTCCCAAACCTAAGACACCTAACAAATAGAATTAAGCTGCTTGATTGAGTTTCTGTATGGGCGTAAAACC
>NZ_JBXWIV010000031.1:0-18239 GCF_058197955.1 Janibacter sp. CoH_79_TC_3
AAGGACTGAGTCCTGTGCAATACAGAACTCAGTCCTTGGGGTAAACTAAACCGTCCAATATTTGGGGGTCAGTTCACTAACACTATATTTTACATAGTATTAGCAACCTTTTTTATTTAGTGTTTTATTCAGGTGATGTTGTTAATATTGGAGTTTGTGTTTTGACATTGTACTTCCTCCATGAAGAATTGAACGATTAGCATCTGTTGCTAATCAACTGTTTGCGACTCTCAATATTCTTATAAAAAGTCTCATTGATAAAAGCTGACTTGTAAATAAAAAGTCAGCCATTAATGAAACCAAGACACCCTTTGAGCATTTATTTTAGGACAATCAAGCTTCAGCAGCTTGTTTTCTAAGCTCGTGACGCAATATTTTGCCCACTGTGGATTTGGGTAGCTCATCGATAAACTCCACATGGCGTGGGCATTTATAGCCCGATAAGTTCTTTTTACAAAACTCAATCAGCTCTTCTTTTTTCAAGCTTTTGTCATCGGTGACGACATACAACTTGACCGCCTGACCTTGTTGCTCGTCATCGACGCCCACCACTGAGCACTCTTTAACTTTAGGGTGCATCTCGACCACGCCTTCGACTTCATTAGGATATACATTAAAGCCGCTAACGATAATCATGTCTTTTTTTCTATCTAACAGCTTGACGTAGCCTTCTGCATCAATAGAGCCCACATCACCTGTCTTCAGATAGCCATCTTTAGTAAAAAATTTGCTGTTATCGAGATTATGATAGCCTTTGATGACGTTCATACCCTTGATACCAATCTCGCCTACTTCACCGATTTCCAGCTTATTTTCATCATCGTCTAAAATGACTATCTCTACACCTGGCACTGGCATACCGATGGTACCTGTAAAGTTTTTGTTGGTCAGAGGATTAGCAGTACCTACCCCTAGCGTCTCAGACATCCCCCAACCTTCGATGATCGTGACACCCGTGGTATCTAGCCACTTACGTGCCATCTCAGGCGTGGCCGCCATACCACCAGCCAGTGACAGCTTAAGGTTAGAGAAGTCCAAATCTTTGAATTTGGGATGATTGAGTAGCGCCTGGAACAAGGTGTTTACCGCTGGTAGCAGATGAAAGTCTTCTTTTGCAAGGAGCTTAACAAAAGCGTCGATATCACGTGGGTTGGTGACCAGCAGCAAGTGCTGACCCGTACGCAGCCCAAGTAAAGAGATGATAAAAGCAAAAATATGATACATCGGCAAGGCAATGACTGATGTCAGCTGTCCATCGTTATCCGTATACTTGAGTGGTTTAAACCACTCGCTATATTGCTTAGTACCGTAGACGACATTGTGATGGCTAATTAAGATACCCTTAGCCATACCCGTCGTACCACCCGTATATTGAATCATAGCAAGATCATCAGGCTTAACATGAGGCTTGGTATACTTTAAATGTACACCTTTTTGTAGCACCGTTTTAAAGCTCACCTCTGTACAGTTAGCACAGCCAGACAAGTCATACTTAGGCACGGCCTTTTTGATATATTTTGCTGCCAAATTGACCACAGTACCCTTGGCTGTACCCAACATATCACCAATAGCACTGACCACAACCGTCTCGACAGGCGTTTTATCTATGATAGGGGCTAAGCTATGACAAAAAGGCTCTAGTATAAACAGCAGCTTTGCATCAGCGTCGTTGAGTTGATGCTTGAGCTCACGTGAAGTATATAGTGGGTTAATCAAAGTCAACACCATGCCCGCGCGCAGGGTGCCAATGACGATAGGCAAGTATTGATTGACATTAGGCATCATCACCCCAACGCTACTACCTGCTGGGAGACCCAAACTTTGAATCCAAGCGGCGATGCTTGTGGCAACTTGATCGACTTGCTGATAGGTATAAGATACGCCCATGTTGGTCATGAACTTGCGTGGCGCAAATTTAGTTAATACTTCATCAAAGAAATCATTTAAGGATTGGTCAATATAAGGCACGTCTTTGGTGACACCCTCAGGATACTTCTCGGTCCAAAACTTATTCATCATCAACCTTCCTTGGTTTTTGGCAATTAATTTTAAAAAAGTAGCCTTAGTGCACTATTTTACTGCCAACCTGATGTCGCACTATGCTCATCTTGATGTGCAAATAAAGGATGCGCCTTGGCCTCCTCTAACGTGAGCACTGGTGTGACGCAAACATCGGCGGATTCAAAAACCTGCTGCCAATGAGCAAGATCTTGACTGGCAAAGGTATCAGCAACCGTTTGTGCTGCTTCTTGGCTGCCTTTGGTATTAGGCATAACACCCATTTGCCAGTGTTTGGTCTTAAGCTCAGGCAATTCTAATACCTCACATAACCCTTGCCAGAACTTTAACTCTAAAGAGCCGACTGCCATGTGACGACCATCTGCGGTTTTGTACAAACGATAACAAGGCAGTAAGCCACCTAAGAAATCATGTTGTGGCTTTGGATTTTTGCCAGAAAAGCTCGCAACCAGTTTTCCGGTCGCTTTTGGCATGATCAGATGCTGATACAAGCTGTGAGTCATACTGACCGCAACGTGACGACCTTGGCCCGTCCGCTGCGCTGAAAACACAGCGGCCAAAAGGGCAATCACCGCCGTGTCACTACCGCCTGCTAAGTCTGCAAACTGGATGTTAGGCATTGCTTGATCGCCATTTGCCGTCTTGAGCTGGTCAAGCACTCCGCTCATCGCCATAAAGTTGATATCATGACCCGCTTTATCCGCCCAGTCATGAGTGATGTCGTCGCTATCAGCTACGCCATAACCAGTAATCGATACCATGACCAGCTTTGGATTAATGGCATGCAAAGTCTTAGCGTCCAGTCCCATACCCTCAAGCACCTCAGGACGAAAGCTATCGAGCATCACGTCGGCATCTTTAAGATGCGCTTTGATAGCTTCAATACCTTGGGCATCACGAAAATCAACCTTCTCAATGGTTTTGCCATGGTTCAATGCAGTAAACAAATCACCTAACGCACGTGCAGGGTCACCACTGGCAGGCTCTATTTTGATGATTTCCGCACCTAAGTCTGCAAGCAGCCGTGTAGCAAAAGGCCCGGGGAGATTGCGCGTCAGATCAACGACGCGCAGTCCCTGTAAGCAGTCTTTCATAGCATCAGCTTGATTAACCATCTACAAATTCCTCACCTTTTTGTGCCATCTCCACTAGGATTTGCGCAGGTGCAAAACGCTCACCGTATTTGCTCGCAAGCTCACGACTACGTGCTACAAATTTGTCGACGCCTACTGAGTTAATGAACTGCAGCGTACCACCTTGGTTTGGCGCAAAGCCCCAACCGAAGATAGAGCCGATGTTGGCATCTGCTACGGTACGTACGACGTTTTCCTCAAAGCACTTCGCGGTCTCATTGGCTTGCACGTAAAGTAGGCGATCTACCAAGTCTTGCTGAGACGGCTGCGCATCTGTCGTTGGGTACAGTTCCGTGAGTTCAGCCCATAAGTGCTTTTCGCCATTTTGCGGATAATCATAGAAGCCTTTAGCGACTTTTTTACCTTCGCGTCCAAGCTCGTTGACCATTTTTTCAACGACTGGCATAGCAGGATGCGGCGTAAAGGTTTTGCCTTCTGCTTCCAATGCCTTTTTAGTTTGCTCCATCACGTGTAGTGACAAGCTTAGCGAGACTTCGTCCTGCAGAGCCAGTGGCGGCATGGGCATACCAGACTTCATGCCGGCAACTTCGATGCTGCGTGGATGAATGCCTTCACTCAACATCGCGATACCTTCTGATACGTAAGTACCAAAGACTCGAGAAGTGTAGAAGCCGCGGCTGTCATTGACAACGATTGGCGTCTTACCGATTTGACCGACATAGTCAAAGCCTTTTGCTAGCGTTGCATCATCGGTTTCTTCGCCAACGATAATCTCGACCAACGGCATCTTATCTACTGGAGAGAAGAAATGTAGACCAATGAACTGGCTTGGACGCGTGCTGGCTTTAGCAAGTTCAGTAATAGGCAAGGTTGACGTGTTAGAAGCATAAACGGCAGTGTCTGGAATAACCACTTCAGATTTGCGTGTACATTCTGCTTTAATGTCTACATCTTCAAAAACGGCTTCGATGATTAAATCACAGCCTTCTAAGTCGTCATAAGACGTTGTAGTCTTGATAAGATCTAATAATGTTTGTTTCTTTTCTTCCGTTGAACGACCACGGCTGATAGCTTTATCGAGCAGCTTACTAGAATAGTTTTTGCCTTTTTCGGCACCTTCGATAGCCGTATCTAACAGTACCACTTCCATGCCTGCTTTGGCTGAGACGTAAGCGATACCAGCACCCATCATACCAGCACCAAGAATACCGACTTTGCTCACTTTAGAGCGCTCATATCCTTCTGGGCGTGACTGACCTTTTTTGATGCTATTCAGCTGCGTCCAAAGCGTATTTATCATGTTTTTAGACACGTCTGATAGCGCACAGGCGACAAAAAAGCGTGACTCAATTTTAAGACCGTTATCGATATCGGTGAGACAGCCTTCGAATACACTAGATAAGATGTGCGTAATAGCCGGATAATTGCCGTGCGACTTTTGGTATGCCATCGCGGGCGCAATTGAAAACACTTGCACCACGTTAGGATGCTTGCTATCGCCGCCCGGAATCTTGAAGCCTTTTTTATCCCATGGCTGCTGCGCTTTTGGATTTTCATTAATCCACGCTTTTGCCTTACTGATAAGCTCGTCATTGTCATGAGCCACGTCATCGATAAGACCAATTTCTAGCGCTTGCTGTGGGCGAAGCTCTTTGCCTTGCGTCATCAGCTCAAGGGCTTTTTGGATACCTACTAAACGTGGCAGACGCTGAGTACCACCACCGCCTGGTAATAAACCTAGCTTAACTTCAGGTAAACCCAGTTTGGTTTTTGGTGAATCAATGGCGATACGATAATGGCAAGCTAGAGCCAACTCCAAGCCACCACCAAGCGCTGTACCCGTAATCGCTGCAACCACAGGCTTACCTGAAGTTTCGAGTTTACGCAGACTGGCTTTCAAATCCTCAACCAAATCAAACGCTTGCTCAGCAGTTTCAATAGTGGCCAGTTGATCAATATCTGCGCCAACTACAAAGGTTGATTTGCCAGACGTTAAAATCAAACCTTTTGCGTCTTGGTCGTTGACAAATGCATCAGTCAATGCGGCGAAGGCGTCATTAAAGCCATCACCAATGACATTCATCTTACGATCTGCTTGATCGATAGTGACCGTAATAATTCCGTTATCGGCTTGGGCAGAAAAATTATTCAATGCATTGATGGCATCTACGCTATTAGTGCTCATATTCAGTCCTTCTTAATTTATTGTGCGGTACGATTGGTCATTGAAAACCGCTATTTATCAATGTTTTATTAACGTTTTATACACGTTCAATAATAGTCGCAATACCCATACCACCGCCGACACATAGGGTAATCATAGCGGTTTTTAGATCGCGGCGCTCAAGCTCATCAAGCACCGTGGTCAGCAGCATCGCGCCTGTTGCGCCAAGGGGGTGACCCATAGCGATAGCGCCACCATTGACGTTGACGATATCAAGCGAGAGGCCAAAATCATCCGCAGTATTAAGCGGTACAGCAGCAAATGCTTCGTTAATCTCCCAAAGATCGATATCAGCAGCAGTCATACCGGCTTTAGCCAAGGCTTTTTTACAAGCGGGTGTAGGACCAGTCAGCATAATAGCTGGCTCTGAGCCAATGACTGATGCCATCGTGATTTTGGCACGTGGCTTAAGACCAGCTTTTTGAGCGGCAGCCGCACTACCGACGAGGCAAATTGCCGCACCATCAACGATACCCGATGAGTTACCAGCGTGATGTACGTGGTTGACGTTTTCAATCGTGGTGTATTTGTCTAATATCACGCTATTAAAACCCATTTTTCCTGGCATTATAAAGGACGGGTTTAGGCCAGCTAAAGTCTCTACTGAAGTGTTTGGACGAATGGTTTCATCTTTGTCTAATAGCAATAAACCGTTTAAATCTTTGACTGGAACCACTGATTTATCGTAGTAGCCTTTCTCCCAAGCGGCGGCGGCTCTTCTGTGTGACTCTGATGCAAACTCGTCAACGTCTTTACGGCTAAAGCCTTTTAGGGTTGCGATGGTATCAGCGCCTACGCCTTGAGGGACAAAACTTGTGGCATCATTGACACGGGGATCCATATACCAAGCGCCACCATCAGAACCCATCGGCACGCGGCTCATAGATTCAACACCACCGGCAACGACCATGTCTTCCATACCAGACATCACTTTTGCAGCAGCAAGATTGATAGACTCAAGACCGGATGCGCAGTAGCGTGACAAAGTTACCCCTGCGACACTTTGATCCCAGCCGGCATCAAGAACAGCAATACGGGCAATATCAGATCCTTGCTCGCCAACCGGTGTCACACAGCCAAGCACCACATCATCAACCAAACTGGTATCTAAATTATGGCGCTGCTGCATTTCTTTGAGTAGCGTGCGAGTCAGCCAAATGGGAGAGGCTTGATGTAAAGAGCCATCTTTTTTCCCTTTGCCACGTGGGGTGCGGATGGCATCATAGATATAAGCGGTCTCGGTCATAATAAATCCCTTTAATATTTCATTGGATATGTGTTAAATAATGAAGTTTTGAGGAGAATATATTCTCCTCAATTAAATACTTAATAACATTTGGCTTAATAACATTCGTATATTGGCTAGCATGTATTTATCTGCATATAGCGGTTTACATACAGCGGTTTGGTTTCACCTAATGCTATTACATAAAGCGTGAGGCCAACTCCTTCATAATCTCATTAGTGCCGCCGTAGATTTTTTGTACTCGGGCATCAGCATACATACGAGCGATAGGATACTCGGACATATAACCATAACCACCAAATAGCTGTAAGCACTCATCCATCGTTTTGCACTGTTTTTCAGTGACCCAGTACTTAATTAATGAGGCTTGGGCTGCGGTAAGCTTACCCTCTATCTGCGCCTCAACAGCAGAATCACACAAAGCTTTTACCGCTAAATAATCAGCTTGTACTTCAGCTAACTTGAAGCGCGTGTTTTGAAACTTCCAAATCGGCTTACCAAAAGCTTCGCGCTGCTTGACATAATCAAGCGTCAGCTCTAAAGCAAGTTTCATAGCACCGCAACCACTTAAGGCAATAATCAGACGCTCTTGTGGCAGCTCTTGCATCATCTGTATGAAACCTAGACCTTCCATACCGCCTAATACATTTTTTTGTGGCACACGGACATTACTAAAGAATAGCTCCGAGGTATCCTGACCAGCCAAGCCAGTCTTTTTAAGGTTACGTCCACGTGAGAAACCTTCTAAACCGTCCGTCTCGACCAAGATAAGTGAGACGCCCTGAGCACCCTGCTCGCGGTCTGTTTTACAGGCTAGTAGAACAAGGTTTGCATGCTGACCGTTCGTAATAAATGTTTTTGAGCCATTGATGATATAGTCGTCACCCTCTTTTATCGCGTAAGTCTTGATAGCTTGTAAGTCAGAACCAGTGGTAGGTTCAGTCATCGCAATAGCAGCGACGTATTCGCCAGTGGCCATCTTAGGCAATAATGATTTCTTCTGATCTTCAGTACCAAGCTTATAGATATAGGGTGCAACGATACCTGAATGTACCATACCGCCATAGCCCGCTTGGTTCGCTTGTGCTTGAGCTAACAAAATAGCGGCTTCATGACCAAAGTTACCGCCGCCGCCGCCGTACTCTTCTGGTATAGAGGCACATAAAAAGCCCATCTCGCCTGCTTCGTTCCACGCTTCACGGTCGATCATACCGTTTTCACGCCACTGCTCGTCTTTAGACTCCCAACTTTGGAACATCTTCAAAGCACTGTCATACACCATACTATGTTCTTCGGTCATCCAGTTTGAGGCAAAGGCTTCAATACTCATGCTATCCATCCTTGGTTTAATTTGAAAATTTAGTTAAATTAACTGTACTTGAATTAAAGCATCATTAAGAGTAATAATTATTTTATGGTAATTTAAATTACCCTTTTTACAAAAACCTTAAATCTATACAAACATTAACTCGTGACAGATATACTAGGTTATCAAAATACTTTATTCAATCTGTTTAATTTAAATGGTAATATAAGTTACCATAATTATATTTTGTAAGCTCAATAAAGAAACTCACTCTCACTCAAGCAAAATATATAGGAGTAAATATTCATGACAAGGGTCAGCCCAAAGGACAGCCTTACGACACCTCATCAATTGGCACCGTTGGCAGATATGCGGCCAATCACCTTGAATAAAATTGAAAAAGCAGTTCGTAAAGTTTTTGCAGGCTTCGACCCTAGTGAAGTGACGATGGCGCAAATTGCCAAATCTGCCAACGTGTCACTGCAAACGCTCTACAAATACTTTGGCGATAAGCAAACCCTATTTAATACCATTATGGATATCGTGCTTGGCAGATTGGCTGAACGAATCATGGATCATCTGCAAGGAATTGATAGCGTGAAAGATCGATTGCGTAAGACGCTTTGGGTATGTTTTGACTTTGTTGATACCCATCCCGATGCAGTGATGGTACTGTCCTCGGTATCGGTATCACGCATTCGTAGTATCGCTATTTATGAGAATAAAGAGCTGATTGGTGCATTTTTGGATGTATTAGAAGATGGGCAAAAACGCGGTGTATTGAACGACAGCGTACCGCTATATATTTTGTTTGATGTATTTATGGGATTTATTAGCCGTCTAGGATTAATGCATATCATGCGTCAGAGCCATACGCCAATAAACAAAGATTTTGATGCGTTGTTTGTGATTTTGTGGCGAGCGATATCTAAGCCTGACATAGAAAGTCTTCAATAATATAAAGATGAATGGCCCATTATGAGTATACTGCTTAAGACAACTGGGCTAAATGGTAGTGATCAATGTCGTTTGGCTTAATTGATGACATACCCTAGTTAAAACTCTAGCGGCCATCATTAAAGCTATCCTCTTAATAAGTGCTTAGCCCGCTCAATGTGATGACATGACTGCGCAAAATTTGTTACCATGACTTTTTAAATGCTACGATTTAGGTAATTTCACTTAGGTACTTAGGTAATAAAGACATGGCCAAAAACGCCCTACAAGAACAACTCTTAAAAGCTGGATTGGTGGATAGCAAAAAAGCCAAAAAAATCAGCAAACAGTCGCAGCATGCCAAGCGTACTGGCGACGCCTCAAACCTTGAAGCCAAAAAAGCCTTGGCAGACGCTCAAGCCAAAAAAATAGAAAAAGACCAAAAGCTTAATCAAGAAAAACAGCAGCTTTTAGAAGAAAAAATGCTAAAAGCCAATGTTATTCAGATGATTAAGCAGCACCAAATCACAGAAATACAGGGTGACGTCACCTATCAATTTGTTGACGGTGCGAAAATTAAAAAGATTTATATTACCCAAAAGCTCTATGATCAAATAGTGGCGGGTCATGTGGTGATTGCGCGCTTAGAAGAAGATTACGCGCTGCTTCCTCGCCCATTGGCTGACCGTATCAACTCCAAGCTCGAAGGCTTTATGGTGGTGTCGAATGACAAATCAGAGGTTGAGCTGGCAGAAGATGACCCTTATGCTGCTTATGTCATTCCAGATGATTTAATGTGGTAGCTTATTCTTAAATATTGAAGAATGAGATTCTGATTATCTTATTTACTGAAAAAATTCCTTTATAGAGTTACTCTATAAAGGAATTTTTTAATGCTTATTTAGTGAGCCAACTACAAAATCTTAAATAATGTACTCTTAAGGTCATATCGATTTAAAACGAATTTTTCATTGCAGGATTACTTTATAATAAAGTTATGCTAAAAAGCACAGCCTAACATATCTAAAATTATCAGCAGCAATCATTATTAGACCGATACGCGGGTATAACTTTAGGGGCAGCTAGTGGGTAAAAATATTAGGGTTAGCATTTTATTATTAAGTACGTTTCTGGTTTCCTGTGGTGGCGGTGGCAGCGGTGATTCAAATAGCGATAAGCCATCAAAAAATGACGGCAAACTCCCAACAGATACTGAAACGTCACAAGGTAAACCACCTACTGAAAAGCCACAAGAAACACCAGAGGATACAAATACTCCGTCAGTAGGAGGCACGCCTGCCGAAAAAACTGAAACGATACCTATCAGTACAGTAAGTAATAAAAACCATCCTACTGCCTCCATTGCCGGAATGAACTTGATTAGTTTAGAACGGCAGGCTTGTGGGCTTGGCGGACTGTCGTATGATAATGATTTAGAACGTTTGTCAGTTCAGCATGCCCAGTACATTCAGCATATGTTCTCAAATGCCAATGTGAGCAGTTTTAATGCTCATAGCCAGCAACCTCTGGTGGGCTTAGAAAAAACAACGGGCATAAACAATCCTTATTATTCTGGCGTTAATTTTAAAGATCGCCTTATCGCTGCCAATTATCCAAATAGCAGCTATATCGCTGGTGAAAACATTTCTCACAGAACCGCCTATTCTTCGAATGGTCTGAGCTTATCGCCTGATACTCATGCAATAGATATGGCGCGCGGCCTGCTATCAGCCCCTTATCATATGCGGACACTGGTAAATCCCAATATGAATAGCACAGGCGCAGGCTTAGTCACTTATACACCTTTTGAAAAAGATGCCAACACTTCAAAAGGTTATTTGTTCGTTACAAGCATTGCAGGAAGCATGACAACCCCTAAAGATATTGCCAATAAAATCATCACCTACCCTTGTGCCGCAAGTATAGGGGTGAAGACAGGGCTATTTAATGAATCTCCCAATCCTGTGCAGGGCACAAATCGTAACTTAGCTACTGACCCTATCGGTCACCCCGTACATATTAGATTGGCCGATGCAAACACCATCAAAGTCAGTAATGTGAAGATTATGGATGTCAAAAGAAATATCAATATTCCTATTAATATGATTGATACAGATAATGATCCGCATAAAGGCACTTCCTATCAGTTACCAGCAAACGAGGCTTTCATACTGCCTATTACCGATAACTTAAAGAGCTGTGAAGTCGGTAATCGCAAAGGCCAAAACTGTGGTTTGTATGGTAATAGCGACTATCAGGTAAGCTTCGATATTTTAATCGACAATAAAAACCTAGAAACGAGAAAATTTACCTTTAAAACAGGTCCGGTCAATTATAGCTAAGAGCTTCTCTCATTGGTAAAAACTCCAACAAATAAGAAAAGCGCTAACACACGATAGGGCTTTTTTGGCTCAAAAATAGGCCGTTTATCTGAAATATAGTCAAAACATACTAAAAACGCTACGGTATTGCTGATATCAATTTTTTTTAGCCTCTGTCTGCGCAGGCACAGCAAGCAAGAAAAATTGATATCAGTAGTGCGTGATGTATCGATATTACTTTTCACTGACTATAGTTATGACTTTTTAGTTAACGACCCATTCTTACTTCAAGCTATTAGCGGCTAAGTTACTATGCCTGCTTAGCCAATTCTTCACGTTTTAAGCCAATGGTTCTAAGCTTGCCTTTATCATCGACTTCCTTGATAACCAGTGACCATTCATCATTAATTGCCACCGTATCGCCGGAAACCGGTGCCATATCTAAGCTACCTTTGACATATTCAGCAACCGTTTGCTCCCACATATTTTTTTCGTTATCTTCAGGTTTGGACTTAAGATTATCGACCAATGATTCGGAGGTCATCACGCCAGTAAAAAACGGTAAATCTCCCAGTTTAACGCTCGGCGATAGTAGCCAATCGCCATAAAAATCATCGATGGCTTTACGATCCAAAGTAGTATCATTAAAAATCTTAGCTATTTGGCTGGCATGATTGCCGCGCATGGCATACCAAACGCTATCACCAAATTTCAGCTTAGTATCTTCTTCGACAATCACAATCTGCTGCCCACGTACCAAAGCAAAAACACTAATCTCATTAGGGTTAACGCGGTTAGAGATACCCCTCGGATGGCGACCAATCGCAAATGCACCTGACTTTACTTGGAACTGATATAAGGTAATACTCGCCTTGTCGGATACCCAAACCTCATGCTTCTCTTCGGGGTCTTTATTATTAGGAATACGTACTTTAAATAAGTCCGCCATAAAGGGAATGGTTGTGCCTTGCAAAATCAATGATAAAACCACCACGCCAAAGGCAATATCAAATAGCATAAAGGCGCCATCAATACCTGCCATTACCGGTAAAATCGCAAGGGTAATGGGCACGGCACCGCGCAAGCCAACCCAAGAAATAAAACCGATTTCTCTGTCTTTAAATTTAAAGGGTTTAACGCTGCTATAAACCGCGATAGGACGGGCAATTAAAATCATAAAGGCAGCAATCGCGACCGAGTAATACCAAACGTTGAGAACGTTTGATGGCGTGACCAATAAGCCCAGCACGACAAACAATACCGCTTGTGACAACCATGCAAAGCTGTCCATTACGCGCATGACATGCTCGGTTGAACGCACTTTATGGTTTCCTATCAGCACGCCCGCAAGATAAACGGCCAAAAATCCACTACCGCCGATTAAATTGGTCGCCGCAAACACCGCTAAGCCCGCAGATAATATCAAGATGGCATACATACCTTCTGCAAGATGTACCTTGGGCAATAACCTTGACAATAAATAACCGAATAGTAAACCCATAACAAGACCAAAGCTAAGCTGCTGCAACAGCAACCCTAAAAAGCCCAGTACTGTTTGACCAGCAGGGTCAACATTTAAAGCAATTAATCCTGTGACTAATAAAATGGCTAACGGGTCGTTGGCACCAGACTCTAACTCTAAAGTCGCTTGTACACGGTCATTAAGCTTAACACCGCCATTACGCAGCAATGAAAATACCGCTGCCGCATCGGTCGAGCCGACAATAGCCGCCATCAATAGCCCAAAGCGCCAATCGACATCGAGTAGCCAAGTGACGAACACGCCCAGTATCATTACCGTTGCCAGTACGCCCCAAGTGGCAAGCGTGATGGCGGGTCTTAGTCCAACTCGAAAAGATTTAAAAGACGTGCGCAGTCCACCATCTAGCAAAATACAGGCTAATGCCGCTTGCCCAACAAAGTTTGCAAGGCCATATTGAGAGAACTCAATGCCCAAGATGCCTTCTTCACCGGCGAGCATTCCTACCACTAAAAATAATAATAATAGCGGTACGCCCAAACGCGCCGACAAAGTACTTGCCATGATACTGGCAAAAATTAAAACTGCTCCTACGAGATACAGGATATTTAAGGTATCCATCTTTTCTAAGCCCTATTTTTAATCATTATTATGTGAGTATGCGCTTTAGTATTTTCTAGCGTCGTTTTTCCAAAAAGTTGCAAATTTAAGTGCTCTAAATTAAAATATTTAATTTAGAGCACTTAAATATCTAACCTTAAAAGCCTACTCTATTGTATAACATAGAATCCTAACGGTAGTTTGTGTTAAGCGTCGCTAGCCTGCAATTCATATAAAAAATGTCAATGACCACCCATTTATATCGTCCAATCATAAAGGCTTTTAGCGCACCTATAAATCTTTTAACCATCAAAAAAGCCCTACTTAGCATGACACCAAATAGGGCTTCTCTTGTTTATAATCGCTTAGTGAATAATTTTAGTGAAAAACCTTATCTCTACTTAGGCTACTTAGGTTTAAGGGCGGCACTGATATCAGCCAATAATGGTGGAATATCATGCTTATCTGCCATCACCTCTAACATCACCAGCTTATCTTTGGTGCCAGCCGCTTTTTTCAACGCCGCTTTTAATTCGCCAGCGGTTTCCACTTTCATAATGAAGCTGTTTTCTTCCGTCGCTCCAAAGGCTTTTGGCATCATTTGCCAATCGCACTTCGGAATGTCATTGTAGCGTTGGTTTTCACCATGAATCGCCCGCTCAACGGTATAGCCGTCATTATTAATCAGTACAATCACAGGATTAATGCGCTCTTGAATCATTACAGCAATTTCTTGAATGGTTAATAAAGCAGAACCATCACCAATCAATAAGATACTACGCTTGTGCGGTGACGCAATGGCAGCGCCCAAACTCGCTGGCAAGGTATAACCAATCGAGCCCCACATCGGCTGACCATAAGACGTCACACCTTCTGGTAGACGCACATCACTGATACCAAAATACGCCGTACCTTGGTCAGAAAACACCAGATTTTTATCATCGAGCGCATCGGCGATGATGTGCCATAAATCATCTTGGCGAATAGGCTCATCATCCTTGCCATTTTGCTCATGAGGTTTCATCTCTTTACAGAACTGCTTAGGTACGATATTGATACCCGAGGTCATGACTTCATGCAGTGTTTGCAGAGCGTCCTTTAGCGCAATCGGGGCAAAGTTCTGACCGCTGATAGACGCACGCTCATAATGCAAATCGACCACAACTTTTTCATCGATATCTTGGCTAAAGCCTGCGGTAGTGGTATCAGTATATTGCACGCCGATTTTAATTAAGCATTCGCAATTTTCTACCGCGTCTTTAACCACAGGACGCGATGCCACACCTGCATAAGTACCCGCCCAACGCTCACTGTTTTCATCAAGCAAGGTTTTGCCCCATGATAACGTCGTATAAGGAATGTGGGTATCAGCGATTAAAGCCTTAAGCTGATTTTGTAATCCCAAACGATGCACCATCAAATCTGCCATCAGTGTGGTGGTCTTATTCGGTAAGAACTCTATTAGCGCTTGTTTAAAATCAGACAACGCGGCTTGGCTAGTAATATCTTCTTGGCTATCGTCAAGTTTGGTTGTTGGCGGATAGATCGGCATTTTTGCCACATCTGGTGATAATAATAAATAGCCAGGACGATGCTTTTTAAGAATTAAGCGGATGACACGATCAATCTCAGAGGCAGCGTTATCAGGTGTAATGTGTGCCCGTGCGACGGTCACTGGTTCTACCATTTTGATAAAGTGATTAAACACCCCATCACCCAGTGTATGGTGAATACGGCGTTTTGAATCTTGCAAAGCGGTACTGGGTGCACCGACCACATGTAATACCGGTGCATACTCAGCAAACGAGCCGGCAGTGGCGTTAATCGCCGACAGCTCTCCCACGCCAAAGGTTGTCACCATAGCCGCAAAGCCTCGCTCACGTGCATAGCCGTCAGCTGCGTAACCAGCATTTAACTCATTGGTATTACCAACCCAGCGTAATTTATCAGAAGCGATAACATTGTCTAAAAATGTTAAATTGAAATCACCGGGCACACCAAATATTTCAGTCGCACCAGCTTCAGCGATGCGATCGAACAAGTAATCAGCGATGGTATATTGTTGACTCATTTTTTATCCTTAATGCTTACGATTATAAGTATTGATAACTATCAATAAGAATGGAATTTTTTATAAAATGTACACCAGCTTATTTCTTCCATACAAAGCTTTTGGAATACATATTATAATAAACTGTTATAACATAAATCTAAGACTGGAGGACATGCCTGTTTTGCTAACTTTTACTTTTTTTCGTGATAGGTGTTGACATAGAAATAAAACTGCGTATAATATGCCTTCATCAACTGACAATAGTTAATTGATAATTAGCGGGAATAGCTCAGTGGTAGAGCATAACCTTGCCAAGGTTGGGGTCGAGAGTTCGAATCTCTTTTCCCGCTCCAAATATTAAGAAAGCCTCACTTAACAGTGAGGCTTTTTTTTGTCCATTTTTCAGAGGTTGTAGCGATTTTTAACGAATATTTTTTTAAGAATAGTTAAGTTTAGCTACTCAATAAAAAAGCCCATTTTCGGCGTGGTGCCCATTTGGTGCCCAAACTGTGCCCTACCCTAAAACTACAAATGCTTAACTGACCACAACCTTGACAATTTATATCGTTGACACCTAACCTAAAAGATCGAGTGTCATCTCAACTTTGAACCCAACCTCAATTCATTAAAAATCAATTAAAACTGCAAGATTAAAATACATTTCATTTTTTCAAAATGTCATTAAATTTGTGGCACCCGTATTTACAACAAGACTGCCTAAAATTAATCTTTTTCTTGAAAGAGACCACAACCTAATATTTGATAGCAATTGGACCAAGTAAAAGCTTTAGTATATCTAAGCTTAATAACTCGTAACTCCCTGCTATCAAATGCCTTAGTAAGCATTCTAACTTTCTTCTGAAGCCCCTTCCTCACAAACCTTATCTTCTTCATAGAGGATAATATCTCCAGGTGTGCAATCCAAAAGCTTACAAAGCTCATTTAATGAATCGAAATCTATTCGAGTGACTTCATTATTGTACATCCTGTATAAAGTAGACCTTCCTAGTTTAGACAACCTATCAGCATCCGCCACACGGATACCTCTTTGTGCAAATAAAACAGGTAAATTGAGTTTAATCATACATATATTCCCTAAAGTGATAATAAAATGCTTGCAAGTGATAATATTTATAGTTAATATGTACTCATTAGTGATAATTAATAACTCACTAATAGTAAATTTATTCCACATGGAGAACCATTATGTCACAGACTTATCTCACTACTCAAGAATTAGCGGACCGTATCAAATACGACGCACGTACTATCCGCAATCAAATGAAAGACACTGTTTTGATTGAGAACATTCATTACATCCGTCCTTTTGGCGGTCGTAAGATTTTATATGTCTGGGAGCGTATTGAAGAAGATATGTGCAAGCCGGTTATGAGTGCCATCAATGGTATGGCTTTACAGTAAGTTTTATTTAAACAAGGAGATTAACAATGGCATCAGTAAGAGCAAGGCGTGGCAAGCTATTCATAGATTTCACATATATGAATATTCGTTGCCGTGAGACAACAAACTTCCCTGATACTCCGGCAAACGTTAAAAAGCTGACTTTAGTAGCAAAAAAAATGGAAGCAGAAATAACCCTAGGCATCTTTGAATATGGTGCCTACTTTCCCAAGAGCACGCGTTTAAAAGAGATGACAGCACTGGCTGATAGAGCGGAAGCTTGTATCAGTCGCAATCCAACCTTTAGGCAGTTTTCAGAGATTTGGTATGAGGAGAAGAAGATTGAATGGCGGCCGAGCTATCGGCAGAAAACGCAGATTATTTTGAACAAGTACTTGTTACCTGAGTTTGGTGGTAAAGCGGTACATACGATAAAAAAACCAGACTTGCTGACCTTCCGTAGCTCTCTCGCCAAAGTTCGTTACGGTAAAGATGGTCAGTCAAGTCTGTCAGTAGCACGAATCAATCAGATTATGATACTTCTTCGTATGATACTAGAAGAAGCATCAGATCGCCATGAGTTTGAGATGCCTTATAAAAATATTAAGAATCTCAAGCAAGCTCGTCCGGATGTGAATCCTTTTACCTTAAGCGAGGTATGGCTAATTTTAAAGCATGTCCGTGCTGATTATAAGCCCTACTACACCATTCGCTTCTTTACAGGAATGCGTACCAGTGAGATTGATGGGCTTAAATGGGACTGCATAAATTTTGATCGTCGTGAGATCAGTATCAGAGGGGCATTAGTCAACGGTGAGATGGGTCCAACTAAGACGTTAGGCTCACAGCGTGATATTGCGATGTCACAGTTGGTCTATGACGCCCTACTAGAGCAGAAAGCACGTACCTTTGGTAAGTCAGAGTTCGTGTTTTGCAACTCACAAGGCAATCCGATTGAGTATCGCAATGTGAATAGGCGGGTGTGGAAACCTACGCTTGCCCTACTCGGTTTGAAACACCGGCGTGCTTATCAGACTCGGCATACGGCAGCGACGCTATGGCTGGCTGCTGGTGAGAACCCTGAGTGGATAGCTCGGCAGATGGGCCACAGTAGTACGGAGATGCTGTTTCGGGTGTATAGCCGTTATGTGCCTGATATCACCCGCCAAGATGGCTCAGCAATGGATAATTTGCTACTAGCGAGCAAGGAGAAGCTAACCAGCGCATCGAATAGCTTTAAAGCTGATGGACTGACTGCTAATGCACAAACTGACAAGGAGACGTCACTATGACAATTATCAATTATGAAGAGCTGTTTGCTGAACTTAAACCTGACGGTGCAATCAGTGCAGATGCAAACCTTATTGCTAATGCATTAATGCGTGAGTTGTATGTTTCATCGGGTCATAACCTTGCTCGCTTCTTGGGAGTAAAGCGCTGCTTTAATAACGATATGGCAATGCGTGTATGGGTACAGAAACATGAACCGCCCCGGTATTGTCGGAGACCTAATATTCTGAGAGAATACGACAATGAAAACACGACATTATACTCCTGAG
>NZ_JBXWIV010000032.1:0-16597 GCF_058197955.1 Janibacter sp. CoH_79_TC_3
TCATAGGATTCTCCTGCTGATATATTTTAGCAGTTAATCTCTATTTCTAAGTGTTCTTATTTAGTGGGGGGATTACCAACACACCAACAGTGAACTCTCCTTCAATAACAAAGCTTGCTCCCAGATAAACAACTATTAAGTTTTCTAAGCCAAAAATTATTCCATTTATGAACTGGAACATCAAATTCAGTTTTTGGGTTTTCAATCCGGCATTTATTTGATTGACGAATAGTGATAACCAACTTGATTTTCTATATTCCTGCTTATCATAACGCTTAATCGCTTTAATACCCCTCATGCTTTCCATGAAGTGTGTGGATTGCTGAGCTGCATGTACAATTTGTTCTTCTGTGGCTCTCTTTAGAGGTATATACCAAATCCATCTCATAAGTGCGTAAACTATTAAAGATAGAATGACTACAATTGATAATGATGGACTATACATAAACATTAGAGTAAGCGTAAAAATCGTCATTAAACCGTCTAAGATAGCGGTCAAAAAGGTTGTGGTTA
Source organism: Janibacter sp. CoH_79_TC_3 (assembly GCF_058197955.1). Lineage (NCBI taxonomy): Bacteria > Bacillati > Actinomycetota > Actinomycetes > Micrococcales > Intrasporangiaceae > Janibacter > Janibacter sp. CoH_79_TC_3. Next base: position 514 of record NZ_JBXWIV010000032.1, read on the forward strand.
ACGTCGATTGAATAGCATCAATGGAACTAAATCGAGAAACAACATCTCCTAAATGCCGTTTTTGGAAATATGCAGTTGGTAAGTGTAATAAATGATCAAATATATTTGATTTCCATTGCACGTTTAAAGTCGTAGACAAATACATTCCAATCCAGGACTGGAGTAAGCCGATACTATTATTGAGTAACATTAATAGACCGAAGCCAATAACTAAAGTTGACAATAAGTTAATATCAGCAGATAAAATGACATGATCTATCACCCACTGCATAAAAAGCGGTGTCACTAAAGAGAAGAGTTCTAATACTAAAGCTAAGGCAAAGACCTGACTTAGTGAAAGCCATATCCCCTTTATACCTCCAAAGAGACGGAATATATTAATAGCTGTTTTTTCAGTTTTCTGTTCAAAATTTGCATTTGTCCATAACTCTAAAGCGACACCTGTAAAGTATTTGGAAGCATCTTTGATACTTATACTTCTCTCACCTAAAGCAGGATCCAGAACAGTTAGCTTTCTCATTGAAACAGACGTCAAAACAACAAAATGATTCATGTTCCAATGTAGGATACAAGGCAATCTCAACTGGTTTAACTCTTCTAAGTCTAATCTTACAGGTCGAGTTTTTAAATCAATACTATTTGCAATGGCAATGATTCTTTGAAGTGTTGCACCTTTTTGAGAGATTGGATGTTTTTGCCTTAAAGTAAATAGGTCAGTATAGTAACCATAATAACTGGAAATCATAGCTAGACATGCAAGACCGCATTCCGAGGATTCAGTTTGTAGAATAATTTTAGTTCGTCTGGTAAGACTGAAAGATAACGATTTTAAATAACTATTATTTGTCACGATTCTATATTTTTCCAGTTATGCTGTATATTGGTTCTAGTACCCATTCATATAGCTTGCGACGTTCTTGTAATACATCTGCTTCTAAAGTCATACCTACTTGTAATGGTAAATTTTTACCGTACGCCTTAATATCCTGACGCCTTAGGACAGCCTGTACTAAGTACATAGGTTCATTGTTTATTTGTTCCTGTAAAGATACTGTGCCAATACTAGGAATGTTTTGAGCGGCTATAGCTGTTTTGGCAATTGAACTGATTTTCGCTTTAGCATGTCCAAACTTTTGATAAGGATAAGCTTGATACCGTAACAAAACTATATCGCCAACATTCATAAATCCAATTGCACGATCTGGTACGTATAACTGTGCAACCAATATATTATTCTGGGGTAAAATAGTCATTAGCGGTTTAGTAGTGTCTATATATTGTCCAGTTTGAACATATATGCTACTGACAACACCAGGCTGTGAAGCTCGAATGACTGAACTTTCACTTGCTTTTACTTCTACCGACTGCTGTTCATTGTCATATGATAATCTATCCAGTTGAGATAATTGGTTTTTATGCTCATGCTTTAGCTGCTCTACACTATATAACTGTTCATTAATTTGCTTTTCTAATGAAAATTTATTACTTTCTAAACTCTCTTTTCTTTCAACTGCTAGGAGGTACTCCATTTTTTTTGAGTCGAAATCCTCTTTAGAAACTGCACCTATTTCTACTATCGAGCTATAGCTTTCATATAATCTCTTTTTAGTTTCTATTTCTTCGTCTTGTAGTGTTATTGATGCCACTATTTGATTCAGTTCACTCTCTAACCTTGATTTTTGCATAAGATAAATTTGAACCTGAAGTTCATGTGCTTTATTAACTTGATACTTTTCTACACTAAGAGCAACTGCTTTATTATCTAACTCTTTATCTATCGCAGATGATGTACTTCCTTCATTGTCATACCTCACAGTTGAAATACTGTAAAGCAGATCATCTTTTTCAACTACCTGACCTTCAGTGACTAGCTGTTCGCTAACAAGACCTTGTGAGCTGCTGTAAACTTGTATTAAGCCATCCTTTGGAACAAGCTGACCTTGTACTGTATTACGTTTAGTATAACTTCCAAAAAAAACAAAAGTGATAATAACCAAACCTATAGCTATCGAACATAAGGTCAAGACAGTAAAGCTAAAGGGACGAGTTAAAATAACGTTACCTGCCCATTTCTGGCTTTTTGCTTCTAAAACCTCTTCCCGAAAAATATTTTTATTATTAGACATAGCTTATTCTTAGTAAAGTTGGCTAAGTAGTAAATCACTTTACTATCGAAATAACGTCATTTAATGCTAGATTAAACAATAGATTATTAACCTTATCTTTATCAAAATTATTAAACTCTGCCAAAATATCTTCAACAGAAACAATAGATCTGTCGAATAAAAATCTTACTAATTTCTCGCTGATATCATCAATAGTTATCTTATTTCCATTGATTACTACAAAATTATCTTCAGAAAAATATAAAAAGTTCGTATTTACAACTACTTTTGTATTTATATGAAGTGAATTCGAATTACTATTACCTAAAACATCTAGTGACAGTTGCGTAGGCAATCTTTGATTGCCTATATGTTGACTTAAAAACTCCTCATAGTAGGATTTATCATTTAAAATTTCTGAAAAGTCTCTAGAAATATCTTTCAATACCTGCTCATCACTTTCAAACGAGCTAAGGTTACGACGACATCCTAATATATTTGGAGTATGCTTAAGTAACCAATTAATATATTCAAATCCAGTAGGAGCAAAAGTACCAACTGCCAAATGGAATGTTTCTTCTCCTATAGGTAATGGGTTATGCCACCAGCCTCGAGGAACATAAAGGATGTCTCCAGCTTCTAAAATAACATCCATATATACTTCTTCAGGCTCTTTAATATCTTTGAAGTTTTTTGTTTGTTGCATATACAAAGGTAGCTCAAAATTTGGTGCTTTTAATATCCAACGCTTTCTTCCTATCAGCTGTACCGCAAACACATCTCTCGTATCCCAATGAGCCATATAAGACGACTTATTACTAAAAGCAGCATAACCACTCGTAACAACATGAGCACTAGCAAAGTTCGCGATTTGCTTGCTGATTTGATCTATTTTAGGCTCATTAGTAATACGGTTATAGACCAATGTCGCACCATTTCTCAAATAGTCATACACTACTGGACGAACCATACGAAATTCAGTCTTACCAAGATTGTCGTAACTTTCAATATATTTATCTTTTGAAACTGGATATCCATTCATTAATTTGAAGCTTTCATCGGATACATCAGCACGACTGTATACTTCGTTTACATAATCCCAGCTAAGTTTTAAATCTTTTACTACACTTTTTAATAGAAAAGGTTTCTTGTAAAGATACTCTGAATCAAAATCACTCTGATCAATATTAAAGTTTATTCTCATTAGATTCTCACTAAAAACATAAACCTTGAGTTTTTTAATCAAGGTTTATGTTTTATAAATTAATTAGGGGTTTTTAGTAGTCGCAACCATCAGAATAGTTATCCCCAGACTTGCTTGTCACCTTATCAATTCCTGTTGATACCCAACTTTGAACTGGGGTATTATCATTAAGCCATCCACCAAATGCATAACCACCTTTAAAAGCTAACGCTGCGGGGGATCTTCTAGCGGCAAGGCTTATCGCTGCCCCTGCTACTTTAACACCAGTAGACGGGTTATAATTTTTAAGATCATTAGCATTAAGACCTCCTGAAACTAAATTTAACTCGGTTAAACATAACTCTCTCATAACTTACTCCTAATTTAAAATCAAAAAAATATGATATACATTATTACACCAATGAATACAAGGGAGAAAACATCATCAAATAGTATTATTAATTTATGCCAAATTTTATCCTTATTATTATTGTGGTAAATGGAATTATCGTTGTATCTATTTATAAAATCATCATCACTTATATGACGTTTTTTTTTCGACAAAAAGATATTTTGATTTAGATCTACAGGTATGAAAACTTGCTTCAAAGCTCCGAAGAATATTGATAGTGATATTAAAGCAGATGAGACATCTTTATTAAAAGAAGAATATATAAACATACAAAAACTAATAGCTAAAACGAAAATGAAAAATTTTCGGTAGCTTCCTTTTCTATAACTCAAGGCATTTCTTAACATCAAATCTCCTATGTTATTAAATTAATTAAATTTCTTGCGAAAATTTCACTTCATCAAATTTCATAAATAAGAAGCCAATGACTAGCTGAAAACAATGTGCGAAACCTAAAGTAGTAAACCATATTAATGAACAGTTGTTTTCTATAGAAAACGAATAATAATGCTAGTGATAATCATTGTCAACAATTATATTATATTCAGTATAGAAAAAATTACCTATACCCTATTAGAACTATCAAAATAGACTTCCTAATAAGTTAATTAAAACAGACTACTAAGCTCCTCACATATATAAAGGCTAATTATGACCACTTATAAACTTGACACCGAAACGACGGGACTTATTGAACCGCATATGATTGAAGCGGCCTATTCTATTGTTGAAATAAACGGTGGCAAGGTATTTGTATTACAAGCTCAGCGAGCGAAACGCTTCAATCCTCTAAAATAAATTAGCTTGAGCTCTATGGCGATATCACACATCTGTGATGAGGGTGTGATGTGGCGAATAGCCAAGGTCATGAGATAAGTGATGTGAAAAGCCTATATGAGTTTAGCGAAATAGCACGTGTACCGAAGCATTTAAGTTTTGGTAAACATAAGGATGAGGCTATTGCAGATTTGGTTACCCATTCAGATGGGGCTGGATATCTTAAATGGCTGCTTAAACAAGATAGTGTTGATCCTTATCTAGTTCAAGCTTGCCAGCAAGTATTAGAGTCGGTATAAGTAAACCGATGTAGTTAGTTTTATGATAAGAAAAAATATATTCGCTAAGTAGCTCGATGAACATTGGGATTTGAATAACTGCTGATGGAGTCTGCTTGCAAAGCTTATTACTATGGTCTCTTCAGCATAATTCATCTGCATATCATCGTGATACCACCTGATAATCAAATGAGAATGGCTACACCTGGATCAATGAAGGAAACTGTCATTCGAATGGCAGTTATTCACTCCATACCTTGGATTCGTAAAAAATAGATAAATTTTGCCAAGCAAGCACGCCAATCTAATAGAACAATTGTCAGCAGAGAGACACATTACTTATGGGATATACGTTACCAGCTTGAGGTTGTTGAATTGGATGCAAATCAAAGCCTATTACGTAGCGTTAAAGTAAAAGGCGGCAAGTTTATCTTGACTGTCAGTATTGAAACATCAACTGCTGATAAATTAAAAACATTGAATGAGTACTATCGCGCCCGACTAAAATCTCGTGCTCCTGATTTAATTAGCAAATGGTCTGAGCAGATAGATGTAACTGCCTCAGGTTGACAAGTACAGAAAATGAATACCAAGTAGGATAGCTATAATATTGAATGAGGACGAATACTACTTAATTTTGAACTGGCTAAAAAGCCCCTTCCTTGTTTAGAATGCATTATTGTGCATGAGCTATTATACTTTAAAGAACAACAGCATAACGATAGATTTAAAGCTTCATTAGATACACACATGCCTGACTGGAGATCGAGACGTGATTTACTTAATCGAATGCCTTTTGGCAATGGCTTGGATAGCTGACCATGTAGAGGGATAGTCGTTTGCTGCTTCAATCAGCATGCGAACGGCGCGTTCTTTAATCTCAGGAGTGTAGGTTTGTCTTTTCATTGTAGTATTTTCTCAGAATGTTGAGTCTCCGATAATCCCAGGGCAGTTCATAGCTTCTTATTATCTGATATATATTCGCCACTGTTAAGCTATATAAATCATGTCCATGTACAAATTAAAATTTTTAAATATTTTGACTGATATTCAAAATTCGTGTTGTCCTTAACTAATTTTAACGCTATAAAGGAATAACTTAATAGGCTGGTTTGAAATTTGTTAGGTACTAATTACCTAATTAGTGTGGTAGTAGGAATATTAAGATTATAAGTTCATATACGGCATGATTGATTTTGATATAACTAAAGAAAGGTTGCTAACACTATGCATAATATAGTATTAGCAACCTTTCTTTAGTTAGTGCTTTACTTAGGTGATGTGCTTAATATTGGGGTTTGTTTTAAAACAAGCGAAATTGTAGAAGTACACATGATCTATTCAGCAGATTTTCGAGCGCAAGTGATTAAAAGCGTAAAGTAGAGTGACATGAGTATCCGCTAAGCATGTACTTTCTGTAACATTAGCAAAACCGCTTTACAACGCTGGCTCAAAGACTCAAGCATTAAACAAACTCGGGATAAACCACCGACTAAAATACTGAATGAATCACTCTTAAAGGACGTTGAACAATATCCTAACGGCTATCTGTACGAGCGAGCTAGGCGCTTCAACTGTAGTAAGAACAGTATACATACTGCTTTTAACCCTCTTGGTATCAGTCAAAAAAAAGACACTAGAACATCCAAAGGCCTGTCCGATAAAAAGAGCTAAGTATCTCAATCATTTGAGTGATTATATGATTCAAGGCTATCCCATTGTTTATATGGATGAAAGTGGCTTTGAGCATGAGACCATGAGACCATCAGGCCTTATGGCTATGCATCGATAGGCAAACCTTGTATCGATCGCTACAACTGGCAAGCAAAAAAGCGTACTAATGTCATTGGTGCTCTGTATGGAAAGATGCTGTTTGCGCTTGATTACTTTGAGTAGAACATTAATAGCACCATATTCTCTATTGCTGGTTTAAATACACGCTGATACCGAGCCTTAAAAGAAAATGCGTAATTGTCATGGATATGAGCGAGGATAAAGCAAAGCGCTGCTTTGCCCGAGCGCAAGACGAAGGCTATGCCTAAGTGACTCGGTTTCATAAAAATAAGCATATTTAAAAACTACTGAACAGACATGGCCATCGTATTCTATGGCTACCACCTTATAGCCCTGATCTCAATCCTATTGAAAATAAATTGGCACAAGCAAAGTTTCTATGCCAAAGATGGGTGGAGAATAATCTGTCTATACTGTTTAATGATATAGGCTTTATTTCTTTTATTTTGAACTGACTATAAAGTGATTCATCTTTAACTATGCGAGACAATGATAACTATCAACTCTATTAACAGAGCATTGTCTTTAAAAGTGACGATAAAATTGCTGATTATCTGATGCCATTGTTAATAGTTCATTGTCTTCGGGGGTATCACCATAAGCATAGATACTGTCATACTCAATAAGATTATACCGCGCTTGCACTAGTCGCCGTTTTTGCTGTGAGCTACAGTCACCTTGCTTACTGAATCCCGTAATAATGCCGTCTTTTATATCGACTTCGGTACAAATCAACTCAATACCATGTGTTTTACACCAAGGGGCTAAATAGATATCTAATGATGCTGAGACGATGGTAACAGTATCACCTCTATCTTTATGCCATTGAATACGTTGCATGGCTTTAGGTCGCAGGTAATTTGGCAAATGCTGCTCTGCATAAATCTTACCTTTTACGCGTAAACTATTTTCATTCATGCCTTTAAATGCAAAGCGTAAGATTTTTTTACGAATTTGATGACCTTTCGCCATGCCAAGCTTGTATTTAATCGTAATTGGTAACAGTGCCAATCGACCAAAACGCAATTTATTTTTAGGCGTGGCGAACAGTATGAACTGCGTAAATGTGTCTCTGTCTGTTATTGTGCCGTCAAAATCGAATAAAGCAAGATTCATTTAATCAGCCTATTAAATAGTAAGTATAAATAATTAGAGTATGCTTGAATATTCTTAAAAAAACCTTTTAAAGGAAATAACTATAATGTCATATTCCAAAGGTATTAAGCCGATAATTACTATAGCTGCCATTTCCGATATACACAGTAATGTTTTCGCTCTCGAAGCTGTACTAAAAGATATTAAACAAAGAAATGCTAATCAAATTGTTAACCTTGGCGATATTCTATACGGACCAATTGCTCCTAAAGCCACTTATGAATTGTTGATGGAACATCAAAAAGATATTATTACTATTCGTGGCAATCAACATAAACAGATTTATGAAGCTACGACGGCTGATATTGATAGCAACCCAACTCTACAGTTCATTGTAGAAGACTTACCCAATGAAGCTATCCAATGGATGCAAGCGTTGCCTTTCGACTATGAATTAGATAAAAATGTTTATCTATGCCACGGCTCGCCAACTGATGATACGGTATACCTGTTAGAAAATGTAGAAACTGGTCAGCCAATAGTGCGTAGCGATACAGATATTTTGAGCATACTTAACGATATTGATAAGCCTATTATTATATGCGGTCATACTCACACCCCACGTATGGTAAAGTTATCGACAGGTCAAATTGTAATTAATACTGTGAGTGTGGGCTACCCTGCCTATACTGATGACTTACCTGTTGTCCATAAGATGCAAAATTACTCTCCTGATGCAAGCTATGCTCTTGTAAAATGTATTGAAACCGAACAAGGGAAACAGTGGAAAGTTGAACATATCAAAGTCCCTTACGATTTTGAAGCGGCCGCTAAACTGGCTTTAAAAAACAATCGCAAAGATTGGGAGTTTGCATTAAAGACTGGACGAGCTTTGTAGATATGGTAAATTAAAAATAACTTAAAATACCCTCGAAAATCCCGCTGTATGTACACCACAAAGTACAATGCCATGATTTATAACAGCTTAGATTACAGCTGAACACTCAAGTCCTCATTTTCATAAATCACTTCTAAAAAAAACGTAGAGTAGATATGCAAACAAAGATAGAAACAAACCGCCTTTATTTAAGACAATGGCAGAAGATGGACTTAGAGCCATTTTCTAAAATGAATTCGGATAAGGACGTAATGGAGTATTTCCCTAAGCTACTATCAAAAGAAGAAAGTGATGCCATGGCTTCAAAATGCCAATCGCTTATAGAAAAAAGAGGCTGGGGAATTTGGGCAGTAAGCCTAAAAGATAGTGGTGCTTTCATAGGATTTGTAGGCTTACATCAACCGCAATATGATTTCCCATTCAACCCTTGCATTGAAATAGGTTGGAGATTAGATAAAGAGTTCTGGGGCTATGGCTACGCAACGGAAGCCGCAAATGCTGCTTTAAAATTTGCTTTCGAAGAACTAAAACTTAATGAGGTAGTATCGTTCACTTCAAAGATAAATAAACGTTCACAACTAGTCATGCAACGCCTTAAGATGAAGAATACGGAAAAAGACTTTTACCACCCTGCTTTTGAGGTAACAGACCCACTTACCGAATACGTATTATACAAAATAACCCAAAAACAATGGATAGAAGGCAGAAAAGAATAAGGGCTGTTAAGAGCTCTAATCTTGCCCGCATTAATGCCAATGCATGTCCGCTGAGACACATACCGCACAATTGCTCTTGTAGGGGCGTTAATAGAATTCAGCTATTATCACACTCAATTAGTACGCATGAGCTAAATTGACACGATGGAGTGTGTACACCAACCATTATTGGGGTAGGTAGTGATATCTTAAATTGCGAGGTGGCATAATAAAAACGCTTCACATAACTCAAACGCTCTGCTTTGTCGTAAATGGCAAACAAACACATGCCAACAAGCATAGATAGGAATTGAAGGCTTTCATATACCGTTTTTGACACTCTGCCTTTTACCAAGTATTTGCCAGCCATTTTCTCTACTGAAACACAGGCCAGGTTCATATCACACCAATCAATGGTCAATGTATTTTTCTAGGTCATTAAATTCTTCGACGCTGTAGTCCTCTAAGATATGCTTATTATAGTTGCCATCTGCAGTAAGCTTTTTGACTCGCTCGTAGAGATGTGGCGGTTCAAATTGGTTGTAGGCAATTTTTCGTAAGTGGAAGATAGCCAAATGTGCTGCCAAATACTGATAGTCAGGTGTTTCTTCTGACATGAGGTCAGCTGCAGACTTAATAATGGTTTCGTGGATATCACGCGTTTCAATCTGATCGTAGAACTGTATGTGAAATTTAACCTCTACTTGTGACACGGATACATTTTCTAGTCCTTCTGCTGCCCAAGCGATTACTTTGTGAATTTTATCGAGATTCATATCTTCTAAGTGTCCATCTCTTTTCGTTACTTGAATATTATCGAGATGAGTCACTGTATTTCTCCGTACTTATCAGTTATTTAGCTGCTTGCGGTTTATGCTGGTAAACAATCTTATTAATGGTTTCATTGGTACTGTTAATTAGGTAGTGTTGACTCATTCCACCACTCTCTATTTTTTACTGTAAGTAGATACTTATAATTAACCTCGTTATCGTTTTACTAAAAAATTAAGAACCAGCTAATGATTAGTTGGTCCAGTTATCATGAGTTGCAAATTACAATTTATTTACTCTTGAATAACCATTGCCAGTCATCCAATATCATAGTATATCTAAACGTAATATTAAATCTTAATTTATTATGACCTTGTTTCAGTGTGATTGCTAGAAAATCATATTCTCTTTGCCTTAAAAATAAACCATTAAAAAAATTAAAAAACTAATTGAAACTCTTTTCTACAGGATTTTTTCATTTATAGGTGTGTATAGCTAGAGGTAGATACCTACAGGTATCTACAGGAAAAACTATAGGCAACTATAGGAAAACATCTATAGGAGGTTCTCTGTAATGCTTTATTGTTATGGTCTACAAGAGAAATCAATATCTTAAAGGACGCACCCCAATATCTTAAAGGACGCACCCCAATATCTTAAAGGACGCACCTCAATATCTTAAAGGACGCACCTCAATATCTTAAAGGACGCACCTCAATATCTTAAAGGACGCACCTCAATATCTTAAAGGACGCGGATAACTATGCCTATCCACAGGGTTATAAACAAGGTTATCCCCACCCTAATTTAGACCCAAAAAAAACACCAATTTTGACTGGATCAAAAGCGGTGTCTTGGATGCTAAATAAGCTTTATTTTGACACGTTAATCATCATTATCTTTAGGTGTGTTTGGAATGATATAAGCACCTTTTCTAGTTTTAATAGGGCTTATGCTAGGTTCAAGTATCACCAGGTCGTTAGTGTAACGAACTTTCATTTGCGGCTGGATGGTCAGTATTTTATCAACGGCCTTTTTTAATTTCTGTTTAGCCGATGCGCTATTCTTATTATTGCTGCCAAACTGAGCCATAAAATCATCCCAGCGAATACGGGTGGTTTGACGAACACTAAGTAAGCGCGCCAGCAAAAATACATAGACATCAAATTCAAGAGCACCGCTTAATGCTTCCAATACTCTGCTATCTAACGGGGCCGCTGACTTCTCGCAAAGTTGGTAAAATTTATCATCTAACGTGACATGGTTCGTTTCATCGCCGCCTTTCTCAATACGGATTGAGTCTAGAATACCGCAGCGGTTGATGTTGATATCTTCATCATCTTTTTTGACTTTGAGTTCGATAAACATGGTTGCACCTATCAGGCGATACAGCATATCATCAATAATTTTATGCTTACTACCACCGGTACTCATACCCAAGCCTTTGCATAGAGCGCGTATTGACTTCACTGGCACTACTGGCGTTTTATTGATGATTGCGTATGTAGTTAGGTAGGTAATTATTTTTCTCGCAACAATTCCATAAGGCAAGCCGCTATCAGGGTTCGCTATTAAAGTTAAGCGAAGATCACCATTCATGCGTGAAAAGGTAAGATCGATTGTCTGAGAGATAGGTAAGGTTGTTTTGGATAAATATGGCGGGTAATAACAAAGCGTTCTTGCTTCATTGGCACATACATCCTGAACCTCGCTACAGGCTCGAACAAACTCCATTTCTCGTCTACTGAGGTCTTTGCTTGACCGACTATCTTCTGAATTGTTGTCGGTTGTCTTGCCGCTTTGCATTGGATTGCTAAGTGCGCAGCCAATTTGTATTTGCAGGTGAGGTTTTTCAAAATCGTTTAAGCCAAATCCGAAGAAATTATATGGTTCGAAATCTTGATTTTCAGGGCTTGATGATGGTTTCGCTAGCATGGTTTTTGACCCTTGCCAACCCGTACTTTTATGCTACAATGTCGTTATAACAAGTTGTACGGAAGGCATGATTTTAAAGGTGATTGTTGATGTTTCTTGTTATCTTAATACTGACTCCCAGTCTGCATTAAGAACACCTAGTTTGTCATGAATAGCACACTTTTCCTGAAGTGTGCTTTTTTTGTGCTCAAACTAAGTGTCTGATGGTACTACTTAGTCACGCATTTTGCAAAACAATAATATATCGTAACGTTACATATACAACGTAAAGAACTCTAAACAAACTCCTGTGTCTCTTGTGACCTATCTAAGAACTATTGCCTATCATTCACTGTATACAGTCGTATACTCTTTAAATGAAAGAGTATGGTGTTTTAGAATAGATAAAAAACTCTTTTATTTTTAATTTTTCATCGACTATAGCTAACAATTCAGATATTCCTCATCTCCTAGAAAACACCCTTTTAAAATCACTCTATCAGAACTATAAACATGAGCATGTGACTCTTTTCTGCCCCTTCCTAATAACGGTTGCCTTTATATAGTTGAATTACTTCAAAATTCATACAGTGCGCCTAGAATGAATTTTTCGTAGACTCTGTGATAACAGCAAGCAAGGAAAATTTATACCAGTCGCACATAGCTATAACGTAGCGCTTTTATTTTGAACTGACTATACTTAGCTGTTTTTTTGATAGATCATGTGTATTGCAACCGTGCATATGCAGTCCCTAGATTGTCGCAATACTTTCAGAAACTTATTATTCTCAGAGAATAAGATAAAGAATAGACTCTACGAGTCTGTGTTTAATAGCAAACAATTGGAACGTACATCATTTGGAAAAGATAATCTCAATGAATAAGCTATATAAAATGGAAACCTTGCTAATATTTAGGTTGAGTTGGATGTCTTATGATGCGTTATATTGACTCCTGCCGTCAAAGCCGTACAACTAAACTTGGGAGATTTTAATTACGCAGCCTTACGGTAAAAGTCAAACCACACCTGTCTTGGCGATCTATAGCCTATACTTTTTTGAATCCTAGTCTGGTTGTAGTACAGCTCGATATATATTGTGATTTCGTTGATCGCTGTAAACCTTATTTTATAGTCGTGATGGTATATTCCAGCGGAACCATCTAAAAAGGCTCATTAATCAATTAATAGACTACTCATAGTAGACTGCTGTAGTGGAACTACTTGATGCGCAGGAATCAGTTTCGATCTTTCCTTAACGACATCCGCAATCAGCTGTCGGGAACACTTGGCCATTTTTTGAATATCAGAATAACTATGACCTGATTCGAGTAGACTGGCAATAATCTTACGCTTCTCCGTATCCTTTCTACGTCCTGAATACTTACCTTCTGCCTTAGCACGAGCAATACCTTGCATCTGACGGTTAAGGCGATCTTCATAGTCTTTTCGAGCAATGGCTGCGAGCATATCTAACATCATCGAGTTAATGGCCTGTAATATACTGCTCATAAATTCAGTGCTGCGTTCAGGTTGAAGCGCCATATATGAGGTAGGCAGCTCTTTTGATACGATAGATAGCTTTTTTTCTGATAGCATTCTTTTGAGCGTATCCCAATCAGCTTGGTTCGCACCAAAGTAGCTCCTGATTCGTTTTCGACATAGAAGGCGGCAATCTTGTGGCCATGATCGTTGGCAAATGCTATGAGTTCGCTTTTGGCACGCTTAGCGTCTTGTTCTTTGGTAGACGCTCGTAGATACGCTCTGATAAACATAAACACCTGAAACAGTCTGTTTTAAGTGGTCTGTTAATAGGTTTGAGGGGTGAAATAGCTGGTTTCGTTGAGGTATACTCATAATTTGAACTACCTTACAAAAAATAAAACATGAGAACACGCTACAGCTCTATTAACTTCTAATTAGTATAAGATATATCCAAATAAATATCGTTGTAGTTACTTGTTTACCTAGGATCTCTATATGAATAATAAGATGATAATAATTATTGCTGTCAATGCTGTTTTTGCATTTTGGCTAGGCATCAAAGCTCATGAATTTTATTACGATGATATTTGCTTAGATCTAGGCGGTGGCAAGAACCCAGGCGGTTATCCTATTTGTGTCATTGAACGATAACTATGCTGCGACAATCGACTTCATAGTTATTAACCTTACATATAGTCAGTTCACAATAAAAGAAATACAGCCCATATCACAAAACAGTTTAGGCAGATTATTCTCCATCCAGCCTTGGCGTAGAAACTTTGCTTGTGCCCACTTTTTCTCAATGGGGTTTAGATCAGGACTGTATGGTGGCAGCCATAGAATGCGATGACCATGCCTGTTCAGTAATTTCTGAATACGCTTGCTCTTATGAAACCTGGCATTATCCATAACAATCACGCATTTAGTCTTGAGACTTGGAATTAGCGTGAACTTGCACCAGTCATAAAATATATGGCTGTTGATATTATTTTCAAAGTAATCAAGCGCAAACAGCATCTTTTCATACAGAGCGCCAATGACATTAGTACGCTTTTTTGCTTGCCAGTTGTAGCTGTCAATACAGGGTTTGCCTATTGGTGAGTATCCGTAAGGCCTTATAGTTTCCGACTCAAAGCCGCTTTCATCCATATAGACAATGGGATAGCCTTGCTGCGTAAAGCTATTGAGCTTACTCTGATAAGCCGCTCTTTTTATCAGGCAGGCTTTTGGATGCTCTAAGGTCTTTTTTTGACTGATACCTAGACGTTTTAAAGCAGTGTGCATGCCTGTCTTACTACAGTTGAAGCGCCTAGCTCGCTCGTACAGATAATCATCAGGATATTGTTCAACGTCTTTTAAAAGTCCTTCATTCAGTATTTTAGTTGGTGACTTATCTCGAGTTTGTTTGATATTTGGTTTTTTTAGCCAGCGCTGTAATGCAGTTTTGCTAACATTATAGAAAGTACAAGCCTGACGGATACTCATGTCTTTGTTTTTGACACTTTTAATCACTTGTGCTCGAAAATCTGCTGAATAGGTCATTTGTTCTTCTGCCATTTCGCTTGTTTTAAAACGATTGTATTTTATTTATAAAGAACTGACTATACAATACTGGCAGTTCGATGTCTGTATAGGGAACCAAACCAGTGAGAGCGCCTGATTGGTCCCTTATAGGGTATAGTTGATAACCGTTATTTTTTATGGAGGTTTGTAATGACCACCGTTGTATATCTTCTTGAACACACAGTTAAGGGCTTAGATGATAGTACTAAGATGCTAGGCGTCTACAGTACGAGAGAAGAAGCAGAAAAAGCAATAAATTTTCTTAGTAATAAACTAGGTTTCAGGGATTCATTAGACGATTTTTTAATCGATGAGTATGGGATTGATAAAATCTGTTGGTCTAGCGGTTTCGGCTAATAGCCCTGATATAAACTATCCTAGTTTAACATTCCAGCGCAGAATTCCCCTACTTCTAAAGTAGTGGGATGAATGCGTTATTGATAACTACCCTTACTCTCTATGGTATTATAATTAATAATTATAACGCCAATTAACAACAAGCTCCTTATGACCAAGCAAATCCTAAAAGCCCATAAAGTCAGGCTGTACCCCAATGAAGAACAGCAAATATTCTTTGCTAAATCATTCGGCTGCACACGCTTTATCTGGAATAGGATGCTTAGTGACAAGATTGATCATTACAACGAGCATAAGACCGAGCTTAAAAATACTCCTGCTCAATATAAGAAAGAGTTCGAGTGGCTCAAAGAAGTCGATAGCCTGGCACTGGCTAACGTCCAGCAAAACCTAAGAGCCGCTTATAGTAAATTCTTCAAAGGTTTAGGCTTCCCTAAGTTCAAAAGAAAAGGTCAGCGTGACAGCTACACCACCAATAACCAAAAGGGCACAGTGGCGATCACAGATAGCACTGTCAAACTGCCTAAGATTGGTCATATCATCGCTAAATTTCCAAGCAAGGTAAATGGCTTAATAAAATCAGCGACCATCAGCAAAACCCCATCAGGCAAGTACTATGTCAGTCTATTGGTTGAAACCATCGCTACAACACTGCCAAAAACACACTCTAACATCGGCATTGATTTAGGACTGACTGACTTTATCGTCCTATCAGATGGCAGCAAAGTCGCTAATCCTACCTTTTTATCGAAGCTGCAA
>NZ_JBXWIV010000033.1:0-10883 GCF_058197955.1 Janibacter sp. CoH_79_TC_3
GGTTTTACGCCCATACAGAAACTCAATCAAGCAGCTTAATTCTATTTGTTAGGTGTCTTAGGTTTGGGAGGGTTACCTAAGAATATAGACCTGATCTTAAAGAAGTAGACAGATTAACTTGGCGCTATTAAAGGGCTGCTGGTTTTAACTCGACCTATGCTGTAGAGAATCCCATACACCTTATAAAGTCTGATGCTTTAATTTTTTACTGAATATAACGGCCTAAGTTTTTTATCTAAATAGTAATAGCAAGCAGCACACATCACACCGCTGACGGCGATAATGACCACTATCAAAATAGACTCTACGCTTTTATGGTCAAATAGAAGTGGTATGAGTCCGTAAATAAAACCACTGACCATCACGACCAATAAGCTAAGCTTCTTCGTTTTTTCCAAAATAATCAGATATAAGAAAAATACTAAATAAGCCAATAAATAATAAACATAAAAGGTAAATATGTTGCCTACTAATATTATTATCGAGACTCTTATATTCTCTAATAATGTAGCATGACCCCAAAACATAGTATCAAAAGTTGATATCGAGTACACCAACACCAAAAAAACCGCACCAACCAAGGGCGGTACAAAGAACTTTGATAACCAAGTCAGTATGACTTTTAAGGTTTTATTTTTAGTTTGCAAGAATATTTATTCCTAATTATGGCTTGACGTTAAACGCTTAGAAGCTGATAACATATTTATATACTATTTTTTTGCTACTTAAGACATCAAAACTGAACAGGCAAACCGAAAAATGATGAGTTTCTGGAATAGTATCAAAGCAAGGCTTAATGAGCGAAAAAAAAGGCATGCCTTTAGAAGTCTTTCAAGACAAAAGATCTCTATTACAAAACAGTGAGAATATACAAAACAACTTATTCTTTAAAAACTATAATATCGATTTTGAGCGAGTGGGCGCTTTTGGTGTAACGATCAAAGATGGTATAGCGTCCGTATAGTAGAGTCTTTATAAAAGTGGTACAGTAGTTTTAAAATAAGCGAAAAGTAAAAAGATTATGACTTATTCAGCAGACTTTCGATCACAAGTGATTAAAAGTGTTAAACAACAAGATATGAGTATCAGACAAGCTTGTACATTTTATGACATTAGTAAGGCCACGCTACAGAATTGGCTCAAAGATCCTAGTATCAAACTCACTCGCAATAAACCACCCAATAAAATATGAACCGCCCCGACTATATCGGAGAGTGTTTTACTTGAGTCAGGCAGCAATACCTGACAGGATTAAATTATCATAATACCGCTTTTCAAACTCAAAAGGTGACACATAACCAATCGTGCTATGCAGTCGTGTTTTATTATGCCACTACATACAGAGTCATTTGTGATAAAAATTTTTTATAAAAACAAACATTAGTCCCTTATACACAGGTTCAACTACTAGCATAGCTCAGATATCTAAATTAGTTGCCCTCTATACCTCCTCAAGTTAATTAAAGGAAGTCAATGTATTTAGGTTATAAGTTAGATATCTGAACGTAATTCCCTAGCAATTAACCCGTATTGCGCAGACCCGCTGCTAAGGCATTGATACTACGTATTAGTGGATCTTCAACGGCAATATCACCGTCTTTATCTGTATTCTCTTTTTGTCTGGCACGTTT
Source organism: Janibacter sp. CoH_79_TC_3 (assembly GCF_058197955.1). Taxonomy (NCBI): domain Bacteria; kingdom Bacillati; phylum Actinomycetota; class Actinomycetes; order Micrococcales; family Intrasporangiaceae; genus Janibacter; species Janibacter sp. CoH_79_TC_3. The sequence continues at coordinate 1,632 of NZ_JBXWIV010000033.1, forward strand.
TAACAATTCGATTTGGATGTAATTAATCGGATCTAAATAAGCGTTTCGCCATTGTAGTGACGCGGCAAGGCTTTGCTGGTGCGCCAATAACGATGTCTGGTTAAGCAAAGAGTTCAAACCTGAGAAGGTTAGATGATGCTCATCGATTACCGCTTGCATAATCTTTTCACGTAATCCCTCATCTTCACATAACTGGCTATAAGCCTGAGCAATGCTCATCTCAGATTTGGTAAACGCCATTTCAATATTACTAATAAATACGTTAAAAAATGGCCAGCAGCTATTCATCTCCCTCATTAAAGCCTCGTCTTTTTTAACGCTATGAAGAGCACTACCTACGCCATACCAAGCAGGCAGTGTAAAGCGCGCTAAAGACCAACCAAATACCCAGGGAATCGCCCGCAAGGTTGTTTTACTTGGCAGCCCTTTGTTACGGTGCGCTGGGCGTGAGCCGATATTTAATAAAGAGATTTCCTGCACTGGCGTCACTTGTGAATAGAACTGATAAAACCCTTCGGTATGGTCAGTCAGCGTACGATAACTTTTTTCACCCGCATCTGCTAGACGCGCAAAGAGTGCTTCATAATTTGGTAGTTCAGGCGGTTGCACCACAAATCTTGTTGAGCACGCTTTAAGGGTACCAGTGATGCCCATGGTGAGCTCAAACACAGCAGTATCGGTGTTGGCATATTTGGCATAAAGGACTTCGCCCTGCTCAGTGATTTTAATTTCTCCATGCAGTGTCCCTGCGGGCTGAGCAGCGATCGCCTTATGCGTTGAGCCGCCACCACGACTGACAGAACCGCCACGACCATGAAACAGGCGTGTTTTAATACCATATTCAGCAGCAATGCGGTTGATGGTTTGCTGTGCGCTATAAAGCTGCCATGCAGACGTAATGATGCCGCCATCTTTTGATGAGTCTGAATAACCCAGCATGATTTCTTGTGTGTTATCTGAGTGCTGGAGGAGTCCTCGATACAGTGGGTTGTTCAACACGGCAGGTAAGATCTTATCGATGTTTTTAAGATCTTCGATGGTTTCAAACAAGGGTGCAACGGGTAAGTCAGCAGACAACTGCCCCTTATCATCAATCTTACATAAGCCTGCAACACGCATTAGTAGTAAGACTTCTAATAATTGACTGGCATTGTTGGTCATCGAAATCACATAACTACCAAAAGTATCTTGCCCGACCAGCTTACGTAATGTTGCCACTGAGTTCATCAAGGCTAATTGTTCACGGGTTTTATCAGTCAAGTTATCGGTATAAATGAGCGGTGTACCCGGCTTTGCAAGTAAACGCGTCAACCACTCTTGGCGCTCGGTTTCACCCAGAGTCTGATAGTCTGGTAAGTTCGAGGCATTGGCGAAAATATCAGTTATCACTTCACTATGATAAGACGACTCTTGGCGGATATCGAGCGCTGCTAGATGAAAGCCGCAAGTTTTGACCAGACGAATCGTATCGAGTAATAAGCCTTCGCCATGTGCTTTGTCATGAGTATTGACACTTTTTCGAATGATACGTAAATCTTCTAACAGCTCTTGTGGGTTAGCGTAAGCATCATGTGCGGCGTCGAGGTCTGTGCCTTTACTTTGAATATGGCGATTGGTCGCTTTTATTTTGGCAAGGATAATCGATAGCAACCTACGGTACGGCTCATTGTTGTAATCGTCAGGATTATAATAGAATACTTTTTGCTCGAGAGTGGCATACTCCTTTATACGAGCATAAACGTCTGGCGCAATATCAATAATCGTGTCGCTATGAATAAGCTCACGCCGCAGTTTTTTTAGCAGGACTTGATAATGACGTAGCACGGTATCAGCATGCATCAATACCGCCATTTCTGTGGTGTCATGAGTGACAAAGGGATTGCCATCTCTATCGCCACCTATCCAAGAGCCAAAACTCATAAAGGCAGGTAATGGGTAGTCTGTTAGCTCAGGATAAACCTCAACAATGGCGTCTTTAATATTACGATAAACCTTTGGAATGGCATTGAATAAACTGGCATTAAAATAATGCAGGCCATTATTGATCTCGTCATAGACTAATGGCTTACGCGTACGCACTTCATCCGATGACCATAATAAATCAATCGTTTGCGCCGTTTTTTCCTTCGCTTGTTCGTAGGCAAAGCTGTCTTCTGCAAGATTGTTTAAGGCATCGCTATGAATAAACAGGCTCTGCAATAGATTCATGGTCGTACGGCGGCGTGCTTCAGTAGGATGGGCGGTAAATACTGGGATAAATTTTAGCTGCTCAATCAGCTCTTGCATTTGGGCAGGTTCAATATTGCGTTCGCGACATTCAAGCAAGGTGCGGCGAAACGAGCCTTCCCAGCTTTGATCGGACTGCCTACGCAAGGCTTGACGCTGCTCCCGTAAGTAGTTTTCTTCACTTAGATTTGCTAAGAAGAAATAGATAGAAAAGCTGCGGATGACATTTTTTAAGGTTCGATTATCTAACGAGGCGATGAAGTCGATAAGTTGTTGTTTGTTCGCTTCGTTAGGCGCGCGTCGTTGCTGAATAAAACCCTTACGCAGTGTTTCAATCGTATTAAGTGTTTCTTCGCCCGTCTGGCGAGAAATTGCATCTCCTAGAAATGAGCCTAATAAGCTGATGCGTTCACGTAATACATCGTTATTTATAGTCATCCTTAACCTTCTCATTAAATTAGTGGGTGAAATAGTCGTTTGGTCTTAAGCGTAATTTTTCTATAGTAAGCCACTTAACCTGTTTATGTGGATCTTGAAGCTCTTGTTGCTCATAAGTCAAGACGTTGCCAGTTTTAGACGTTAATTATTTATTTTTTGGTGATAGTAAGTTAGCCATTTCTGTAAGGTGGATCTGTCTATCCCTAGTAAGTCAAAAATATTATAAGTTTCACTATTATGATTGATGGCTAAACTAACGGCTTCAAGTTTAAATATCTAGTTTTACCAAACAGTCAGAATTAATGTCAGCAATCGTTTTAGCGCCAGTCAGCGTCATCGCGACACGCATCTCTTTATCTAGTAGTTCTAGTAAATTGCTTACCCCTGCACCTCCATCTGCTGCTAAAGCATAGATAAAGGCGCGCCCTAGCATGCAAATATCAGCCCCCAAAGCCAACATGCGCACAATATCTAAGCCATTACGTATACCAGAGTCGGCTAAGATTTTAATCTCTCCCTTAACCGCATCAGCAATAGGAGGCAGCGCCCGTGCACTGGATAAAACACCGTCCAGTTGTCGTCCACCATGATTGGATACGACTATTCCATCTGCCCCAAAACGCACCGCATCTTTAGCATCTTCTGGATCCAAAATACCTTTGATGACCATAGGCCCATCCCAGTATTCTCGAATCCAATCTAAATCTTTCCAAGAAATAGAAGGATCAAAGTTATTACCTAGCCAGCCTATATAATCTTCTAGCCCTGTATGCTTACCTAGATAAGTAGAAATATTGCCCAGATCGTGCGGACGGCCATTTAGCCCTACATTCCATGCCCATTGCGGATGCATCACAGACTGTAAGTAACGGCGCATAGCGGCATTTTTACCGCTCATACCAGAGTGTATATCGCGGTAGCGTGCGCCTGGTACCGGCATATCCACCGTAAAAACTAAGGTCGAACACCCCGCCGCTTTGGCACGCTCCAAGGCATTTTTCATAAAGCCTCGATCCTTTAATACATAAAGCTGAAACCACATTGGACGGTGGATTTTAGGTGCCACTTCCTCAATCGGACAAACCGAAACCGTTGACATAGTAAACGGAATACCTTTTTGATCAGCTGCCATAGCGGCTTGTACCTCACCGCGACGTGCATACATACCTGTGAGACCTACTGGTGACAACGCGACAGGCATGGATAGGGTTTCATTAAATAATTGCGTCTCTAAGCTCAGCTGTGACATATCATTCAGTACACGTTGCCTAAGAGCAATTTTTGATAAATCTTCAACGTTGCGTTTTAAGGTATATTCCTCATAAGCACCGCCATCTATATAATGAAATAGAAAGGGTGGCAGTCGGCGCTTGGCAGCAGCCCTGTAATCGTTTGGAGATGAAATAATCATATGCTTACCCGTCTTATTTTGTTAGATATCTATGTAATATTTTTGAATGTCTAATTGTGTATTGCTTAATGCTAAACGATATGTCTTTCGTGTAATCTGGCAATGAGTATAAATGCTAAGACAATAGTCATGATCTCACTATTACACACAGCACGAGCAGTTGTGTTTATTTTTTGGCATTTTGCCAATGCCAGGGTTAAAGGTATTGGTTGGGTCTAAGGTTTTATAGAAGTTCTGCAAATCAGGTTCTGCTTCATATAAGTGACCGACATTATGTTCAGCAGGATATTTTGCACCGCGTTGATTTAACAGATCTAGCATCATCGTTTTCACATATTGAGCATCACTGCCCTTTTTCAAAATATAGTCTTGGTGAAACAAATAACAAAAGAAGTGTCCGTAATACAGCTTCTTCTCTAAGTGCTGTGCAATTGCTTCAGGTAGGGTTTCAAGCCACTCTAATTGGTTACGTGGTATGGCAATATCGAGCGCTAATATCTCGCCGACTTCTTTTTCATGGATAACCTCATACCTTAATGCGGCACCGGCTGCTGCAAAACGATTTAAAAAGGCGCTTTCTGACTCCTCTTTATTGCATTCAAAATAGCTACCGGTTTTTGATGCCGAAAAAAACGACTGCAAAAAATGTTGTGCTTCAGATATTCCGTCATCACTCATTTTTATTATGAGATGATGCTCGTACTTATCACGGTACGCCATCATGCGCTCAGGTAAATGCCTTGGAAATAAGTTAGCTATAAACTGCATTGCTTTATCGGTGAAATGCTTTGGCAACCACGACCACTTATGAAATTTAGCGTCAATAGCGCCTTTGATAGAGAATAACCTAGGTAAGGCATTTGTACCGAGATGTTTGATACATAAAAAAGTGTCTTTACCATATTTAGCGGATATATCAAATATATCGCGATGCATATATTCGCCAATTTCAGGAGTATTTTTGAAAGTTGATAATATCTGCCTTCTTAACTGGGCAAGCTCACTGACACTATTACTGCCTATATAGAACGTTTTCTCTTTTTTAGCAGTGGCATAAGTATCCAAGCGTACTGCGAAAACCGCCAGCTTGCCGGCACAGCCACTGGCTTCATACAGTCTGCGCTTGTCAGCATTAAACCGGCTTGGCGTATTGGCATCAACGTCCTTTACTCTGGTAATATATTCTTTGTCTGATGCCATCTTGCCACTGTCAGGCAGCTTACTTTTATCAAAATTACCATTTTGCAATCTCGTCAGTATTTCTTCCACGGTATTCCCTACTAGCCCTATATCTAGGTGATTGACCAACACCAACTTACCTTGTGCATTAATCTGCGCAAACAAAGCCAATTCAGTGTAAGCAGGGCCTCTTTTTACCAAAGATCCTCCCGAGTTATTCGAAATCCCACCAATAATAGACGCCCCTAAAGTCGAGGAACCAATCACCGAATGCGGTGCTCTATTCACCGCTTTAAGCTGACTTTGTAGTTGGTGTAGCGTCGCCCCAGCCAAACTGATTACTTGCTCATTATCATTTATCAAATATAGTTGGTCTATTGCTAGCGTATTAATGACCACCACAGGTCTATCGTAGTCATTACCGCTTGGCGTTGAGCCTTCGGTTAGGCCTGTTTTGGCCGCTTGTATGATAATAATGCAGCTACCCTCAACGCACACTTCTAGGCAACGCCAAATCTCTAGCAATGTTTGTGGAAACAAAACCGCTAACGCGTTGCCGCCACCAGAGCGCCAGCCCATTCTATAGTATTTGTTTTTCTCTGAATCAGCCTGAACATTGCGCGCGCCCAGTACGTCTGTGAGTTTATCCAAGACTTGATCAGAACTGAGTATGTCTTGAGAAGGCATGTTTACTGCTGAAAGCTTTGCTGAAGAGATACGACTTGCCTTATCATGTGCTATGTCATTCATGATGTTAGAGGACCTTGAAAATCAAAAATGTAAATTGCAGCCATAACGATGATGCCACAGAACAACACATAATATAGGGTAGGTAAAATAGTACGACGAAGCGTCGAGCCCTCCATACCAAGTAAACCCACCGTAGCTGATGCCGCCACTACATTGTGTATGGCAATCATATTACCGGCTGCCGCACCAACAGCCTGAGCCGCTATGATTAAAGAGGGTGAAATATTTAAGCTCATCGCCGCTTCATACTGAAATTGACTGAACATCATGTTAGATACGGTATTAGAACCCGCGATAAAGGCTCCTAACGCTCCAATGGTTGGACTAATCAATGGAAAAGCATTGCCGAAAGTACCCGCAAACAATGCTGCACTTGCGACTGGCATACTTGCCACATCGGATAAGTTTATAGCGGAATTAATAAAAATCCTGACCATCGGAATGGTAAAAATAAGTACAAATCCGGCCCCCAAGACAGTCTTGGTTGATTCTTTGAAGGCACTATTTAAGGCACTGCCTGGTTTTTTGGTTTGCAAAGCAGCGGCAATCAAGGCACTGATTACTAATAATCCTCCCGGTAAGTACAAGGGACTAAAGCTAGCGCTTATATCTGCCTCACCTAAAACAGCCGTGAAATCTAACGTTACACTGGTTAGTAAGGATTCAAATCCAGAAAACACTCTTGAACAAACCAGTAAAAGTGCAACCAGCAAATAAGGGAACCACGCCATAACCGTAGACATTTTTTTACTGGTTAAATCAAGCGCCACATCTTCCTTACTGACCACTAACTGACCCATCCATTCGCTTGGCCAGTTTTTTTGAGGCTCAAAGTCCCACGTTGTTTTTGGCGCTAAAAACCCCCTTTTGGCAGCATTTACTACAATGGCGATACTCACTAATCCCCCTACCAGTGAGGGGAACTCAGGCCCCAAAAAGACGCCCGTTAAGGTATAAGGAATCGTAAAGGCCAAACCGGCAAATATAGCAAATGGCCAAATAGCAAAGCCTTCTTTCCAGCTTTTATTCTTACCAAAAAAGCGTGTGAGCATCATCACCATAAAAAGGGGCATAAACGTACCAATAACACCGTGAATCATGGCGACTTCGCTGGTGATAAGCTGCAAAAAGCTATCCCACTGTAGCCCTTCTTGTGCCAGCTGAGCGCTAATAGCCGCGGTATCTAAGCCCTTATTGACACCTATCACAATAGGCGTACCGACGGCACCAAAGGATACTGGCGTACTTTGTATCATCATGCCCATTAACACTGCACCCAGCGCCGGGAAGCCTATTGCCAGCAGTAAAGGGGCGGCAATAGCGGCAGGTGTACCGAAACCAGACGCGCCTTCAATAAAGGTACCAAAGCACCAAGCAATAATAATGGCTTGAACACGTCTATCTGGCGATATATTAGTAAATCCAGCACGAATGACTGCGATGGCACCCGTATACTTTAAAGTATTCAATAAAAAAATAGCCCCAAAGACTATCCACAATACCGAAACCGTAATGACCAAACCTTGAATGATAGATGATGAAACTCGAGTGAGCGTCATATCCCATATAAAAATAGCCAACGCCGCGGTAACCGCTAAAACTATCGGCATTGTTTTTTTGGCTGACCATTGCAAGCCTATCAAAAAAATACCACAGAGAACGATTGGCAGTAATGCCAGTAGACCATATATTGTTTGATTCAAAATCACATCCTTTATTACTGTTTAATCTTCCTTGAACCAAGTCATTAAAGCCTTTATTTTGACGACTCCATGATGACTAAGTTGTATTAAACATTCACAAACAGGGACTGCTAATTGACCCAAGCTGTCTTTCAGACAATGCCAAGCACAACCTCGGTTATTCCATCCTTTACTGTTCAAAATGCCCTAAAGGAGTCTACGCCTTGTTGATAAATTGATATATTGCATCAAAGGATAATGTTATTTTCTTTTTTTGCTATAATCTAAAGCGTATTACCCTAATTGGAGCACAAATATGGTCAAAGCTGACGATATGATTTTATTTGTCCAAGTTGTTGAAGAAGGGTCATTTTCTAAGGTTGCTGAAAAACTGTCATTAACCAACTCTGTAGTGAGCAAGCGCATTGCAAGATTAGAAGAAAACTTAAATGCTCAGCTACTTTATAGAACCACCAGAAAGTTGAGCTTAACCGACGCAGGCAGGACGCTTTATAACAAAGCTAAAATTGCTAAAATTGCTTTTCAGGAAGCCGAAGATGCGGTAACGGGTTACGGCGAAGATATGAAAGGCACTATACGTATAACCATGCCTGTGGTCTCTGCGAATTTCATATTTAGCAAATCTATTGCCGAATTCTGTAAACAACACCCTGAAGTATCGGTAGAGTTACAAATTACCAATCGATTGGTTGACTTGATAGAAGAAGGATTTGATTTGGCACTAAGGACCGCTGTGCTTGAAGATTCCTCGCTCATTGCAAGGCGCCTGATAGATAGCCAATGGGTGATATGTGCGACGCCAGACTATTTAAAGCAATATGGTATTCCTCAAACTCCTGAAGAGTTAGAGAATCATGAGTGCTTGGTCTATAAGTTTGATAATGCCTCTAATAACATATGGCCATTATTTATAGACGGCACAGAGCAATTAATATCTGTCCATGGTCGGTTTCATAGCAATCATCTTAGTGCGATTAAACAAGCCGCGCTTAGCGGTTTAGGCATTGCTTTTTTACCACAAGTGCTGATCTATGAGGAAATACAGCAAAATACACTCACGCAGATCTTGCAATGTTTTACCAGAAAGAAACTGGGCCTATATGCGGTTTATCCTAAAGCGAGGCAACCGGATCAAAAGTTAAAACTGCTCGTTGCACATTTGCGAGAATCATTACATCAGAAACAGGCTTATTACTATTGAGTAATAAGCCTGTTTCTGATGTCTATAAAAAGAGGAATGGAATCAAAAAGCTTATAAGAGGTTGTGATTACTCGCGCCATAGAGATTACTTTTTTTGTATATAGTAAACTTCTTATTTAGTAACTCTTTTACAAAGTTTATCTCTGCAATTTTTTCAGCATAGCTCAGTCTGAGTGCTTAGTTTTTCAACAACCTACTATACCCATTGATTCTAATAATAAGAAAGCTATCTAAAAGCGAAAGAGGACTCCACCCGACATTAGGGTGGAGGTGAATTTCGCCTAGTGTTTATTATATTTTTATACAAATTAGCTACTGTATGAAATCTAAATAATCCTTAGAGT
>NZ_JBXWIV010000034.1:0-10277 GCF_058197955.1 Janibacter sp. CoH_79_TC_3
CCCCAATGGGTTCATGCTGATTTAACGATCTGTCAGGCAGTATATGCAAGTAACGCTATGATGTATAATGATATAAACCATACTTAGTATTAGCTGAGGTAATAATGGATTTGCCACCGTTGCGTGCCATACAATGCTTCGAATCCGTTGCACGACTTAACAGCTTTTCAAAAGCAGCAGAAAGCCTCAATGTGACACAAAGTGCCGTGAGTCACCAAATACGCATCCTTGAAGAGTATCTTGGGGAAGCAATGTTTTACAGGCAAGGCCGGACCTTTTCGTTGACAGAGGTTGGTGAGCGTTATTTCACAGATGTGAGTGGCGCATTGGGTCTACTTTCAGATAGTAGTCAGATTATTAAACATGGAAAACCTGGGCATATACGCTTAGCTCTGTACAGTTCAGTCGCAGTGAATTGGTTGATTCCTCGATTAGAAGACTTCTATAGACAGTATCCAGAAATAGAACTTACTTTAGATATGGTTAATCATCCCTCTGATTATAATGAGCAAAGGGCCGATTGTTATATCACCGTCGATCCTCCTCCACATGCTTTCATCAGTAAGTTTTTATTTACTGAAACTTTATATCCTGTTTGTGGTCAAAAGCTTTGGGAGAAAATAAGAGATAAACCCCTTCCTGACGCATTGTGGCGGCATCCAATATTGTCTGTGAGATATGCAGATACAAGCGTGAATACAGCAGAGGATTGGCTGCGGTGGTGTAAGGCAGGCGGATTTGAATTGCCAAGCGATATAAAGATAAATCATTTTAGTCATGTGCTACTAGCGATAGAAGCCGCAAGGTACAATCTGGGCATTACTCTTACCAATAATTATATGATGCAGGATGACGCCTATAAACAAAATATCGTTAAAATCCCAATGCATGAACTACTAACAGGGGATAAATTTTACTTCGTTTACAAGGAATTAAAGAAAAATAAGGATGATATTATTAAACTATGTAAATGGTTAGAATCTCAGTGTGAGTAAAGAAATCCTCTATCTTATTTGTTGTTACAAGAAAAATAATGATTTGTTAAGGGGTTTAAAATGATGATTTAGAAAATCCCGATTCAATAACTCATAAACACTCGTATCCTCAAAAAATAGTCATTCATTTTATCTGATATTCAAATAATATAAGTTAATAGGTTGAAGTTTAAAAGAAATAAAGCTCATTACATTTAGTTAAAGTCGAATTAACTTTAGAATAAAAACGGAAATTTATACGTTTTTTTATTGTTTATCTGTTAGTGATAATGGCTGTTATCATATCTATTCTTAATATAGATTAGGGTCTCTATATATATTTGCTTAAACTTGCCCGAATAACATTACGCCATGTATTAATGAAGGACCTAAGAATACCATAAACAATCCCGCTAAAATCATTGTTAAACTTGCTATAACGCCCTCATCCTCATTGCGCTGACTTGCCCGGGCTGTACCAAAACCGTGTGATGCATTACCAAATGCGATTCCATTTGCAAGATGGGAGCGAATACGAAAAAAAGTCAAGATCATATCCCCTAAAATCATTCCCACCATCCCTGTAATCAAAGTAAACAATGAGACTAAAGAGGAAGATCCGTGAATTTTTTCAGATAAGTCTAACGCAAATGGTGTCGATATTGAACGGGCCATCAAGCTATAGGTCAAGGTCTTATCAAAATGAAACAAACCAGCGAATATATATATGCTTAAGACCCCCACCACCATCCCGACAGTTATGGAAGCGGTCAAAGCCAAAGCATGTTGACGTATTAAACGACGATACTCATAAATAGGTATAGCAAACGCAACCGTTGCGGGGGCAAGTAGCTGCACAATCCAAGCTGTATCCTTCCAATAAGTATCATAAGAGATATTAAAAATAATCATTAATGAAAGCGTTACTACTGGAACCGTGATAGCAGGGTTTAGCCAAGATTTTCGATAGCGCACATAGACTACTCTAGCCATATAATAGGCAGCTAATGTCCAAATGAGACAAAGGATTGACCAAGTATTCATCGCAAATCCTCACGCATTATTATCATTTTTTAGGTTTAATTGGGCTTTATGAATCTGATGACGATACAATCTACGTTGCAAACGGCGCCCCATGATAAAGGTTAATGCTGAGCTTAACATCACCATCGCGGTACTCAAGATAATTGTCAGCATTAATTGCCATCCTTTACTGACAAACAGCGCCTTATATTGAAGTATTGACATCATAAGCGGGATAAACATTAATACTAATTCACCCAAAACAAATTTTGCACCCAGTCTGACCCAGTTAACCTTAATAGCACCACTCATTAATAATATCAGCATTAAAAACATTCCTAAGACGCCTGAGGATACGGGTAAATGCAATAATTCAACCAATATCTCAGCACAATACCAGACAGCTGCGATAATAGCGCATTGCATAAGGACATGAAGCCATGATTGGCGATAGAACTTTTGAAGTGTAAGTTTTTTTTCATCTACAAAAGATAGGGATAAGCGAATATTAGGATTACGCATAATAATTGTTGTTTGTTGATTAGAGACTACTTATTATAAAAATACCATAGTCATAAATTATGAATTATATTTTTATTTTTATTCCCAATTTCTATAATAAATTTCATTATCCTTCCTAACCATGGTTTATTATTCATGATAACTTTGAAACAATTACGCTGCTTTGTGACAGTTGTAAAAACAGGTGGGTTTCTTCAAGCCAGTATTCAACTCAATTTAACCCAACCCACCGTTACCAAATCTATCAGTAATCTTGAAGAATATTTAGGCGTAGCTCTGTTTGATAAGCCTTTGACTCATAGAAAAAAGCGGCTAGTTAATTTAACGGAAATTGGCGAACACCTCTATATTCAAGCAGTTGATATCTTACAAAAGGCAGATAATCTTGAACAAACAGTAGTAGATTATCAGCAATTAATAGGTGGTAAATTGCGTTTGGGTATTTCACCGTTAGGCAGTGAAATACTAAGCAAAGCTATTTTTAACTTTTACCAAATGCATCCTAGTATAGAAACTTCACTTATCGAAGATGGTGCTGAGTCACTTAAGCAGGCCCTTCTAGAGGGGCAACTTGATGTGGCAACATTGATGAAGCCGATTGACGATGATTTTGACTACTTGTCGATATGTTGCTATCCAGTGGTGGTCGTAGCAAATAAAAACCGTATGGGTAAGCAAAAAACCAAGGTAACACTTAAGTCACTATCAAATGCCCCCCTAATTTTATTTACCTCCAATTCATCATTTACTCCGATGATTATAGAAAACTGTCAATCACTAGGTTTTGAACCTAATATTATTTGCCAAACCAATCAGTGGCACTTGCTTCTTGACATGGTAAAACAGGATATGGGCGTGACTCTTTTGCCTCAATATTATACTCAAAAGTTGGATTTAACAGGATTAGTCTGCTTGCCACTAACCCAACCTCAGTTAAAATGGGAGCTTGTCATGGCTTGGCGCCGTCATCGCTTGCTTACACCAAGTATGCAAGCTTGGCTTGATAACATAAGAAAAAATATATAACTAGGCCTTGATAATGCTTTGGCTGTAACAGGGCATAGGTTATACAAAACAGAGGTGATTGAATATTTGAAAGCAGATTTGCAAGGTTTAGCGAATGTACAACTTGCGACATTGAATTGGGTAGATCGGTTCAATAAAAAGCGTATACACAGTGCATTGGGCTATGTATCGCCTTTTGAGTTTGAGAGCCTTTCCTAAAAAGTGTGTAACTGCTTATAATCCACTAACAGGAGAATAAGCAATGACTACTCAATCTGACATTAAAAAACTGGCCGAGCAAATGGCTGGTAGCATGAACAGCTTCGATGACATCAAAGACTTTCAGAAGCAGCTCATGCAGTCGTTTATCGATACTGCCTTAGAGGCTGAGATGGAAGACCATCTCGGCTACCCCAAGCATGAGAAAGCAGACAAGCCTAACAAGCGCAATGGGCACACTAAAAAGACCGTCCGCAGTGACACAGGCGAGCTTGAGATATCCACCCCAAGAGACCGTGATGGTGACTTTGAACCTGCGTTAGTGCGTAAGCATCAAACCCGTATTAGTGGCCTTGATGATAAAATCATATTTCACTACAGGCATAGCCTTACGTCTTGCGCTTCGGGCAAGTGTCTCCCAGACACTTGCTGATCCTCGCTCATACGCCAAGGGTCAAACCACTACCGAGATTGTAGAGAGCATCAAAGAGCTCTATGACGTCGACATCTCAAGCTCTCTTGTCTCAAGAGTCACCGATAACATATTAGAGGACATCACCGTTTGGCAGAACCGGCCGCTGAGCAGTGTTTATCCTATCGTCTATTTGGACTGCATCGTCGTTAAGGTACGCCAAGACAAGCAGATCATCAACAAGGCGATCTATCTGGCGCTAGGCGTGGGACTTGATGGTAAAAAAGAGCTGCTTGGCATGTGGCTATCAGAGAATGAAGGCGCTAAGTTCTGGCTAGGTGTTCTCACTGAATTACAAAACCGCGGGGTACAAGATATCCTCATTGCTTGTGTTGACGGTCTAAAGGGCTTCCCTGATGCCATCAATACCGTTTATCCCAAAGCCAAGGTTCAGCTGTGTATCGTACACATGGTACGCTATTCAATGAAGTTTGTGCCGTGGACGGATAAAAAGGCAATAGCGGCTGATTTAAAAGCCATCTACGGCGCTGATACGCTTGAGATAGCAGAGGCCAATCTCGAGCACTTTGATGAGACTTGGGGCACAGAGTACCCGCACGTGGTCAAGTCTTGGCGTAATAACTGGGAGGGCTTAACGGTGTTCTTTGAGTATCCGAAAGACATCAGAAAAGTGATTTATACTACTAATGCGATAGAATCGCTAAACAGCGTCATTCGGACAGCGGTGAATAAACGTAAGGTGTTCCCGTCTGATCAGGCAGCATTCAAGGTAGTCTACCTAGCAACTCAGCAGGCGTCGTCAAGGTGGTCGATGCCAATCCGTAACTGGACGTCTGCTCTGAATCGTTTTATGATTATGTTTGATGACCGTATCAGTAAGCATTTAATCTAAAGGGCAGTTACACAGAATCTGGGATGGTCTCGATATATTTTAGAAAATACTACCCTTCGTGACCACTAATCCTTATTTAAAATGGACCCTTAGATATTTAGGCTAGTAGCACCAATGGTTTGAGTGGATAAGGTAGTTTTAATGTACTTAGCGAACATTCAACTTTCTAGTTAGGACTCGAATATTTGGCTGTAAGCTAAAGATGTTAATTGTTTAATTTTATGAAATATTACGCAATGTGCTTTGTAATGTACTTACTATGCATTTTCTATTCGTGTTTAGTACGCCACATAGGCATCGATACTCGTACTCAGCATTGTTCTCTTGATTAATTTTGATAACCGCATTAGATTAGGAATTGCTATCCTCAATAATTTTTATTACCTAGGATAGCTTCATCTATTTTCTCGTTATTCTTTAAACTGCCAATAGTAAATATCAACAGTATTTATTGCTACATCATCAATATGCATCTTTAAAAATTAATACGATATCTTCTTTTGTTCCCTTGCGTGGATTACTAAAGGCATTACCATCTTTTAATGCATTATCTGCCATGAGTTCAAAGTCTTGCTCTTTGACTCCTAATTCGCTGAGATGGCCAGGGATGGCGACATCGGCAGAAAGTCTAAACAAGGCATTAATGGCTTTTTCAGCCGCTTCTATCGCTGAACAATCTACTGTATTTTCTCCGAGAAATTCTGCGATATCAGCAAATTTTTGTACATTGGCGATCAAATTATAACGGCATACATGCGGTAATAATATTGCTGACCTATGCTGTCAATCCCGCAGACATTAACTTAAGAAGTTTTATTTACTCAGCCTGATGATAATGATCAAACTACATTTGTCTTGGCATTTTATAGACCAAACCTTTTTGAATCTTAATCTAGCTGTGTTCAAGCTCAATATATTTAGTAATATTGATAATGGCATGAAATTCTTTTATAGCCTTGCTATACGCTAAATCATTCTTCAACGTACCTAAAAGCTCTCTATAGGGATATTATCGAAACAGTTGTACCGCTTGAACATCGAACCTTTAAATTAATGCTTGGCAAACCAAATCTACTGCCGTGCGCTTACTACTACATATAATAATTACACAATAAAACAAAAAGATAATATAACTTAACATTTGATAATTGAACAGTTGGTTAATATAAGGATTAAGAAGCTTAATATAAATAAGAGAAGCCCGTGAAACGTGCAGAGCAAGAACGCTCATTACAAACTAAAAATAAGATATTGTTAGCTGCCCTTTCCGAGTTTGCTTCAACAGGTTTTGATGGTGTTTCAACGCGAACCATTGCTAAAAAAGCAGAGGTGAACCACACCTTGATTAGCCATCATTTCGGTTCTAAAGAGGCGTTATGGAAAGCCACCGCAAAATTATGTTTTGAGATTTACAGTGAACACAATTTTGAGAAGCGCAGAAACATGCAAGATGCTGAAGCTCGTACTTTAGTGAAAGTGCTGTTAAAAGATTTTATAAAGTTTTGTGCCAACTACCCCGATATTCATCATTTTTTGATACAGGCTAATCAAGGAGATTCGGAAAGACTTGACTGGTTTGTCGAAAACTATTTACGCACTATTTATGATGAAGAGCTGGATATTATTCGAAGAGCACAAAAACTAGGATTGGCTCCTCAAGGAGACAGTATGCATATTCGCTACTTATTACTGGGGGCAGCCACGTCTATTTATACCTTTGCCCCTCAATTTGCAAGATTATCTGGGAAAGACCCTTTTTCTGATGAATTTATTGAGCAGCATGTAGACTATGTTTTAACGCTTTTCACGACCTGCGCCAAAAAGCTATGAGATAGATCACAACGATCTACCTCGTAGCTTTTTTGCATTAAAGACAATTAATATTATATCAAGCCGTTATTTTGCAACATACATAGATATCGAGATTAAAAATGAGTTCAATCACTAGAAATATCTTCGGCACCATCAATAAAACTATTAATCATTGGTATATTCCACTTGTCGTTGGCATTATTTTTATTGCCACCGGGATATATACCTTTGTTTCACCACTTGAGTCTTATGCTGCGCTCGCTATTTTATTCAGCATATCTTTCATTATTTCAGGCGCTTCTGAAATTGCATTTTCTTTATTAAATAAGGAGGTACTTAATAATTGGGGTTGGTTTTTAGTCCTTGGGATTTTAACGTTAATTGTTGGTGTTCTTTTGTTTGTTAACCCGGCAGTATCGCAAGCTACCCTGCTTTTTTATGTGGGTTTTTTAGTATTGTTTCGTTCCATTAGTGCTGTCAGCCATTCATTTGAGTTAAAAGAATATGGCTTTTCTGATTGGGGGTATTTAACAGTAATAGGGGTTGTCGGTATTGTTTTCTCCTTTATCTTATTATCTAACCCTATACTTGGTGGCATGACAGTTGTTATATGGACTGGCTTAGCCCTGATAACCAGTGGCTTTTTCAGCATGTACCTTGCTTTTAAATTAAAAAGACTAAAAGACTTACCAAATAATATTTCTAATGAACTAAGAAGTAGGTTCAATTTAGTATCACAAGAAATTAATAACGTATTAAACAGTAAACAATAACTACATTCTCATTTGGTCACTGACCTATAAATATTTAAGTTAATAGCAGCTTCATTTTAAAACAACACTGAGTCATAAGACTCTTTAACCCACTAAGGGGATCATAATGAAAAAGACTAATGAAAAACAAAAAACTATCGACAGCTTTCCACATCAGCCAGATGCTAATAAAGCCTATCCACACCACTACCCACAAAACACCTTGCCGTTCGCTGACAAAATAGGCAACTATCAACGCAATATTGGTAGACCAACCGACGCTTATAAAGACAGTAAAGTCTATATCATCGGTAGCGGCATCGCAGGATTATCTAGTGCTTACTACTTCATTCGTGATGGTAAAGTACCAGCAGAAAATATCACCTTTTTAGAGCAACTAGAGGTGTCAGGCGGCTCCATGGATGGCTCAGGTAATGCTGAGAATGGCTACATCATACGTGGTGGCCGTGAGATGGAATTTACCTACGAGAACTTTTGGGATGTCTTCCAAGATATTCCTGCAGTAGAGATGCCAGAGCCATACAGCGTACTAGATGAATATAGACTGATTAATGATGATGATCCTAACTATTCAATCGCTCGTTTGGTACATCAGCAAGGTGAAATTAAAGAAACGAATGGTGTTACTCTAAAAAAATCTGATCAATTAGCCTTGATACGTCTCCTACTAAAACGCAAAGAAGAATTAGATGATGTGCGAGTCAACGATTACTTTAGCGACAGCTTCTTTGAAAGTAACTTTTGGATACTTTGGAGCACCATGTTTGCCTTTGAAAAATGGCACAGCTTGCTTGAGTTAAAACTATATATGCACCGCTTTTTGCATGACTTAGATGGTCTGCATAATATGTCGATGCTAGTATTTCCAAAATACAATCAATATGATGGGTTTATCGTACCGCTACGTAACCATCTCATCGAAAAAGGGGTTAAATTCCAATACGATACTTCGGTGACGGATTTAGATATTGAGTTTAATCAAGCTGATGACCATGAATCTGTTAAGGGTTCAGCTGATGAGTCAACCAAAACGGTCAAAGCCATCATTGCAGAAGTAGGCGGTAAGCCTACCCGTATTACTATTACAGAGAATGATTATGTAGTAGCAACCACAGGCACAATGACTGACGACACACGATATGGTGATAATGACTCTGCGCCAAACCTAGACGCTATGTTAGAGAATCAAGGTCAATCAAAAGGTTGGATGCTTTGGAACAATCTTGCACATAAATCCAGCGTCTTTGGTCATCCTGAAAAATTCAATAGCAATGTGAATGAGTCTGCATGGATGTCAGCGACACTGACTTGTAAGCCTTCTGCATTGGTAGATAAAGTTAAAGAGCTGTCTGTTAATGATCCTTACTCAGGTAAAACAGCCACAGGTGGTATCGTCACCTTTACCGATTCTAACTGGGTAATGAGCTTTACTTGTAACCGTCAGCCGCATTTCCCTGATCAACCAAAGGACACCTTAGTACTTTGGGTGTATAGTTTGCTGATGGATAAAGATGGCAATTATATTAAGAAACCAATGCCAGAATGTACAGGTAATGAGATTTTAGCAGAGCTCTGCCACCACCTTGGTATTATCAATGAGTTAGACGGCGTGGTTGACAATACCATTGTTAGATCTACTTATATGCCATATATCACCTCACAGTTTATGGTACGTGCGCAAGGCGACCGCCCTGAAATTGTACCGCAAGGTTGTACTAATCTAGGCTTAGTAGGACAATTTGTCGAAACTAGAAATGATGTGGTATTCACCGTCGAAAGCTCTGTTCGTACGGCTAGAGTCGCGGTATATAGCCTACTGAATATCAAAAAACAGGTGCCTGATATAGATCCATCGCAATATGACATTCGTCACCTATTACGAGCGGCAAATACGCTAAATGATGGCAAAGGATTTATTGGAGAAGGCTTATTACGTAAGCTATTAAAAGATACCTATTATGAGCATATCTTGCCACCTACCCATCTAGATAGTCAGGAAGAAACGAAGCGTAATGACTCTATTTTCTCAGAGTATTGGGAGTCTATTAAAGGTATTTGGCATAAATAAGCTCCTTTAGACTGCAACGCTTGTGGTGGCTTAAACGCTCAGTCACCATAAGATAGTGAAGGTGGTAGATGAAACTCTAGTAGTGATCTGTAGCTTGTAGCTGGCTATTTTAAAAGCTAAGGCAGTTACAGTTACTATGATGATTTCTCTATCACCTTTTTTTGTGCTTTTGTAATACATGGATCATGTGAGCTACACAAGACAGTCCTGTAGAAACCAAAATGGGAGATCTTAATAAGAAAAATTAATGATAATAACCCCTGCTATTGATTTAGTCGCCATTAAATTCACACCTAATGCTAGGAGTTCGATGTCTGTATAACGCACTGAACATGTTCCAATAATGGTGTTAAATCACTACCTTTTCACCATCTAAAATGGGCAGTATAGAACTCTCCAAACCGACCATTGTTCCTAGAAGAATAATTATGGCAAATACTAGCAGCTCGATGTCTACTATATAGCGCACCGATCACAGATTGAACCGCCCCGGTATTGTCGGAGACCTAATATTCTGAGAGAATACGACAATGAAAACACGACATTATACTCCTGA
>NZ_JBXWIV010000035.1:0-8481 GCF_058197955.1 Janibacter sp. CoH_79_TC_3
GCGCTCTATAGCATCAATACCTGCGAGCTGGTGCAAGATTCTCGCGGCAACTGGTATGCCTGTATTACGGTTAAAGAGTTTCCAACGACTAAATGCGGTACTGGTAAGGTTGGTATTGATTTGGGCTGCAAAGATTCGGCAGTCAGTAGTATGGCGATGTTTTGACCACTAAGCTGACTCAGCAATACGCTGAAAAACTGGCTATTGCCCAACGTGCTAAAAACAAAAAGCGGGTTTGTGCCATTCACGCAAAAATCAAAAACACCCGCCAAGACCTGATTCATAAATTCACCAATAAATTAGTCAAAGCCAATAATTTAATCGTTGTTGGAAAGATAAAATCAAAATCATTCACTTCAAGTAAACTAGCCAAATCCGTCTATGACGCTGGTTGGTTTGAAATTAAGCGACAACTGGATTACAAATGCGCGAACGCAGGTTGCCACTATATTGAAGTTAGTGAAGCGTACACAACCCAAACCTGCTCGTGTTGCGGCTCTCGCCAAGACAGTCCGAAAGGTAGATCAGGGCTTGGTGTCAGAGTATGGTTTTGCCGTTCTTGTCAAACTGTCCATCAACAGGACGTTAATGGAGCAAAAAATATACTCGCGGTCGGGCTTGACCATCTTTATTAGGAATACCCTTCACTTTTATGGAAGAGACTTACTATAGCGGTAAGAAAAAACAACACACCTTAAAAGCACAGATGATCGTCCACTGGAAAACAGGCTTAATATTAGATATTCAAACGTCTAAAGGGTCAATCCACGATTTTAAGTTATATAAAGATACTTGTCCCGACTGGCTTCCTTGTGACACTAAGCTATTAGGGGATAGTGGCTATCAGGGCATTGCAAAGTTACATGAACAGAGCTTCACCCCCTTTAAAAAGCCACGTGGGGGTCAATTGTTAGAGCTCTGCAAACAAGCCAATCAGTATCTCGCTAAGTTTCGTATTATGGTTGAACACAAAATAGGCTTAATCAAACGGTTCAAAATCGTGGCTCATAAATATCGTAACCGTCGTCAGCGCTACGATCTTAGAATGAAGCTATTCGCCAGTATTGTTAATTTCGAGCTTGGTTTATGACTTTTGCAAGAGGTCTATTGCATAATTGATAAAGACAAGGCAACGTGTTGAGCATTTTTTATAAAGAGCTAACGCAGTTTTTCACTATCGTTGGTAAACTTTTTCGTCGATCATTTCAATCAACACTTCAGTCACTGTCTTACGATTTTCAAGCGCATACTTCTTTAACGCAAGATGCCTATCGTCATCTAAATTAAAATTCACTCGATTGATTTTTTTCTTCGTCTTATCGCTTACATCTTCAAGTGTTAATTCGTTTTTTGCTTCTTTGCTTGGTCTGCCCGCTTTCATATCGCCACCTTATTCTTCATTAAAAAAAGATTTTACTTCATTCACTAAAGCCGTCATTTCTTGCACAGCGTTACTGTTTTTGCTTTCAGTTTCAAATACTGTCTTACCTAATGCCGCACTATTTGGATAGCTTACACGCTGCATAATTCTAGCATCCAGTACAGGTAAGCCGTATTCTGTCAGAACAGAGGCAACCTCTTTACCGATATTGGTGTTTTGAATGGCTCGAGATACTACAAAAGCGGCTTTTAGCTTGCCATCAGTCATTTCAATACGCTGTTTTACTAGTTCTACAAGATCATTAGTAGCCCAAACATCATAAGGACTTGGCTGTACTGGTATCAACACGAAGTCAGCTGCTTTGATAGCAGATAAGGCTAAATTGGTTGCTTGCGGTGAACCGTCAATAACCACATAATCTTTATCAGATACGGTTTTTAAATCTTTATCTAAAGTTGGACGATCCAGTCCAATAACCGGTACTGGATTATCTTCATCGACTGCTCTCCAATCACGCGCACTACCCTGCTGGTCGCTATCTACTAATAATACACTATGGCCCTGGAGTTGTAGACCTCTTGCTAACTGAGTTGCAATAGTCGTTTTACCACTCCCGCCTTTTTGATTTAGCACAGCAATAACCTTCATAACCCAACTCCATAATTTGTGATTTGTGATTTGTGGTTTAAATTGCATAAGTATTTAACTTTATGAGGGTATAAGTATATAAATATATGAGCTTATACGCAAGTAATTATATAAGTATATGAGTATCGAAATAATTTAAGGGCTGGGGTATGGAATTTACTTTTCCCAGGTGATGCTATTAATATCAGGGTTTGGGCTATGCGGAAGAATCCGCAGACATTAACTTGGGAAATTTTAGTTACGCAGCCTGACGATAGAAGTCAAACCACATCTGTCTTACTAGCGTCTAAAAGACCGAGTATACCTGTAAAAAACTATTATGGTCTTACTGGTATCTTTGAGATCGTCATTTCAATAACACTACATGAGTAGTCAGGGTCTTATATGGTTGATGCTTTCATTTCATCATAGGCATAATAAATGACGACTAAATGATTGATGTTGAATAGCCTCCTCTTATTCTTATTAAGCGTGTAAATACTTTCATCGATAGTATTAAGCGGTCATTCAAGATACAAGGTTATACTAACCCAAAGAAGGAAAATAGTATGACCACCAAACGCAATCAATATACCTGAGAATTCAAATTAGAAGCCATCAGCTTAGTCGTTGATCATAACCGCACCATACCTGATGTGGCTGATTCCTTAGGGATAGGCAAATCCACCTTGCAGAAATGGCTGAGTCAGTAGCATCAAGAAATGACTGGTGAAGCGCCTAAAGTCGGCAACGCTTTAACGGATAAACAGCGCGAGCTTCAAGAATTGCGCAAACAGGTTAAGCGGCTCACTATGGAGCGTGACATCTTAAATGAGGAGGGATAAAACGAAGCACTGCTTTGTCCCGACGCAAGACGAGAGCTATGCTCGAGTGAGGCTTCCGCTCTGCTAGCCTTGGACAGCCTGAACGGCTATCGCTAATCAGTCAGCTTGCAGAGCAAAATAAATAGGTCAGTAAAAGCCTTCTATGTAAGCTACTTGGCGTAATGAAAAGCAGCTATTATTATGGACGGCATCCCAAGCCAATTAGCCTTGAAACCGTCAAAACCAAAGCATCAGTCCGCCAAATATTTAACGACTCAAAGCAATCAGCAGGCGCTCGCAGCATTGTTGCCATACTAATGAATGAACATAATATAAAGCTCACTCGCTATGTGGCGGGGAAACTCATGGCGCAGATGGGGCTTAAAAGCTGTCAGTTAAAGACGCATAAATATAAGCATGCTGACGAGGCGCATAAAATGCATCACAATATCTTAAATAGAAACTTTAGCCCAGCAGCGCCCAATCAAGTCTGGACGGGCGACGTTCACTTATATTCGTATCAAAGGCGGCTGGTGTTATCTTGCTGTGGTATTAGATTTATATGCTCGGCGTATTGTTGGCTTTGCTGTATCAGATTCGCCTGATAGTGTGCTGACAACCAAAGCGCTGCAGATGGCGTATCAGACGCGCTTACAGCCAATTGGAGTGTTGTTTCACTCTGATCAGGGAACCCATTACACCAGTGCAAGATTCGCTGAATCCGTGGCAAGTTGTGAGGGCATGACGCAAAGTATGAGCCGAAAAGGTAACTCACTACGGGCACAGCCCTCCGCCTTGCACTCGGGCAAAGCAGTGCTTTGCTAATCCTCGCTCATGGGATAACGCGCCAACTGAGCGCTTCTTTAGAAGCTTTAAAACAGAATGGATGCCAAAGGGTGGTTATGAGAATATCGCTGAGGCTAAAAGTGCCATTGTTGATTATATCTAGGGCTATTATCAAACCGTGAGACCGCATACTTTTAACAATTATTTAACACTGCTAGAAAAAGAGAAACGTTACTTTAATCAAAACCTCTTATCAGCTGTCCTAAATTAGTTGACCACTACAGATGAGCTAAGCTATCTTTATAGCTGCTATCAACCAATTACTGGTCTAGATTTTCGTTTTGCAGCCTATTAATGATATCGGCTTGTTTTGAGCAATAACGCTCAACTATTCGTTTTATCATTACCGCCTCAACATAAAAAAAACGAAAGAACCGGAGAAGTGTCTTTCGCTTAGGACCTGCATAGCTATACCAATTTACAACTAATCTAATACCAGTATAGAAAATATAACACTACAGTGCGGCGTGGGTCAAGTTATCTAATAATCCTTAGACAAACACCCTCTTCCTTGCTCTCTTTTTTAAGTTCTCCAAAACTATCAACTTGTTTAGCATGCTACTATATCACTTTTTCACTAATACAATCGCCTTTATGCAGTGCGTTATAGAGCCTTGTCTCTGCAACTTTTATCAACGCCTCACGCTTAGCATAAATGTAGGTTTGGGTAGCATTTGTATTAGATAACCGAGCTCGGTTGTTTTGTTCTTGCCATCCGATAATATTCTGCAAAAGATCGGCACAATAAGCTTCGTGAGCCTCATCAAATAATGGGGTATCAACAGTAGGCGCACTACCAATGTCATCTGCGACCGTAGTGATTGCCAACATCATGATAGCGTCAAAACTTTGCGAGCTAACTTGTACATCATTTTGCTTTTTCATATCGAACATCTTCTTACCCTTTTAAGTTTAAAAATGATTGTCTATGCTGGCTAACTCTTAATTTTCTGCTCAGGAATTTATAATTCGCTATATTAAGTTGTTGATGTGACAAACTAATGACATTATCATAATTATTTTTAATACGTAATTGCAGCATACAGCCAATATTAGTTTTGACTACATCTCACAGTTTTCCTCTAAGTTGAACCTATAGTTTGCGATATCATTATTAATCCACTTTACCAGCTCTTCCAGATCATGAACCGCCCTCGGATTGTCGAAGACTCAATATTCTGAGAGAATACGACAATAAAAAGACAAGCCTATACTCCTGAGATTAAAGAACGTACTGTTCGCATGCTCATTGAAGCATTAAGCGACTATCCCTCTACATAGTCAGCCATCCAAGCCATAGCATCAAAGATTGGCTGTACACCTGAGACCCTGCGATCATGGCATAAGAAGAACATAGAACAAACCACTCCAGCATCATTGCAAGCTCAAAGCCAAGAGCAACGTATTAAAGAGCTTAAACGCGAGAATAACTGACCGTCAGCAAGCCAACGAAATTATACGCAAGGCTGCTGGGATTGAAGCCCAAGCGGAGACGGGCCGTCCACCCAAATAATGGTCGACTTTATTGATGACCATAAAAACAATTATGGGACCCTAGCCATCTGCCGAGTACTACCGATTGCCCCATCAAATTATTATGGTGCTCAAAACTTAAGCGACAACCCACATAAGCGTTCACTGCGCAGTCAGCATGACCTACAAGGCGTCTGGCGTGGCAAAGGCAAGATTACCACCAACAGCCGTAACGACCCAAAGCGCGCTGACGATCTAGTCAATCGCAACTTCAATGCCCATCGTCCTAATCAGCTTTGGGTTGCAGATTTTACCTATATCAAGACACTGAGTGGCTGGGTTTATACTGCTTTTATTATTGATGTGTTTGCTCGTGTCATTGTGGGCTGGAAAGTATCCTATCGCATGAACACCGATATGGTGATGGCCGCACTCAACCAAGCGATAACAGATAGAAATAAGCCTAAAAATATGATTCATCATAGTGATAGAGGGGTTCAGTATTCATTCATTCGCTACACAGATAAGATGGCTGACTGCGGTGTTATTGTGTCTCTGTTGGCACTACGGGTGATTCTTATGACAATGCCTTGGCTGAAACGGTCAATGGGCTGTACAAGTCTGAGGTAACTGACTATTTAAAGGAGGACTGGACTGGCGTTAATGATGTTGAATTAGCCACGCTTGAGTGGGTGGACTGGTTCAATAAAACACGACTGCATAGCACGATTGGTTATGTGCCACCTTTTGAGTTTGAAAAGCGGTATTATGATAGTTTAATCCTGTCAGACGTTGCTGCCTGACTCAAGTACATCACTCTCCGATATAGTAGGAACGGTTCACTTCTAAGTCTACCTGCTTTTTAATAGATATTGGCGTGAGTTATAAGATTCATGCCCTTAAGAGTTAGTCTAGAATTTATTCTAGAAAGATTACAAATCTTAAGCGGTAGAACTACTGTACAACAAAGCTATTATATAACCATTCATATTTGAGTTATAATCTGATAAAATAGCCTTTAATCCTTCCTATATGATTGATTAAATATGAATATGAGATTTGATTTTTATACCCCAAGTGAAATTAGTGATATTTTAGGTAATCGCTTAAAAGCACGGCGGCTATCATTGAATTTGACACAATCAGCTTTAGCAGAGAAAGCAGGAATCGGTATTAGCACTGTCGCTCGTATTGAATCGAGTCAAGGCGGTACACTAGACAATGTCATTCGGCTGGCTATAGCCCTTGGTATGATCAATCATTTTTCCGAGTTATTTGACGTTGCGCCTGCCGATATCAAAGATATTATCGCCAAGCAAAACCCGCGCTTACGAGCCTCAAATAAAAGTAGCGAATAAATCTATGTATCAACCAATACCAGTTGTTAATATTTACTATCGAGGCCTTGGCGCGAAGCGTTTAATTGGTCAGCTTACAATGAACGGACGCCGTCCTGTATTTGGCTATGATGCAGCATGGATAACAAATGGACTTGAGCTATCGCCCATTGAGATGCCATTACGTGCCGCACCTTATTATGGGACTCATGCGTCAAGCCATTATCTATGCGGACTGCTGTCAGACAGTCTACCTGATGGTTGGGGAATACTACTAATGGATAGATTTTTCCGAAAAACACTGTCTAATGCTGCGTCAATCAATGTCTTAGATCGCTTGGCTTATATTGGTGATTCAGCGATGGGTGCGCTTAGCTTTGAGCCTCAACACGATTTATCTGCTGATACTATTGATACCAATGAGCTGACTTTAGCCAAACTTGCCGCTGCCAATCAAACGATTTTATCAGGTCAAGACATTGATATATTAGCCGAGCTTATCGTCATTGGCGGTTCACCTCAAGGCGCAAGACCGAAGGCTCTTGTTTTGTATAATGACACTTCTAATTTTATTACCTCTAACTTAACAAGTGAGAATCCATCTGCAACGCCATGGCTTATCAAGTTTCCTGCCCAGTCTGAGCATAAAAGCGTTTGTTTATTAGAGTCGCTTTACGCTGATATGGCAAAGCAAGCTGACCTTGGCATGCCGGCTCATCATTATTTTGATATTGATAACAAATATGCAGCCTTTGGGGTTGAACGCTTTGATCGTATCGGTAATAAAAGAATTCATATACATACGTTGGCAGGTTTATTAGATATCGATTTTAGAACCCCTTCTTTAGATTATTTACAATATCTACGCTGCATAAGAATGTTGACTCAGTCACAAGTTGCCGTAGAAGATGGCTTTAGGCATGCCGTATTTAATGTTATTTTTAATAATAAAGACGATCATAGTAAGAACTTTTCTTTTATGATGGACGAAGCTGGCAGGTGGTCGTTGTCGCCTGTTTATGATATCGCTTATAATTCAGGTATGAACGGCTATCATCAAATGGATGTGGCAGGTGAAGCTCGGTACCCTACCCTACCTCATTTACTAAAATTAGCTAAGTTGGCTGATATCAAGCAAAACAAGGCAAAATCTATTATTGATCAGGTAGTATCAGTAGCTGAGGGCTTTTTGACGGTTATTAACAATTACGATATCGAGAAAGAGCTATCAAATCAGGTCATTCACGACATAAAAGCCAATATCAAGCGGATGGTAAATCGATAGTGTTATACAAATTGTTAAATTTGTTATTAAAAATAAGGTGGTGTTCTAAAAAGTATGCTAGCGATAAAAGTCAATAAGAAACCTATGCTAAGTTTTCTTATTCTACAGGCCTTTCAAGGCTTCAAGAATTGTTCAAACTTTAATCAGCATACTTTTTGATACACCACCAAAAATAATACACCCAAGCCTATAAACTGAAACGTCCCGAGTATATCGGAGAGTGTTTTACTTGAGTCAGGCAGCAACGCCTGACAGGATTAAACTATCATAATACCGTTTTTCAAACTCAAAGGGTGACACATAACCAATCGTGCTATGCAGTCGTGTTTTATTGAACCACTCCACCCACTCAAGCGTGGCTAATTCAACATAGTTAACGTCAGTCCAGTCGTCCTCCTTTAAATAGTCAATTACCTCAGACTTGTACACCCAACGGCTAATTGTGTATTCTGATAGAGGCAGTCAGTACTGTAGTTATAACTATCATAAGATCATTAAGAAGCATAAGTTGAAAGGCTCAATGTCCAGGCGTAGTAATTGCTTTGATAATGCTCCGATAGAGAGTTTCTCGCGCGAGGAACACTGCTCCGCAAGGAAGAATGAGTTAGTGTATCATCAAGATTATAAAACAAGATTCGAAGCTATCAATGACATCATTAAATATATTGAGCTTGAGTATAATGAGGAGCGACTAGCAAAGCACTGCTT
>NZ_JBXWIV010000036.1:0-5558 GCF_058197955.1 Janibacter sp. CoH_79_TC_3
GGGGGTTTTCAGGAATAGAGAGCTGACGATGACCTACTCTCACATGGCCGGAGCCACACTACCATTGGCGCGATGATGTTTCACTTCTGAGTTCGGGAAGGGATCAGGTGGTGCCATCATGCTATTGTCGTCAGCAAAGGGGGTTAGATATGAGTCTGTTATTGTTATTTTGACTGCAATATTATTTGTAGTCTCATCAACATAAACCTAACTGAATCAAGGTTTAAGGTGATATCGAAATATTCTTTCTTTTATTCTATAAGCTTTCACTTATACAAGATAGATTAAT
The DNA here is from genome assembly GCF_058197955.1 of Janibacter sp. CoH_79_TC_3. Taxonomy (NCBI): domain Bacteria; kingdom Bacillati; phylum Actinomycetota; class Actinomycetes; order Micrococcales; family Intrasporangiaceae; genus Janibacter; species Janibacter sp. CoH_79_TC_3. The sequence continues at coordinate 290 of NZ_JBXWIV010000036.1, forward strand.
TAGAGCTTTCATACAAACCACTTGGGTGTTGTATGGTCAAGCCAAACGAGCAATTAGTACAGGTTAGCTACATGCATCGCTGCACTTCCACACCCTGCCTATCAACGTCGTAGTCTTCAACGGCTCTTTAGGGAAATCTAATCTTGAGGTGGGCTTCCCGCTTAGATGCTTTCAGCGGTTATCCCATCCGAACGTAGCTACCGGGCAATGCCACTGGCGTGACAACCCGAACACCAGAGGTTCGTCCACTCTGGTCCTCTCGTACTAGGAGCAGATCCTCTCAAATTTCCAACGCCCACGGTAGATAGGGACCGAACTGTCTCACGACGTTCTAAACCCAGCTCGCGTACCTCTTTAAATGGCGAACAGCCATACCCTTAGGACCTGCTTCAGCCCTAGGATGAGATGAGCCGACATCGAGGTGCCAAACACCGCCGTCGATATGAACTCTTGGGCGGTATCAGCCTGTTATCCCCAGAGTACCTTTTATCCGTTGAGCGATGGCCCTTCCATACAGAACCACCGGATCACTAAGACCTACTTTCGTACCTGCTCGACTTGTGGGTCTCGCAGTTAAGCGCGCTTTTGCCTTTATACTCTACGACCGATTTCCGACCGGTCTGAGCGCACCTTCGTACTCCTCCGTTACTCTTTAGGAGGAGACCGCCCCAGTCAAACTACCCACCATACATTGTCCTCGGTATTGTTATACCTGAGTTAGAACCCCGACATGACCAGGGTGGTATTTCAAGATTGGCTCCACAAACACTAGCGTGTCTGCTTCAAAGCCTCCCACCTATCCTGCACAAGTCAGGTCAAAGTTCAATGTAAAGCTGTAGTAAAGGTTCACGGGGTCTTTCCGTCTAGCCGCGGGTACACAGCATCTTCACTGCGATTTCGATTTCACTGAGTCTCTGCTGGAGACAGCGCTGCCATCATTATGTCATTCGTGCAGGTCGGAACTTACCCGACAAGGAATTTCGCTACCTTAGGACCGTTATAGTTACGGCCGCCGTTTACTGGGGCTTCGATCAAGAGCTTCGCTTACGCTAACCCCATCAATTAACCTTCCAGCACCGGGCAGACATCACACCCTATACGTCCACTTTCGTGTTTGCAGAGTGCTGTGTTTTTAATAAACAGTTGCAGCAGCCTGGTATCTGCGACTGCCAACAGCTCAAGGAGCAAGTCCTATCACCATCGGCAGCGTACCTTCTCCCGAAGTTACGGTACCATTTTGCCTAGTTCCTTCAGCAGAGTTCTCTCAAGCGCCTTGGTATTCTCTACCTGATCACCTGTGTCGGTTTAGGGTACGATTCGTTTATAACTATTGCTTAGAAGCTTTTCCTGGAAGCATGGTATTTGCCACTTCGCTGTACAAGTACAGCTTGCTATCAGATCTCAGCCGTATTACAGTCCGGATTTGCCTAAACTGTAAGCCTACATCCTTTCACCTGGACAACCAACGCCAGGCTGACATAACCTACTCCGTCCCTCCATCGCATTATAAACAAGTATTGGAATATTAACCAATTTCCCATCGACTACGCCTTTCGGCCTCGCCTTAGGGGTCGACTCACCCAGCCCCGATTAACGTTGGACTGGAACCCTTGATCTTCCGGCGTGCGAGCTTTTCACTCGCATTATCGTTACTCACGTCAGCATTCGCTCTTGTGATACCTCCAGCATGCCTTACGACACACCTTCACAGGCTTACACAACGCTCCCCTACCACTTGAAAACAAATTCAAATCCGCAGCTTCGGCTCCTAGTTTGAGCCCCGTTACATCTTCCGCGCGGGCCGACTCGACTAGTGAGCTATTACGCTTTCTTTAAAGGATGGCTGCTTCTAAGCCAACCTCCTAGCTGTCTATGCCTTCCCACCTCGTTTCCCACTTAACTAGGAATTTGGGGCCTTAGCTGGCGGTCTGGGTTGTTTCCCTCTCCACAATGGACGTTAGCACCCACTGTGTGTCTCCCGGATATCACTCATCGGTATTCGGAGTTTGCATCGGTTTGGTAAGTCGGTATGACCCCCTAGCCGAAACAGTGCTCTACCCCCAATGGTGTTCGTCCGAGGCGCTACCTAAATAGCTTTCGGGGAGAACCAGCTATCACCGAGTTTGATTAGCCTTTCACCCCTATCCACAAGTCATCCCCTGGCTTTTCAACGACAGTGGGTTCGGTCCTCCGGTGCCTGTTACGGCACTTTCAACCTGCTCATGGATAGATCACTCGGTTTCGGGTCTATGCCCTGCAACTAATTCGCCCTATTAAGACTCGGTTTCCCTACGGCTCCCCTAAACGGTTAACCTTGCTACAGAACATAAGTCGCTGACCCATTATACAAAAGGTACGCAGTCACCCCAATAAATTGAGGCTCCTACTGCTTGTACGCACACGGTTTCAGGTTCTATTTCACTCCCCTCACAGGGGTTCTTTTCGCCTTTCCCTCACGGTACTGGTTCACTATCGGTCAGTCAGGAGTATTTAGCCTTGGAGGATGGTCCCCCCATCTTCAAACAGGATTTCTCGTGCCCCGCTCTACTTAATATGTTAACTCTAATGTTTCGAATACAGGACTATCACCTACTACGGTCAGCTTTCCCACGCTGTTCTTCTACATTAGAATTAATCGGCTTCTCCCCGTTCGCTCGCCGCTACTAGGGGAATCTCATTTGATGTCTATTCCTAAGGGTACTGAGATGTTTCACTTCCCCTCGTTCGCTTCTTGTACAAGTACAAGATACCTACCTTATGGTAGGTGGGTTTCCCCATTCAGAAATCTCCGGATCACAGGATATTGCCGCCTCCCCGAAGCTTATCGCAGGCTGTCACGTCTTTCATCGCCTCTGACTGCCAAGGCATCCACCATGTGCGCTTCATTACTTGACCATACAACCCCAAGTAGTCTTAACTTATAAATAAGCTTTGACTTCAAAGTGTCATAAAGTCTAATTATGATAACGATATCACCTATGTTTATACGCTTGATTCAGTTCTCTTTATTTTTTTAGTAATCAACCCCTGGGATAACAACTGATGTCGTTAAGAGGTCGATTACTAAGGTTAAGAAGTGCGCGTGAACACGCTCTTCCTAACCCAGACTCATATCTATGTTTTTAAATAGTTCTTATGCTCTCGTCGAGTCATAAGTTCTGTATAAAACAGAAGTAAATAATCAATAACGATCACTTAATTCTGTTGAATACCTATTATATTTATTGGCATCTAAAGCTTACTTGGCGTTTATAGTGGTGGAGCCAAACGGAGTCGAACCGTTGACCTCCTGCGTGCAAGGCAGGCGCTCTACCAACTGAGCTATGGCCCCATGTAAAATGGTGGGTCTAAGTGGACTTGAACCACTGACCCCCGCGTTATCAACACGGTGCTCTAACCAGCTGAGCTACAGACCCAATTACGCTTGTTATAAACGTAAGCTTAAACTAAAGAACAACTTGTTGTGAATTCTTGCTGACCGAATGCCATCTATAAGGAGGTGATCCAGCCGCAGGTTCCCCTACGGCTACCTTGTTACGACTTCACCCCAGTCATCAACCACACCGTGGTGAACGCCTTCCCGAGGGTTAGGCTATCCACTTCTGGTGCAATCAACTCCCATGGTGTGACGGGCGGTGTGTACAAGGCCCGGGAACGTATTCACCGCGGCATTCTGATCCGCGATTACTAGCGATTCCTACTTCATGGAGTCGAGTTGCAGACTCCAATCTGGACTACGATAGGCTTTTTGAGATTCGCATCACATCGCTGTGTAGCTGCCCTCTGTACCTACCATTGTAGCACGTGTGTAGCCCTGGTCGTAAGGGCCATGATGACTTGACGTCGTCCCCGCCTTCCTCCAGTTTGTCACTGGCAGTATCCTTAGAGTTCCCGGCTTAACCCGCTGGTAACTAAGGACAAGGGTTGCGCTCGTTGCGGGACTTAACCCAACATCTCACGACACGAGCTGACGACAGCCATGCAGCACCTGTATTCTAATTCCCGAAGGCACTCCCGCATCTCTGCAGGATTCTAGATATGTCAAGACCAGGTAAGGTTCTTCGCGTTGCATCGAATTAAACCACATGCTCCACCGCTTGTGCGGGCCCCCGTCAATTCATTTGAGTTTTAACCTTGCGGCCGTACTCCCCAGGCGGTCTACTTATTGCGTTAGCTGCGTCACTAAGTCCTCAAGGGACCCAACGACTAGTAGACATCGTTTACGGCGTGGACTACCAGGGTATCTAATCCTGTTTGCTACCCACGCTTTCGAGCCTCAGTGTCAGTATTATGCCAGAAGGCTGCCTTCGCCATCGGTATTCCTCCAGATCTCTACGCATTTCACCGCTACACCTGGAATTCTACCTTCCTCTCACATACTCTAGCTCAACAGTATCAGATGCAGTTCCCAGGTTGAGCCCGGGGATTTCACATCTGACTTATCGAGCCACCTACGCTCCCTTTACGCCCAGTAATTCCGATTAACGCTTGCACCCTCTGTATTACCGCGGCTGCTGGCACAGAGTTAGCCGGTGCTTATTCTGCAGCTAATGTCATCGTCCGTGGGTATTAACCACGGAGTCTTCTTCACTGCTTAAAGTGCTTTACAACCAAAAGGCCTTCTTCACACACGCGGCATGGCTGGATCAGGGTTGCCCCCATTGTCCAATATTCCCCACTGCTGCCTCCCGTAGGAGTCCGGGCCGTGTCTCAGTCCCGGTGTGGCTGATCATCCTCTCAGACCAGCTACAGATCGTCGCCATGGTAGGCCTTTACCCCACCATCTAGCTAATCCGACTTAGGCTCATCTAATAGCGAGAGCAGTAAACTGCCCCCTTTCTCCCGTAGGTCGTATGCGGTATTAATACGAGTTTCCCCGTGCTATCCCCCACTACTAGGTAGATTCCTAAGTATTACTCACCCGTCCGCCGCTCGACGCCTGATAGCAAGCTATCATCGTTTCCGCTCGACTTGCATGTGTTAAGCCTGCCGCCAGCGTTCAATCTGAGCCATGATCAAACTCTTCAGTTTAATCTTGCTATGAAGCTCTTTAAAGAAGCTTCTAAACTTGGCTCATCTAATCTGGCAAAATCGCTAAAAATTATGTTCGTAATGAATTAACTTTGAGTTTTTTTACTGTCTTAAATGATAATTTTTATAGTTAGAATGACTCCCGAAAAGGAAGTAAAACCAACTTTATTTTTTAGCATTCTGAATCAGCAAAAATCCACACAAGTTGTTCTTTAGTTATGCTTTTAAATAGTGTCAA
>NZ_JBXWIV010000037.1:0-4494 GCF_058197955.1 Janibacter sp. CoH_79_TC_3
TGTGAGTGGCGTTTTAATCACAGTGACCCAAAGTCGCAATTACTACAATTAAAACAATGGGTTAAACAGGGTTTGAATTAGTTATCTAGGACAGCCCCAATTAATTATGATAAGCTGCAAGTAAACTCATACAAAAAATTGGGTCTTAATAATGTCCTAGTATTTAATTCTTCTCATCATTATAAACGTTGTTTATGTCTATAGTTCGTAGTAATCAACTTTGTTTATTGATAATATCGATATAATCATTAGATCTCTTGCAAAAGTACCAGTTTATTGACTTCCACTGACGGAGTTACAAGGGCTAGTAATGACTTATGCAAGAAGTCTATTTATCTGAGTAGGTGTACCAACGTTTATGCTAGCAAATAATATCAACTGGAAAGATATAAAAAGCTATGAGTATTCACAAAACACAGCCTTTGAAGAGGTTGTTTGCCAATTAGCTTATAACGAGAACAAAGAAAATGGTCAATATATTAGAGTAAAAGCTCCTGATGGTGGCGTTGAGTCTTATTTAATTTTAGACAATGAAGAAGAGATTGGCTGGCAGGCTAAGTACTTCTTCGATATTCAAGATAGTCAATTCAAGCAGATTAAGAAATCGTTTGAGACAGCTATCACAAAGCACCCAAATCTGGTGAAGTATTACGTTTGTTGTCCTATTGATAGAGCAGACCCAAGAATACCAGATAAAAAGTACCTTCAAGATAGGTGGAATGACTTTGAACCTTTGAACCGCCCCGGGATTGTCGGAGACTCAACATTCTGAGAGAATACAACGATGAAAACACGACACTACACCCCCGAGATTAAAGACCGCGCCGTTCGAATGCTGATTGAAGCATTAAGCGACTATCCTTCCACCTGGTCAGCTATTCAAGCAATTGCCCCTAAGATTGGCTGTACGCCTGAAACCCTGCGGTCATGGCATAAAAAGCACATAGACCAAACCATTCCCGCCTCAGTGCAAGCTCAAAGTGACAAAGAGCGTATCAAAGAGCTTGAACGAGAGAACAAAGAGCTCAAGCAAGCCAATGAGATTATACGTAAGGCTGCTGCTTTTTTCGCCCAGGCGGAGAAGGGCCGCTGACTAAAATCATGATTCAATTCATCGACGACAATAAACATCTTTATGGGGTCGAGCTGATCTGTAGAGTATTACCGATTGCCCCGTCAACCTATCATCGTAAAAAATATTTAGCTAATAATCCTGAAAAACGTTCACTGCGCAGTCAGCATGACGACTATTATGTCAGCGAGATTAAACGTATCTGGCAGGACAGTAAATGCCGTTACGGTGTTCGTAAAGTCTGGCAGCAGATGAAAGCTGACGGATTAAAGGTTGCTCGTTGCACCGTCGAGCGTTTAATGAAGCAGTATGGTATGCAAGGCATCTGGCGCGGTAAGGGTAAGATTACCACCAACAGCCGTGACGACCAAAAGCGCGCTGATGACTTAGTCAATCGTAACTTTAGCGCTTATCGTCCTAATCAGCTGTGGGTTGCAGATTTTACCTATATCAAGACACTGAGTGGCTGGGTTTATACTGCTTTTATTATTGATGTGTTCGCTCGTGCCATTGTGGGCTGGAAAGTATCCAATCGCATGAACACCGATATGGTGATGGCCGCGCTCAATCAAGCGATAGCAGATAGGAATAATCCCAAAGATGTGATTCATCACAGTGATCGAGGGGTTCAGTATTTATCCATTCGCTACACAGATAAGATGGCTGACTGCGGTGTGATTGCCTCTGTTGGTACAACAGGCGACTCTTATGACAACGCATTGGCTGAAACGGTCAATGGGCTGTACAAGTCTGAGGTGATTCATTATTTGAAAGAGAGCTGGTCTGGTGTGAACGATGTTGAACTGGCAACCCTTGAATGGGTCGATTGGTTTAACAAAACACGACTACATAGCACGATTGGATATGTGTCACCCTTTGAGTTTGAAAAGCGGTATTATGATAATTTAATCCTGTCAGGCATTGCTGCCTGACTAAAGTAAATCAGCCTCCGATAAAGTCGGGGCGGTTCACTATCTTATTTTAATTCAATCTGTATTCAAGAAAATATTTAGTAACAATATGAGTAATATAATACAACAATATCTTACATGGCACTTATAGTCTTAGTTCAATCGTTCCCAATTGTCAGTAATTGTTGTAAGTACCAGATACAAATGTGTGTATTTTACAAAGATGATTAAAAGAAAAAAGTGTCACATTTCAAGAAATATTATTAGATACACGAAAAGAATTAGCACATAAATATTTAGTAAAGCAAAGAGTATCTGCTATGTATGTTGGCTTTGTGTCCATGACTAAAATTTAGTATAAGCATTGAAATTTCGTATGCTCTGTAATCAGAAATGGCTAACTTCATAATAATAAGACTCTGACGTGATTCTCACGACTAAGAGATTTAAAATCTTAAAGTGACCATTATTTTATAAACTTATATTTAGGAATCTACTATGGAAAAGGTATTTAAAAAGGCCATCACTACTATTATGCTACCAACGATTTTTTTTGGTATATCTTCCTGTGCTACTACTAGCAATAATAGTATTGATAACGATGGAGATAGCCGACGTGTTGGCAAAGTCGCATGGAATAACCAAGTAGATACTGATATTAGTAAGATGCTAGCAGAACAAGTGGCTAATGACGAAACTCGCCTGATATTCATCCGAAAAAATGATAATGATCCTGAGCAAACCAGTGCCAACATCGCAATCAACGACAGATTTCAAGTCAGCCTACATCCTGGTAACTACACCGCCGTCAACTCTTGTGTAGGCACAAACCAACTAAGCGCTCATGCCACTGGCTTTAAAGACAATAACTTGCTCGCTGAGCAAAAAGATTACCAATTAGCTAGTGGTCAAACGTACTTCTTCTACGTAGACATGGACGAAAGTGGACAAGGAACACTGGATCAGATAACAACAGAGAGTGCATTGCCATTATTAGCAACCAAACGCTATCAAACGCACCAAATTAGTCGTGTCGTCCCCAACTGTCCTACACCAGTGATTGCAATACCACCAGTAACGCAGCCAGCACCAGTAGTAGAACAACCAGCCGTATTAACTGAAAAAATGACTATTGAACTCGAAGTACTGTTTGACACCGACAAATCTATAGTAAAACCAGACTACTATTCTAAGATCTCTGAAGTAGCAGAGTTTATGGCGCAATATCCTAATACGTTAGTTACTATCGAGGGACATACTGATAGCCGTGCTAGTGAAAAATATAACCAAGCATTATCACAACGTAGAGTAGATGCTGTAAAAGAAGTGTTAATCACTCAATTTGGGACTGCACCTGAGCGTCTGAATGCCATTGGTTATGGTGAGTTACAGCCAAGAGCCAGCAATAATACTGTAGAAGGCCGTCAGCTTAATCGCCGTGTGATTGCCATTATTGAAGAGCGACCAAATAATTAATATCAAATAAATTTCATAACCACTGAAACCGTGCCATATAAAATCTAAAATGGTACTGCTATCATTAAAAAAAGGTAACCCAATGAATACTGTCATCGTAAAAATAAATGATGCTACTCAGACCATTGACCAAATATCTGTTGTCACCAAAGATGGTGTCCCTACGGTAATCACTGCTACGAACAAAGTGAACTATGAGTTTCACGATACTGCTATTGGTCGTGCGCCTAACCATATTATTACTAAACGTGTCAAGAACGACTTGCATGTCTCATTTGAAAAAGAAGGTCAAGAAAGCGACCTGATTATAGAAGGGTTTTATGATAATACAGATAGTGCATTGCTTGGTATTGCTGAAGATGGCGAGTACTATTATTATATTCCAGATACTGGTGAGACCTACGACTATGTAACTCAATTAGAGATAGGTGATATTGAGGGTCAAGCTTTAGGAGGTCAGGAATATGTAGCAGTTGCTGCCATACCTTGGTGGATACCTGCCGCAGCTGGTCTGGGAGCAGTAGGTATCGTTGCGGCTAGCAGTAGTAATAATAACTCGTCAATCACTCCACCTGTTAATCAGGCACCAGTTGCCAAAGACGATATGGCAGAAGGTGAAACAGGTCAGCCTGTCATCATCGACGTGGTAGCGAATGACAGCGACCCTAAAAACGACTTAGATCCAACGACAGTCAAGCTTATCGACCCTGTGACAGGTGATGAAGTCACTAATGTAGTGGTAGATGGCGAAGGCACTTGGTCCGTTGATGGCAGTACAGGCAAAGTGACCTTTACGCCAGAGTCAGGCTTTACAGCGGATCCAACACCAGTAGACTATGTGGTGTCTGATAAAACGGGTGAGAAATCTAACCAAGCGACTATTACCGTTGACTATCCAGGAATAGTAAGCATTAGTGGTACCACAAGCTTGAATGAAACCGCGGCTGATGGCAGTGCCAATGAAGCGACCTATACGGTCAGCATCAGCAACCCAAGCACTGAAGACACGGTCGTGACTGTCACGATTAGTGATGG
>NZ_JBXWIV010000038.1:0-4205 GCF_058197955.1 Janibacter sp. CoH_79_TC_3
GATTGAAGTTGGCAACAATCAAAACCGTCGGTACGACGGGGTTAGCTTAGTCAATTTGCCTAACCGCTGATACAAAACATCGTATCAAGTATGGGTATTACCTAAGAAACCCCTACCTCTTTAGGTGGTGGGTAGTTCATTAAAGGCTGTCAACGCTATATCGCGTGAGGAACATTATTCCGCAAGGAAAAATGAGTTGATGTATCATCAGGATTATAAAACGAGATTCGAAGCTATCAATGACATCATTAAATATATTGAGCTTGAGTATAATGAGGAGCGACTAGCAAAGCACTGCTTTGCAGCGACGCAAGGCAAGAGCTATGTTCAAAGTGGGACTAGAACCCAAAAGGGTTTGGGCTATAAAACGCAAAGACAGGTGTGGTTTGATTATTATCGTCAAGCTGCGTAACTAAAATCTCCTAAGTTTTTTTTATGCGGATTTGACGGCAGGGGTCAATGCTGGAACAGCTATTAATATAGGGATAGTGGCTACAAACTGCTCCAAAGTAGAATACAAAATCGTTGTTTTAAAGAATGTTTCTAATTTTTTACTTAGAGTATTATTAGTTTTAGTTTTAGTTTTAGTTTTAGTTTTAGTTTTAGTTTTAGTTTTAGTTTTAGTTTTAGTTTTAGTTTTAGTTTTAGCTTGCATCACGCTATCGGCATTAAACAAGTAATCCCAATGGGGCGAAAGATAGGTGTTCATCCTCAATTTTTCATCTTGACTACTCTTAGCAAGAGCATCTATTTTTGTATTTAATACAGACACTATAATAATAGATGTTAATAATGCACTACCTATTATGTATGATTGAAAGCCCAAAGCCCAAAGCCTAAAGTTATGAAGAACACCAAAAACGTAAGGATTATATTTAGATACAAAGAGATAGTATCAATTATAAAGTAAGATGCATCCTCCAAAGTAACATTTGCCTCTCCTGATAATCAGCTAATTAAATTTTCTCTATTGGTTACACTATTGAATTTTTGCTCTCTATAAAACTTAGTAAATATATTTGATATATAAGCGTTAAATAGGGAGTTTTTTAACTTAACTATATAAAAACTATTTAAGGAGCTTGTTAAATATGAGAGTAAAGCAAATAGGAAGAATAGTAGGGAGGTATAAGTAATAACCACTTTAGCGTTATTACTAAACATTTTTTCTCCAGCTAGAGCTATGAAAAATGTTGATACTGACTGCCAGTAACAGCTGCTGCATTAAAACTAAAGCCACTGCTATCAGAAAATACCTATTCTTGAGAATCATTTTCATTGCCATGATTTTTCACATCTTCAAAATTATGTATTTTCTTTTTCAAACTACTAATAAGCCCACTCAGTAATTCCTGATCGCCTTCTCTAGTTAAAAAGTTATTTAGATTATTAGCGGTATAATTTGTTAGACCTTCTACCTTATCTGTCTCTAGTAAATCAATCATAAAAGATCCTAGTAGTATTTTTTGCCGTGTTAGCTTCTTATCTAGTTTCTGCTTCTCTATATTTATCTTAAGCTCAAGATCATTGATTTTCTGCTGTTCCTTTAGGTCACTACTACCTAGTAAGCTCATATTATATCCTTAAATTATTCAATTTTTTACTCCCACAACTATAGCAACTTCTCCAGACTCTAAAAATATACTGTGATATAGTTATTTGGCCGATTGTTCAATCTTACTGACTAAGCATAAATTTCTTACTCACCAACTATAGTAATTTTTCCAGAATCTAACAATCTACCATGATATATTTGTTTGATCAATAGTTTAATTTTATTTAGTAAGCGCGAGTTTTCGACTTTACAAATGTTTATTCCCTACAGTCTAAAAATTTATAAAGTCAAAACACGTTAGGGGAATCCCCTAAAACCCCACTACTAACAAAAAGACGTTAGTAGTAAAAAATAAAAACCGAGCAATCAATAATGGCTATTTTTATCGCATCGACCAAATCAATATCACGAGGTAGCGGACAAAGTGCCGTTGCTAGTGCGAGCTATCGCGCAGGTGTTGAGCTTGAGGATAAGCGATACGGTAAGACTCACGACTATTCAAAAAAGCATGGCGTGATGAGTGCGGATATTATTTTACCCTCAGCATTGGCAGATGCTAAGGCTACCGTTGATCGTGGTGAATTATGGAATAAAGCAGAGCTTGCAGAGAAACGCAAAGATGCCCGAGTCGCTAGAGAATGGCTTGTCAATCTACCGCACGAGTTGAACGAGCAAGAGCGCAAAGAGCTAGCCCATAGCTTTGCCCAGACGCTAGCGGATCGTTACGGTACGATTGCCGATTGCGCTATTCATCAGCCGACACAAAAAGAGATTGATCGGGGAGCAGACCCTCGAAACTTCCATGCTCATATTCTATTTACCACGCGCACCGCAGAGCTTGACGATAATTTTGAGATCGTATTGAAAGATAAGGCGACTATCGAGCTATCAGATAAGAATCGTAGATCGCTTGGGCTAGAGCGCGTCAGCGAGGAAATCAAAGAAGTTCGAAAAATTTGGGAACAGACAGCTAACGATAAACTAGCCGAGCGTAATCTTAACTTAATTGACAGTCGTAGCTATGTAGATCAAGGCAAAGATGTTGAACCACAGCTCAAGATGGGTAGCGTTGCGACTAAGCTAGAGCGTGACGCATACACAGAAGCTAAAGCGGCAGCAAAGGAAAAAGGCGAGGTATTTAACGGCATCGCCCCAGTTACGATCAGGGGTGAAGTTAACGCCATGATCGCAGAGCGTAACCGCTTAGTATTGCAAGCATCTAATAGAATCATTTTTGAGAAGCGAGATCTTGATGAACGACTTGAAACAACAAAACGATATATTGATCGAGCGCATCAAAGACTTGGAGACACAGAACGATATATTGCATGGACAACTAAGAGATGCAAAAACTTATCAAGTTGGATTGATGAAAACCACAAAGCCATTGAGAGCAACACAACAAGAAGTTCAAGCACAGCACAAGCAAATGATAAGCTCACACAACGAATTGACGACACAAAACAAGCAATTAAGGGAATCACTGAAGCTATCGGAAAGTCAGATATTGAAATTAACAGAGCAGTTGAGCAAAGAGCAAGACCAGCCCCAACCCCTTTCGATGACAACTATAGACGAGCCTTTCTTAAGCGAGAAAGACAAATTAATAGAGAGCTTGCAGATGCAGATGACAAAGCTCATAGAGCAAAATTCGGAGATAAAGAGAACTCTAATAATCTTAGAGCGACGTTGAACGTTTTTGCTCATCGTTTAATGACTCGGCATGATGAAAAGTTTAGCTTGCGCCCAGGCTTCCATGATAATTCTGCTGATTACCCTGAAAAATTTGACTATAGACAAGTGAAAATCCTTGATCGCTTCGCTAATGACTTGGGCTTAAATAACGATTTTGATGATTTTAGAGAGGAACAACGGCGCGTTGCTGACTTGCTCACGCTTGACGTTATGCAAGATAACTTGAATGCAATGGATGTATTGATTAACAGGCAAAAAGAACGTAAAAACTATAACGAAGTCACAGCCGATTTTGACACATTCATTACTAGATTAGATGCTAACCGAGCAACTGAAAATAACGAGTTACAAGGCTTATTGGGACGTAGCGACATTAGCCGAATGACAGCAGAAACACTAACAGCAGTCAGTTATTTAGACAATATCGAGCAGTACATAAACAATGAAACCACAGCTGATGAATGTAAAATATTAGCACAAGAGCAGATAAAAGAGACATTAACGCGAACTTCTACACAGTATCAGCTTGCATACGAAGGGTTAAGAACATTAGATAGCAATGAGAGCGTACAGAAGCATGCTAGAGCGCTTGAATCTAGTCTAAGTGTGATTACTACTAAATATGCGGATGATTTGACTGAAAGCGATGTTAAGAGTATTAATGATGGTTTGAAAGTCCTTAGTCGAGAAGTAGAGATTACTAGATCTATAAATCGCAGACTTTCCTAAAAAGTTTGTAACTGCTTGTAATCCACTAACCGGAGAATAAGCAATGACCAATCAAACCGACATTAAGAAACTGGCCCAGCAGATGGCTGGCAGCATGAAAAGATTTTATGACATCAAAGACTTCCAAAAGCAGCTCATGCAATCCTTTATAGATACTGCTTTAGATACTGCTTTAGATACTGCTTTAGATACTGCTTTAGATACTGCTTTAGATACTGCTTTAGAT
>NZ_JBXWIV010000039.1:0-4126 GCF_058197955.1 Janibacter sp. CoH_79_TC_3
ATGAGGTAAATGAAAGTTACACCACCCAAACTTGTTCGTGTTGTGGCTCACGCCAAAACAGTCCGAAAGGTAGAGCAAATTTAGGAATAAGAGAATGGCTTTGCGAGTGCGGTGTCACTCACGACCGCGATGTTAATGCGGCAAAGAATATTCTTGCGCTCGGGCTTGAGCGTCTAGCAGTAGGAATCCCCTCACTTTAGGGAGGGGAGGAGGTCAACATCACTGTCTAACCAATACTTAAATTGCCTTTGTAAAGGTTGCATGACAGTTTCATCAAAGTTATCTCTATTGCGTAAAGTAATATCCGGAATTTGTTCACTATGCTTTTCATGCAAATTGGTAATTGACATAGGGATTAACAAAAAATCTTCCTCACTAATCGTATCCAGTAAAATATATCGGTACTGGTTATTTAGATGCTGGGTCACTATGAAATCTCGGTCTTGGAGGCGATTAGTCATGTGAGGCACTTTTTGATAAATAAAAGACAAGTAACTGTTTTCAATATAAAATATTGTATTATATAAGCTATATCATTATTAATAATATAAATTAGTCAGACGCTTGTATTGTTATACATATAATAGATGAAGGAGGTCGTATGCCTCGCAATGCAACCCTTGTCATGCCTGAAGATATGACTGAGCAAGCAGCTTTGCAAGAGCTCTCAAGGCTTAAAGAGATGTGCTTAGAGTTAAGAGATCAGTTCTACCCGCCTACATTGAGCGATGGCTTAGTATTCATTGATGAAGATCTACCTATATGGGCTGGCGAGAAAGCGGCTGTTCAGGAGTATCACCGTAAGTATAAGAAAGCTTTTGACTTGGCTCATAAGTTCTATCCGCAAGCGGCATTAATGCATGATGCGATCTTGCCAGCCAAATTGATGCTGCCCCAGTTCCGTTACCATGTTACAAGGCTCAGTATTTGTAAGAATACCGCTAAAGAGTCCAAGACTTTTCGTTCTGTAGCTGCGCTTACGAGTAAATGCGGTGAATTTGAGCTGCATGAAGTGCTCAGAATGGACGAATTTTTTTTGAAAAACCCATCGGGAGAGCTTGTTTGTCACCGTGAATTCATAGATTTTCGTGCTAGAATGCATACCTACAATGTCCGTTCTAACAAGCCTGACAATAAAAGCTTTATCACTCAATTTTATACTACTGGTCTTATTGTGGCTGCACACAATACCGATGATTTTCATGTGGTGGACAATCGCAAACGCAAGCTACTGCCATATAGTAATGCGTATAAAAACCCTATTGCCAATAACGGTAACTGGAAAGTCTATATTAAAAAAACCAAAGTAGCAAAACCTAAATAAGTAAGTCCAAACCAACTAACTTAAATCTAACTATTAAATGACAACTAAATTAAACTCAGATGAAAATATCCCTACAGACGAGCAGACGCTTGGGCTCGTTCAGCTTAGTTGGATTAAAGCCGCCAAGAATCAAGGGTTGACTGTTCGTCAGTGGGCTATCGAGACCTTGGATAACGCTGCCGACACATAGCCGTTGGATTATCATTTGCTTGATGACTTGAGTTATAGAGATCATATAAGCACTAAGAGTCCATTTTATTTTCAGACAGTGTAGTGGCATAATAAACTTGGACAGCTGCTAAGAGGTTTATACTAACCCAAAGAAGGAAAATAGTATGACCACCAAACGCAATCAATATACCTGAGAATTCAAATTAGAAGCCATCAGCTTAGTCGTTGATCATAACCGCACCATACCTAATGTGGCCGATTCCTTAGGGATAGGTAGATCCACTCTGCAGAAATGGCTGAGTCAGTACCGCAAAGAAATGAATGGCCAAGCACCTAAAGTCGGCAACGCTTTAACGGATAAACAGCGCGAGCTTCAAGAACTGCGTAAACAGGTTAAGCGGCTCACTATGGAGCGTGACATCTTAAATGAGGAGGGATAAAACGAAGCACTGCTTTGTCCCGACGCAAGACGAGAGCTATGCTCGAGTGAGGCTTCTGCTCTGCTGGACTTGGACAGCCTGAACGGCTATCGCTAATAAGTCAGCTTGCAGAGCAAGACAAACAGGTCAATAAAAGCCTTCTGTGTAAGCTGTTTGGCGTGATGAAAAGCAGCTATTATTATGGACGGCATCCCAAGCCAATTAGCCTTGAAACCGTCAAAACCAAAGCATCAGTCCGCCAAATATTTAACGACTCAAAGCGATCAGCAGGGGCGCGCAGCATTGCCGCCATAATAATGAATGAACACAACATCAAGCTGTCACGTTATATGGTAGGTAAACTCATGGCGCAGATGGGGCTTAAAAGCTGTCAGTTAAAGACGCATAAATATAAGCATGCTGACGAGGCGCATAAAATGCATCACAATATCTTAAATAGAAACCTTAGCCCAGCAGCGCCCAATCAAGTCTGGACGGGCGATGTCAACTATATTCATATCAAAGGCGGCTGGTGCTATTTAGCGGTGGTGTTAGATTTGTATGCTCGGCGTATTTTTGGCTTTGCTGTATCAGATTCACCTGACAGTATGCTGACAACCAAAGCGATGCAAATGGCGTATCAGACGCGCTTACAGCCAATTGGAGTGCTGTTTCACTCTGATCAGGGAACCCATTACACCAGTGCAAGATTCGCTGAATCTGTGGCAAGTCGTGAGGGCATGATACAAAGTATGACCCGAAAAGGTAACTCACTACGGGCACAGCCCTCCGCCTTGCACTCGGGCAAAGCAGTGCTTTGCTAATCCTCGCTCATGGGACAACGCCCCAACTGAACGCTTCTTCAGGAGCTTTAAAACAAAATGGATGCCAAAGGGTGGTTATGAGAATATCGCTGAGGCTAAAAGCGCCATTGTTGATTATATCTAGGGCTATTATCAAACCGTGAGACCGCATACTTTTAACAATTATTTAACACTGCTAGAAAAAGAGAAACATTACTTTAATCAAAACCTCTTATCAGCTGTCCTAAATTAGTTGACCACTACAATCAGTACTTCGCTTCATCCCTCCTCATTTAGAGTCTCGCGCTCCTCTTCAGCAACTTTAAGCTGCCGCTTGAGCTGCTTTATTTCCTGAATAGCTGCCATAAGCTCAGGATCATATTCTTTAGTACAGATCAGCTTGCCTTCATTCGCTTTCTTGTGCCAGTTAGATAAGGTTTGCATGACTATGCCTAGCTGCTTTGCCGTCGCTGAAACATTGCCATTATTATCTGCTATCTTCTTAACGGCTTCAGCTTTGAATTCTGTACTATAGTTTCTGATTTTCTTGGTCATGATAAACTCCTCATTGAGTCGTTAGTTTACCAAGTTTATCTCTACGGTTTCTTCAGCATAGCTCACTGACTTTACCTATATCAAGACAAGCAGCGGCTGGGTACATGCTGCTTTTATTACTCACACTGAGATTCTAACCATTTAGATAGTTTAATAATATCATCCTTATTATTCTTTAATTTCTTGCAAACGAAGTAAAACTTATCCCCTGTTAGTAATTCATGCATTGGAATTCTAACAAGTTTCTGCTTATAATATTGATCTAGTATCATATAATTGTTAACGAGAGTAATACCCAGATTGTGCCGTGCGGCTTCTATAGCTAGTAGTACATGACTAAAATGATTTATCTTTATATTGTTCGGTAACTCAAATCCGCCTGCTTTACACCACCGCAGCCAATCCTCCGCTGTATTCTCACTTATATCTGTATACCTCACGGACAATATTGGATGCCGCCACAATGCATCAGGAAGTGGTTTATCTCTTATTTTCTCCCAAAGCTTTTGACCACAAACAGGATATAAAGTTTCAGAAAATAAAAACTTACTGATGAAAGAATGTGGGGAAGGATTTATGGTGATACAACAATCGGCCACTTGATTACTATGATCAGACGGATGGTTAACCATATCTAAAGTGAGTTCTATTTCTGGATACTGTCTATAGAAGTCTTCTAATCGAGGGATCAACCAATTTACTGCGACTGAACTGTACAGCGCTAAGCGTATATGCCCAGGTTTTCCATACTTAATAATCTGACTACTATCTGAAAGAAGACCCAATGCGCCACTCACATCTGTGAAATAACGCTCACCAACCTCTGTCAACGAAAAGGTCCGGCCTTGCCTGTA
>NZ_JBXWIV010000040.1:0-3749 GCF_058197955.1 Janibacter sp. CoH_79_TC_3
CCACCACTATTTATGATGATGGCACCACTAACGGCACTGATCCTGTAGATCCTACTGATCCTACGGTAGGTGATGACCGTTCAACCGCGCCAGTTGCTGTCGATGACCTCGAAACAGGTTTAGTAGGTTCTCCTGTGACTGTGGCTGTGGTTGGCAATGACACCGATGCTGAAGGCGACCTAGATCCGACCACTGTCATGATCACTGTGTCACCAGCAGGTAGCACCATTGCTGCTGATGGCAAATCGGTTGACGTATCAGGCGAAGGCGTTTGGACAGTTAATCCAACCACTGGTGACATCACCTTTACCCCAGAGACAGGCTTCACAGGTGATCCAACGCCAATCAGCTATACCGTTGATGACCTTACAGGTAAGACCTCGAATGAAGCGACTGTCACCATCGATTACGATCAACCAACTAACATCTCAGTATCGTCGCCTGCCCGTGTTTCTGAAGAAGGTTTGGCTGGAGGTAATCCAGATACCAATCCAGATTCAACTTTAGATACCACTGATTCAGCAACGGATACTGATAATAATTGGATTAGAGTAACTGATACTGATACAGATTTGTCAAATTCGGTGGTCAACTTTGTCCTACCAACTGCTGTACAGAACATTACTAGCCAAGGCAATCCAGTAGATTTCCGTATTGATTCGGCGACAGGTAATATTGTTGGTGAATATACCTATACAGACAGTGCTGGTGCTCCTCAAGTTCAGAATGTTCTGACTATAAGTTTAAATGGTAATAAAGAAGCCATAACTGATGGTTATCAGTTTGGATATGATGTGGTATTAGGTGCGCCTGTAGACCACATACTAGGTGACAATACTGAAGGTGTATTACCTGTTAGTTTTGGTATCGAAGTCTTTGAAAATGCTACTGCCACTGAGTCATTAGCTAAATCTGATGAGTTACTAGTGATAGTTGAAGACGACTCTCCTTTACCTCAACCTGTGGTTTGGAATATTGATGTTCAGCAAGAGACCATCACTATCAATGGCTTACAAACAGGTTTCGATGAGACATTGTTCACTCGACCAACACGT
The DNA here is from genome assembly GCF_058197955.1 of Janibacter sp. CoH_79_TC_3. NCBI lineage: Bacteria > Bacillati > Actinomycetota > Actinomycetes > Micrococcales > Intrasporangiaceae > Janibacter > Janibacter sp. CoH_79_TC_3. The sequence continues at coordinate 1,056 of NZ_JBXWIV010000040.1, forward strand.
GCAGGCTATTTGATTGCTGATGCAGATAATGTCGCTGCTGGTAGCACAGGAACCACTGTTGAATCACGGAACTATGGCGGTACAATTGGAATATTGTCTGCTGAGCAAGATGCTACGTACCAAGCAGGTGATGGTAACACTTATGTAGACTCTTTGGATGAGGGTATTTATTGGGGTAGACCAGCAGGAACGACTCCTCCTGCAGGGTATACCACTTATGAAAATACCAACTATCAAGGTGCTGGTCAAGGAGTTAAGTTCGAGACTGATATTGATTTAGGTAATTTTTCACATATCAACTTTAGTATCTATGGAGATGGCGGTACGTTGATTGAGACGAATCTTAACGTCGACTTTACAATTGATGTGAATGGCAATTCTGAGCCAATTTCAGTTGATTATTTGCTTAAGCATAATGAAACTCCCAATGGTAATACGGCTGAGTTTTATGGTTTAACTTCAGCAGAATATGATGCTACCTTTGTGGCTAGTGACTTCATCATCATACCGAATGCATCCCGAGTTATAACGATTGCTGGTCAGCAATATAAGCTTGATTTGGAGCTTGTAAATAAAGATCCAAATGCAGCTGTTGACTCTGATAGAAACAAAACGTTCCTGAAAGCTTATCAAACTAAAATTAATGGTTCTTACGATCCAGCATTGGACGATGAAGGTACCTTTGTGGTAAACAGTGAAGAAGGTAAGGAAAATACTTATGACGTCATTGGTAAGCTAACGCCGTTAAATCCATTGCCTGAATTAGCCGATAACGTTGTGATTGCAGGACAAGTAGCGGTGGGTGCAGATGCTGTTGATTACACTAACCCGACTGGCACTGGTATTGTCTGGTCAGGCACATCGACCACTGGTGCTAATGGAATAGCCATTATGGATACAGATAGTGATATGACTAACTATGAGTTCAAAACAGACTATGGTGTGTTTGTTGGTTATGCCAATGGTAGTTATAAATTCAGTGCAGCTAAAAATATCTCAGAGATTGTGTCGCCTGGTCAAGATGATATTGATGTGTTCTCCTTTACATATAAAGATGCTGATGGTGATACGGCCACCTCAACAGTGACACTGAACTATAATGAGTATGCAACGCCTCAAAATCCTAACTCAATAGATAATCTTGCTCCACGTGGCACTGATAATAATGATTACTTATTAGGTACAAACCAAGCGGAAACATTGAACGGCGGTGCAGGAAATGATACTTTAGTTGGTCTGAGCGGTGCAGATACTTTGCTAGGCGGCGAGGGTAGCGATACTATAGTATTTGATAAAAATGATGTTTCTATTGATGGCGGCACAAACTTAGACGGTAGTCAAGAGAATGACACCTTAGTGATTACCGACACGAGTATTATTGCTAGCAATGATATGAATAACGTTACTAACTTTGAAACTCTTGATTTGACGAATAATACTGCTCAAACACTAAATCTAAACTTGAGTGATGTTATTAGTATGACTGATGGTAATAATCAGTTATTTATCAAAGGTGATAGCGTTGATACCGTCAATGTATCTGGTATGACTAAGTCTGGTACTTCTGATCAAGCAGGTTATGATCTGTACCAAGACGCCGGTAGTATAGCGCAGTTATACATCCAAACTGATATCATTGATAATGTTATTTAGTAGTATTCAATAAGGATGAGATGCGGCTGCTATAGCGCATCTTATACCAACTAACAAATACAGCTATCGTCATTCAAAAAGCCATAACTTGTTGTGGCTTTTTGATTAATAAGTTATGACAATAGTTTAAGTATAGCGGTTATCTATCACTTTCTGATGACTCAGGTATCGTCTGATTTTTATTTGCAGATGAGGAAGGCGGAGATGTTATAGGAGTTATAGGATAGTCATATTTTACTGAAGGCGTTGCCGTTGCACTCTTATTGGAAGGTGTGTCTGTTTGATACTGTTGTATCTGGCTTTGATTGTATTTTTTAACTTCGCCGATGAGTTTAGAAAGTTGATCAGCATCCTTATCGATGTCAGCATCTAATTGTTGATATTCTTTAGTCTGTTTAAGGGTATACTCAGGCGGCTCTTGTTGAGTATCGAGGACTAAATCGGTATTGGGTTTTAGATTGTTGTTAGCATTAAGTCTTGATGCTTGCTCAATTGAGGCACTGCTATCTTTTTGTCCTTCGTTTTGAACAATGGACTTTGTCTTTTGAGTGGTGACCACATTCTTATCTGCTAAGTTTTTTTCAGTATTGGCGGTCATATTAATGTCAGCAGTATTCGTCCCATCCTTTTGCAGGTCACTGGATTGGGTAGCCATGTCTTTTTCACTATCTAATGGTGTTAGCTCGTTCTCTTCTATAACAGAAGCTGATATTAAGCCATTGTTATTAAGTAGTGGTTCTTCTGTTGATGATTTTTTATCATTAAAGACCGTAAAATAGATGACCACTGCAACCAAAACATGAATTGACACTGCCAGTATAATAGCTATTGATGATCGGTCTTTTGATTTTTTTAGGCGATTAGAGGGTGGTAAGAGTTGAGTCATAAGGTTATGATCCATACGTCAAAAATAGGGATTTAATAGGCAGTTTATATTAAATAAGGGGCTGTCCTAGATAACTAGTTCAAACCCTGTTTAACCCATTGTTTTAATTGTAGTAATTGCGACTTTGGGTCACTGTGATTAAAACGCCACTCACA
>NZ_JBXWIV010000041.1:0-2756 GCF_058197955.1 Janibacter sp. CoH_79_TC_3
CTTGCATCTTAAAGTCTAGATCGTAACGCATAAAAATACCCCATAAGTTGTGTCCAACTTATGGGGGTCAGTTCATTGATATAAGTAGAAACCTCAATCAATATGATTAAAGTTTCTATATATAGTAAAAGCAACTATAAATTGCCACACAGCCTTTCCTAAAAACTGTGTAACTGCTTATAACTCAATAACAGGAGAATAAGCAGTGGCTACTCAATCTGATATTAAAAAACTGGCCGAGCAAATGGCTGTTAGCATGAATAGCTATGATGACATCAAAGACTTCCAAAAGCAGCTCATGCAATCCTTTATCGACACTGTACATAGTAGTAATGTTGAAGAGGGATTGGCTATCTTTAATAAAGGCGTATTTCACTAACTGTGATTTGCGAAGTACGCAGTGGTCTCATTCGAGCATAGCTCTTATCTTGCGTCGGGGCGAAGCAGTGCCTCGCTTCCTTCTTTCATATTTAAGATATCTCATTCATCCTGAGCTGCCTAGCTACTTTGCCGTCGCTGAAACATTATAGTTTTTTTCTGCTCTTTTTTGATAGCTTCAGCATTAAAAGTTACACTAAATGTTCTAAAGTTTCTTCAGCATAACTCACTGAGACGATAGTGTTGAATAGTGTGTATTTATAAGTCATTTAGTCGTGATTAGGAGGTACGGAATATGTGCCAACGACATGTGCAACCAAGTCGCCAAATCCTTCTGAGTACAAGGAAACTTCGCCTACGATTAGCGTACGTCCTACTTTTAGTAAGGTGCACTTAGCAATGATACGTGCGTCTGCTGATGGTTTACGCAAAAAATTGATGGTTAGGCTCGTCGTTACTGTTAAAGGCACAATACCAATTTTACCAAATATCGCTACATAGAGTGCGACATCAGCAATGCTCATTAATACAGGACCAGAGACGGTGCCACCTGGACGCAACTCATCTCTACCAATATCATGCGATAAGATGGAACTGTTATCGTCTACTGCTTCAACTATGCATTTGGTTTGAGGAAATTCTAATGCCAGAAAGGCAGTTATCTCTTCTTTGGTTGCTGACATATATAATCCTTGTAGTGGTCAACTAATTTGAGACAGCTAGTAAAATATTTTGGTTAAAATAACGTCTCTATTTTCCTGCTGGTAGCAAATAGTCATTAAAACTATGTAGTCTCAAAGTTTGATAAGGTCACTATCAGTAATATCTTCGTAACCGCCCTTTAGCATGCATTCTGTTTTAGAGCTCCTGAAGAGCCTTCTAGTTGGGGCGTTATCCCAACAATTACCAAGACGACTCATACTTTGGGTCATGCGATCGCAACCAGCGACAGATTCAGCGAATTTCTTACTGGTATAATGCGTCCCTTTATCAGAATGAAGCAGCACATCACTTAGTTTCAGGCGTGTTTGATACGCTATCTGTAGCGCTTTAGTTATCAGTACACTGTGAGGGGGGGGTGACCCAGAAATACCTCTACATACTGAGCATAAAAATTTAAAACTACCGCTCAATAGTACCAGCCACCTTTAATATGAATATAAGTAACATCACCCGTACAGACTTGATTGGGCGCTGTTGGGCTAAAGTTTCAAGCTAATATATCGTCATATGTTTGATCAGCGTGCTTGTATTTATGCGTCTTTAACTAACAGCTTTTAAGGCCGATTTGTTAGATCAACTTAGCTATCATATAACGTAAAAATTTGCTGCCATACTTACTCATTAGTATGAGCCTCTACCGATTGCTAGGAATCGTTGAATATTTGACGGATTAACGCCTTGTACTTGACGATTTCTAGGCGGACGGGTGGCGGCTTTAGTCCATAATAGTAACTGCTTTTTATCAAGCCAAATAGCTTACACAGAAGGCCTTTACTCACCCGTTTATTTTGCTCTGCAGCTGGCTGATCAACAATAGCCTTTAAGGTTGTCTAATGCCAGAAGAGCAGAAGCATTTTTAAGATATCGCGCTCCATAGTCAGCCGCTTAACCTATTTACGCAGTTCTTAGAGCTCTCGCTATTCATCCGTTAAGGCATTACCAGTTTTAGGTGCTTGGTCATTCATTGCTTAACAATAATGACTTAGCCATTTCTGCAGGATAGACTTACCTATAACTAATGTATCAGCAACGTCAGGTATTTTATGCTTGTGTTCAACGCCTAAACTGATAGCTTATAACTTGAATTCTCGAGAGTATGGGTTGCGTTTGTTGGTCGTACTATTTTCTTTCTTTTGGTTGGGGCGTGTCCTCAATTTAATCGATGGATATCTAAATGGTCTAAAAATGGCTAAATTTTTCCAAACTTCGTCAAACAGCTGGGTAATATCCCGATATTAACTGCACTATTTTCCTTGTTTGGCTACAATTTATCTCATTTTTATCACCATTTTTAAAATGAGGACACGCCCTAGTATAAACCTCTTATACGCTGTCCAGTTTTATTATGCCACTACAGCTTATATCTGGCTGAAATTATGAATATTCAACACGCCCTAGTTATCCTACCCAATTTTTTGTCTAAACCTCATAGATTCAAGAGTAGCAAGCCATATCAAAGGTAAAATAATCAACGCAGAACCTATTAACAAAGTTACGTTTGGCACTTCGTTAAACCATATGATGCCGACCACCACCGCTCCTAGTAAACCTGAGTATTCCGCACTAGAGACTTTGTACGCTTCAATGTGTCGGTACACCTGTACGCATATACCCGCATAAATCAAAATAAATACATTTGAACTGGCGGCCGTAAT
>NZ_JBXWIV010000042.1:0-2693 GCF_058197955.1 Janibacter sp. CoH_79_TC_3
AACGCCGATTCATTTTTTTTGATATAATATAAACTTTAAAGTTTACAATAATTTATTTCAATATATTATTTGTGTAAAGATTTAATATAATAAACGAAACGCTAGGCGAAATTCAATTCCACCCTAACATCAAGTGGAGTCCTTTTTCACGTTTTGATAAGCAATAATTCTGTGTTGGTCTGTCTTGAATTTATATTGATAAATCATGAATCATTTCAATAAGTCTAAGCCAATATAGTAGTCGGAGATAAAATGAGAGGTTCGTGATAAAGCGACTTCTTTATTATTTCATTTCTTATTTTAGTTCAATTTTTTAACCCCCTCATCCATTAGGAGCTTTTCATGGCTAACGAACGTACTTTATCTATCATCAAACCTGACGCAGTTGCTGGCAATAACATCGGCGCTATCTACGACCGTTTTGAAAAATCAGGTCTAAAAATTGTTGCGGCTAAAATGATGCAACTTGATGATAAAAAAGCAGGCGGTTTCTACGCTGAGCACGCTGAACGTCCATTTTACAATGACCTAGTTTCATTTATGACTTCAGGTCCAGTATTGGTATCAGTATTAGAAGGCGAAAACGCTATCGCTAAGCATCGTGATATCATGGGCGCTACTAACCCAAAAGACGCCGCTGAAGGCACTATCCGTGCTGACTTCGCTAGCAGCATCGATGAAAATGCCGTTCATGGTTCAGATTCAGCTGAATCAGCAGCTCGTGAAATCAGCTACTTCTTCAATGAAGATGAAGTTTGTGCACGTACGCGTTAATAGCAACAATTATTGATATCAGCTTATGATGTTGGTTATTAATAATTAGTGTGGCAAGACGGCTTATATCTTAGGGTATAAGCCGTTTTAGCTATTATAATATTCCGGTATTTTATTATGAATCATTAAAATGACTCATTGAAATTTCGAGTCACTTGCCTCATTATTAGTTTTACTGAGCATTATCAATCCCTTATCAGCATGTTTTTATGATTTTTAAGCATTTACCAAGGCCTCGATAAAAAATGCGCTCATAACGGATTGCTCCTGCACTCATACATAACGTATATACATAATGTATGACTGGCAACGCCCATCTCAATAATTGCAGCGCTTATCGCAATGGCTGCAAAAAGGTTACCTATTATGTCGACTTCTCAAACACCCATCCAACATATCCCAGCAAAGCCTGCGAATAGCATTAAGCTGGTTGATGAGGCGCAGGCGAAAACCAATCTATTGGGCATGACCCAAGCGCAACTGGCGGATTATTTTAAGAGCATCGGCGAAAAGCCGTTTCGCTCGACGCAAGTGATTAAATGGATCTATCAGCATGGTGTCACTGATTTTGAGCAAATGACCAATTTGAGCAAATCATTGCGTGATAAATTGTCAGCCAATGCCTGTGTTGTTCCGCCAAAAGTAATTCATCGTCAATATAGTGATGATGGTACGCGTAAATGGGTTTTTGAAGTGACGGGCGGCTCATTGGTTGAGACAGTTTTGATTCCAGCCGACGACAGTAAATTAAACGGTCGTAAAACTCTCTGTATCTCTTCGCAAGTAGGCTGTGCATTAGATTGCAGCTTTTGTAGTACCGGTAAGCAGGGTTTTGAGCGTGATTTGACAGCAGCTGAGATTCTAGGGCAATTATGGGTAGCAAATGCTTCTTATATGACTGATGAAAACGACAGTTTGGACAGCGTTGACCATAGCTTATGGGAAAACAATGTCACCAACGTGGTGATGATGGGCATGGGCGAGCCATTATTAAACTATCGTCCTGTTGTCAGCTCGATGGAGCTGATGCTCAGTGACCACGCTTATGGTTTATCAAAACGCCGTGTTACGCTATCTACCTCAGGTGTGGTACCAAAGATGTATGAGTTGGCACAGGAGCTTGACGTCGCTTTAGCGATTTCATTACACGCACCAAACGATGAGCTACGTAATGAGCTAGTACCTATTAATAAAAAATACCCATTAGAGCAGTTGATGGCAGCAGCGAGAAATTACGTTTTTGATGTCAATCCGCGCCATAAAAAACACGTGACGATTGAATATGTGATGTTAGATGGTGTCAATGATAGCAATGAACATGCTGAGCAATTGGTTGCGTTATTAGGCGACTTACCGAGTAAGATTAACCTAATACCGTTCAATCCGTTCCCACATGCAGACTATTATAAGTCAAGTAATAATCGCATTCATTCATTTAGCAGTATACTAAGTGAAGCAGGCTTTGTTTGTACTATTCGCCAAACACGCGGCGATGATATTGACGCTGCTTGTGGGCAGTTGGTCGGGCAAGTCGCTGACAGAACTCGCCGCTCAGCGGCGTGGCAGCAAAGTATTAAAGATCGGGAAAATAATAGTTGAAAGAATATTAAAAATGATTGTGGTAGCTATCTTGTTTAATTTAGATATAATCGATTTACTGGAGAAAAAACAGCTATACTGCAATGAGTTTTTTTAGCCTCTTTCACTCAGACTCCATTAAGCAACAATTTATTGTATTGTCGTTTTACTATCAGCATGTCTGAACGATGAAGACGGCTCCACTCGTACGAGTGTGGATGAAGTTTCGCATAGTTCTTAGGAATTTTACATAGATCAACCATTAAAATTACACTAAAATCAACAATGTATAGGTACAGTGTTAAGCATTATAATATTCGTTTATTTGTAAAGAGTATTCC
>NZ_JBXWIV010000043.1:0-2281 GCF_058197955.1 Janibacter sp. CoH_79_TC_3
GCTGAAAAGAATTTGCCTGTTCGTTGCAAGTGTTTGAAACTCAAATCATTAACGTAATTCCACACAAAGTTAACTGCACCAGCCAGTTTATTCAGCTGGTTTGCGTGTTTGTCTTTGATGCGACACTTGAGCGTTTTCATAGAGTGATTATGGTCTCAATGAGTTTGGTTGACAAGGCTGTTTTAAGGCTGAGCGACACTAGCTGACGCCTGATATCCACGCCCTAGAAGTGATGTGGTTTTACGGCGCTTTTTGATAAAAAAGAGCGGCTATATTAAATAGTTGCTCTTAATCACCAGGTAATACTACACTGCTGGCCAATATTAGGCGGGCATGCATTAAGCGTGGTCTAATACGTCCAAATTATTCGACCAATTACTACTAATATCTTGCTTTAGCAATCTGTAGGTGGGATGAAAGTCTAACGCTAACATAATAAGGGCCCAAATGTGATTGCCTGGAATAGACTGACCGGACTCATAGTTTGAAAGAGTTTGCTTGTTGATGTGTAAGATTTTTGAAAGCTCAAGTTGGCTCCAACCTTTTGCTTTGCGTTTTTCAAGCAAAACCTTACCGACATTAACTCCACTGGCATAAGTTTCTAATGCAAGTTGAATTTTTACCCACTGCTTTGCCCGCGGTACAGATAATTTACCTTTAACATCGGGAGCTTCATCAATGATACGTTGTAGTTCATCCAAATTAATGCCTTCTGCTTTAGCATTTGTAATATTAGCCAAAGCCTCCAGCGTCATGCCTCGTTTTTCGAGCGCGTTTAAAATGAATGTTGAATAACCTTCTTTAGGCACTGGATTTGTTTCAAACACAAGCTTTTCACCAAATCTTGCTTTAGCCGGCATATTTGGATGGAAGTTCAAAGCGATAGCCATCAAACTTAAAGTATTTTTGGAGATTACTGCCGTTCCAGTTTCATACTCAGAAATCGAAGAGCGCCCCCGCATTTTTAGGCGATCACTAACTTCTTCTTGACGAATTCCCATGCTTTCACGTGCTTTTAAAATGATCTCACCTACATTCGGCGGCACTGAAAGCACTATATTGTTATAAATAGGAGTTCGTGGAAATTTAGCCTTAGTAGCTTTAGTGTTGGTAGGTTTAAGGGTCCTAACTTCAGTAGCTTTGGTTGTGTTAATGATGTTCACCTTATAATTTGTTCTAGTTTATTGCGATAAATTCACCGCAAATCTTGGATATTGTCCTAAGATTTATATATATTTGTTAACGTGATTGTATTATAACCAAACGTAACAATCAATATTTACTAATGTGTTTTTTAATATAACCACGGGGTCTCAGTTTCAGGAGTGCGCCATAAGCCGTTTAAATGTATTCGAGCAACCTTCTCAGCATCGCTATATGCATATTTATCATCATTGAGCTGCTCGTTTTGGTATTGCTCATAGTGGCCTGCAGAACCAACCCCAACTTGGTAAAAGTTACAGTCTGTATTACCGGCCATAACTTTACCTAGTATACGAGAATAACGATCTTCTTCCTTATATACGATATAGTCAGTTCAATATAAAAAGATACAGTGAAACGGAGATAGATTTTTCATCCTCTGTCGGCTTGAGAACAGCAAGCCAAAAAATTATCGCTGTTTTTCGTCATAAAATAACGTATCTGTTTTATTTAGTATCTAATATAGGTACTGGCTTGCCAGAAATACACTCTTCCAAGGTAGCTTTACTTTGTTAGCCATATTCTTGCTTAGACTAGGGAGCATCTTTACTGACAAGCAGCACTCTTTCACTCTGTTGATCATAAATCAGCACTTCTACCGTATCACTATCGATGACTCGGACGCCGTTAGTAAAATCTCCTTCCAGCGATTATCAAGCTTAGTCGAAATGGGCTTGCTCTCAACCACCCCTTTTTCAAGATCAGCATGAAGAGTATCGAAATTACTTATCACCTCACTATTAGCTACTTCCTGCTTGATAGTATTCGCTACCTCAGATAACGCTTTATTGACTGAGACCTTTGCATAACCCTGGAATTGCTCAGCAGTAGCAACCATAACATCGTCTGTACTATCTGTTGTAGGCGTAACAGCCGCTTCGTTTAAATTAGTGTCACAACCACTGGTCACACCAATTACCAAGAAGGCAACCGTGCAAGTTAAAACTTTCTTGCTACAGGTTTTCATAATCAATTTTTATCAAAAAGCGCCGTAAAACCACGTCACTTTTAGGGCGTGGATATCAGGCGTCAACCGTTGTCATCTAAGATTGAACACAGCTTGTTAACCAAGCTCATT
>NZ_JBXWIV010000044.1:0-1454 GCF_058197955.1 Janibacter sp. CoH_79_TC_3
TATGCTTTGTACTCAACAAAAAACTTGGTAACCCGCCTCTTCAGTTTGAGTTGCTTATTTCAAGTTGAGAGTGGGGTTAATTAAATATAATTATAAAGATGTCGTTGTAAGGCGGCATCATAACAATAGGTGAATCATGAGCAACACAATCCCATTATCTTTTTTAGACTTAGCACCCGTTCCTGAAGGCAAAACCATCGCTGAAGGCATTGCACAGACAGTTGCTATCGCGCAGCAAGCAGAAAAATCTGGCCTAAACCGCTATTGGATGGCCGAGCATCATAATATGCCTGGCATTGCTAGTGCGGCAACTTCGGTACTGTTATCGCATATCGGTAGTCAAACCAAGCGCATACGCATTGGTGCTGGTGGTGTCATGCTGCCCAATCATGCCCCACTGGTCATTGCTGAGCAGTTCGGTACTTTGCAAGCACTATATGGTGACCGCATAGATTTAGGTCTAGGCCGCGCACCGGGTACGGATGGTGCCACCTTCCAGGCATTGCGTCGACAAATGCAAGATGCCGATCGTTTTCCACAAGACGTACAAGAATTGATGTACTTCTTAGGTGATGGCACCGATGACAGTCCTGTGCAATCATTTCCAGGGGCGAAATCTAACATTCCTATTTGGATATTGGGTTCATCGCTTTTTGGCGCGACCTTAGCAGCACATTTAGGACTACCATACGTATTTGCCTCACATTTTGCCCCGCAGATGATGGGTCAAGCGATTAGTGCGTATCGTGAACAGTTCAAACCATCGGCGCATCTCGCTAAGCCTTATGTGATGCTGGCGGCAAACCTGTTACTTGCTGACGATGATGAGACAGCCCATTATCACTTTACATCAGCGCAGCAAAGTTTTGTACGTCTACGTCGCGGTGAGCGCGGACAAATGCCAATGCCAACTTACGATATGGACAGCATCTGGAGCCCTGCCGAGCAAATGATGGTAGACAATGCTTTATCGGTCTCATTTATTGGCTCTGTCGAAACGGTCAAACCAAAACTTGCTAAATTCCTTGCACAGTATCAGCCCGATGAATTGATTGTCACCGCCAATGTTTATGATCAGGCAGCGCGTTTGCGTTCACTGGAACTTACACCTGAGCTAAACTTGTTTACTTTACAATAGACCGCCACGCTCGCATAATTATTGATAAACCCTAATGAGATTACGGTCATGAAACCCTCGGCCTTTATCGATTTATCAATATTATTATATATCGTGGCCTTTATTGCGGTGATGGTCGTTGCCGGCTATTTTACTTATCATATTAGCCCCAAGCGCAAACAGCGTATTGAAAATAAACGCAATAAAGATAACCTTAAATAAATGACATTCGATGTTAAAAGCCCCCTTCTCTAATTTGAAAATGAACTGACCCCCATAAGTTGGACACAACTTTTGGGGGTTATTTTATGAAATACGACATAGACTTTAAGATAAG
>NZ_JBXWIV010000045.1:0-1424 GCF_058197955.1 Janibacter sp. CoH_79_TC_3
TGAACTGACCCCCATAAGTTGGACACAACTTTTGGGGGTTATTTTATGAAATACGACATAGACTTTAAGATAAGAGTGATCGCCTATTATCAGCAAGGTCATTCCGCTTATGCTACTGCCAAGCACTTTAATATTGACGATAAAGATGTTGTTAAATGGGTCAACCAGTATCAAGCTGGAGGCGTCCTTGCCATCAAACCTAAAACTCGTAAAGCTATATACAGTTGTGATTTTAAGCTTCAAGTTCTCACCACTATGGCAGATGAAGGTTTAAGTCAATCACAAGCCGCTTTAAAGTTCAACATCAGCTCACCTGCTTTAATCAGTGCTTGGCGCAGCTCCTATGCTTGTCATGGTATGCTAGGCTTAACCGCCAAAGCCAAAGGACGACTTACTATGAATCACCCTTACCTTACTGACAAGCCTGACCATGAGAAAAGTGTAGCAGAGATCAAACGCGAGAATGAGTATTTGCGTGCGGAGAACGCTTATCTAAAAAAGCTCGATGCCTTGCTCAGGGAAAGGGAACAAGCCACGACAAAGCAAGGCTCATCGAAGGACTAAGGAATCAGCACCCCTTAGCTTTACTACTACTTATTGCAGGTATACCAAGAAGTAGCTTTTACTATCATCTAAACTTGCTGACGGCTGATGATAAGTATGCCGATCTTAAACAGCGTATCAGTGATATCTACCATCACCATAAAGGTCGGTACGGCTATCGCCGCATAACTCAAACGCTTAAGAATGAATATCTAAAACACAATCATAAGTTGATTGCCAGACTCATGGGTGAGCTTAAACTTAATGCTAAAATCAGACGACAAAAGTATCGCTCCTATAAAGGACAGTGCGGTGTGATCGCCAAGAACTTAGTCAAACGCAAGTTTAGAGCAGAGGCGCCTAATCGCAGGTGGCTGACAGACATTACGGAGTTTAAAGTGGGTGATGATAAGCTATATCTATCCCCAATACTTGACTGCTTTAACAATGAAATTATTAGCTACCAACTATCAAGACGACCGGTATATGACTTAGTCCAACAGATGCTTGATCGTGCGCTCAAAGGCATACCTATAAAGCGAAAGGAAACACTAACACTGCATTCAGATCAAGGATGGCATTATCAGATGAAACCGTTTGCGAATACGCTTAAAGAGAATCATATTAAGCAAAGTATGAGCCGAAAAGGGAACTGTTTAGATAATGCGTTGATGGAAAGCTTCTTTGGGTCTTTGAAGTGTGAGACTATCTACATTGAGAAGCCTGAAACGATTGAGGCTTTGGAAAAACAGATTCATGACTATATTCACTACTATAATCATGAGAGAATTCAGCTTAAACTAAAAGGACTGAGCCCTGTTAAGTACAAAGCTCAGTCCTTGATGCAAACTTAAACTGTCTAAGTTTAGGGGGTCAGTTCA
>NZ_JBXWIV010000046.1:0-1422 GCF_058197955.1 Janibacter sp. CoH_79_TC_3
TGAACTGACCCCCATAAGTTGGACACAACTTATGGGGTATTTTTATGCGTTACGATCTAGACTTTAAGATGCAAGTCATCGCATACTATCGGCAAGGCCATAGTAGTCACGCCACCGCTAAGAAGTTTAACGTCAATCCAGAGTTTGTACTCAAATGGGTTAAGCAATACCAAAGCGGTGGCATAAATGCCATTAAGCCAAAGACAAGTAAGGCCAAATACAGCAGTGAGTTTAAACTTAACGTACTAACCACCATGCTTAAAGAAGATTTAAGTCAATCTGAGGTGGCACTGAAGTTTAACATCAGCTCACCGGCGCTCATTAGTCATTGGCACAAAGCTTATCGACTACAGGGTATGTCTGGACTCGTATCTAAACATAAAGGTAGAACCGCCATGAGCAAACCATTTATCACAGACAAGCCAGATGATGAAAAGAGCTTAGCAGAGCTTAAGCGTGAACTGGAATATTTGCGTGCAGAGAATGCCTACCTAAAAAAGCTCGATGCCTTGCTCAAAGCGGAGGAACAAGCAGGCAAAAAGCAAGGCTCATCGAAGCACTAAGACAAGAGCACCCTTTATCTGCTTTGCTAAACATCGCTAAGATGGCTAAGAGTGTCTTTTACTACCATAGGTGTCAGTTTGATGTTAAAGACAAATATGCAGACTTAAAACATCATATTGCTCAGATATACCACAAGCACAAAGGCAGGTATGGTTATCGTAGAGTTACGGCAGCGCTAAAGCAGTTAGGGGTTTATCATAACCATAAGCTCATCGCTAAGCTGATGCATGACATGAAGCTTAGCGCCAAGATAAGACGTCAGAAGTACCGATCTTACAAAGGACAACAAGGCAAGATTGCGAAGAACTATTTGAAGCGCCAGTTTACTGCAGATAAACCGAACACACGCTGGCTCACAGATATTACTGAGTTTAAGGTGGGTGATTATAAGCTGTATTTATCGCCCATACTTGATTGTTATAACAATGAGATTGTCAGCTATACGCTCTCAAAGAGACCGACTTATGACTTAGTTGGTAAGATGCTAGCTAGTGCTTTAGATAAGACAAAGGCGTGCCGTGATAAGAGATTAATGCTGCATTCAGATCAAGGGTGGCATTATCAAATGAAACCGTTTAGCACGACGCTTAAACAGAATGGCATTAAGCAAAGTATGAGCAGAAAAGGCAATTGCTTAGATAATGCACTGATGGAGGGGTTCTTCGGTACGCTGAAGTGCGAGACGATTTATATTGAGAAACCGAAAACGATTGAGCAGTTAGAACAACAGATTCATGAGTATATGCATTATTATAATCATGAGCGTATTCAACTTAAATTAAAAGGACTGAGTCCTGTGCAATACAGAACTCAGTCCTTGGGGTAAACTAAACCGTCCAATATTTGGGGGTCAGTTCA
>NZ_JBXWIV010000047.1:0-1199 GCF_058197955.1 Janibacter sp. CoH_79_TC_3
GGTAACCCTCCCAAACCTAAGACACCTAACAAATAGAATTAAGCTGCTTGATTGAGTTTCTGTATGGGCGTAAAACCGCCATTGCCCATGTTTGGGCGCTCATGATTATAATGATATAACCAGTTTTCTGCTTGTGTGCGTACTTGCTCTAAGTTATCAAACAGCTCCTGATTTAACCAATCATATCTCATGGTTCTGTTAAAGCGCTCCACATAGGCATTTTGCTGTGGATTGCCAGGTTCAATATAGCTTAAGTTAATGCTTTTCTGCTCAGCCCAGTCTTTGAGCGCATTGCTGATGTACTCAGGACCGTTATCGCATCTTATTTGTACAGGTTTGCCTCGATATTCAATGAGCTGGTCTAATGTGCGTATGACCCTTTGTGCTGGTAGTGAGAAGTCAATCTCAACGGTGAGCGCTTCACGGTTGTAATCATCAATCACATTAAACAGTCTAAAGCTGCGACCGTCATTTAAGCCGTCGTGCATAAAGTCCATGCTCCAGCTTTGGTTTATCCTATCAGGTACTGCTAATGGTATTGGTTTAGCGCGTTTAATGCGACGCTTGGGCTTGATTCTAAGGTTGAGTTCAAGCTCACAGTAGATGCGATATACCCGCTTGTGGTTGTACGGCAGTCCCATGACATTACGCAGGCTTAAAAAGCATAAACCAAAGCCCCAGTTCTTATTCTCATCAGTCAGTTTGATGAGTAAGTCCGCGATCTGCTGGTTCTCATCCGTGGCCATTGACTTATGGTAATAGCAGGTCACGCTGATGTTAAAGATACGGCAAGCACGACGTATGCTAATACCATGCTCTTCAATGTAATGACAAGCCATTTTCCTGCGCCTTTGGGGCGCTACCACTTTTTTGTCATGGCATCCTGTAGGATATCGGATTTAAGACATTCATCAGCATACATCTTCTTAAGACGTGCATTTTCAATTTCAAGTTCTTTTAAGCGCGCAATCAAAGAGGCATCCATGCCGCCATACTTTGAGCGCCAGTTATAAAAGGTACTTTGGCTGATATTATGCTCACGGCAAAGCTCGGTGATAGGGACACCTTGTTCGGCTTGTTTTAGGATATTAACGATTTGGTTGTCAGTAAAGCGTGTCTTTTTCATAGGATTCTCCTGCTGATATATTTTAGCAGTTAATCTCTATTTCTAAGTGTTCTTATTTAGTGGGGGGATTACC
>NZ_JBXWIV010000048.1:0-1190 GCF_058197955.1 Janibacter sp. CoH_79_TC_3
ATTATGATAATTTAACCCTGTCAGGCATTGCTGCCTGACTCAAGTAAATCACTCTCCGATAAAGTCGGGGCGGTTCAACACTTGGATTCCAGTCTTGGCTATGTGATAGAGGATATGCGTTGTCAGCTTCAGAGCGAGCTTTATGAGCTACTACCGCACTCTGACTATGTCGGCTACTAAGGAGAATGTGATGAGTGTAAAACTTCAGCCGAATATGACGCAGAACGCACGAGATCTAAGAATCTGTGAGGATTACTGGTCATATAATAACGAAAGTGATTATATCGCACATATAGAAAACATCTGTGAGAAGTATAAGATTAGCACTCAAGTACTATTCAAGACAATCGGTGAGTGTTTTGCTTATTTAGATGATGTGCGATGCGAATACTGTGGTTATGTGTGCCCTTTACAGATACCAGCAGACATTCCGTATATGCGCTCAAAAGAGCGTTGGTGCTGTGAGGTATGTGAGCATGCTGTATGGCGGGAACATAATCATAGATAAGTTATTAGAAGTTTTAAAGCCAGACAGCTTAGGTTGTCTGGCTTTTTCGTATGCAATATATCATCTCTTAAATACAGTCTACATTTAGTATGCCTCTACACAGAGGGCAGTTCTGATTTTCTTGGTCATGGTAAACTTCTGATCGAGTCATTAGTTTACCAAGTTTGGTTCTACAGTTTTTTCAGCATAGCTCACTATGGTTATTTATATTAAGTAAATATCTGTCTTAAGGATGTTTATATTTAGTTAAAAACATACGTTTTAATAAATCCTTAGCTCTAGTTAAAAAACTCTGACCTTTTCTCCAAAAAACTCAGGTTAGCTACAGAAGCGACGGCATAGATTAAACAGGCACTTGAATTGGCTAAAGATTTATATAAATTACTTACTCTTACACAAATTACTTAGCCTTACACTATTAAGAATTATTAAACACTTATCCATCAATTTCTTATCATGCTTTAAGCTATTATATCCCACTAAGTAAATATACTACTAATAAGTATCAGGTAATATTGGTGCTTGTAGTTATTACTATTATTTCTAATGGAATAGCAAAGTTTGAACCGTAAATAGGGATGAGTTATGGCGATCAATAATGGAATGTGAACCGCCCCGACTTTATCGGAGAGTGATTTACTTGAGTCAGGCAGCAATGCCTGACAGGGTTAAATTATCATAA
>NZ_JBXWIV010000049.1:0-1004 GCF_058197955.1 Janibacter sp. CoH_79_TC_3
CTCGGGAGTATAGCTTTGTCTTTTCATTGTCGTATTCTCTCAGAATATTAGGTCTCCGACAATCCCGGGGCGGTTCACTGATACGCCGCTCTTTTTATCAGGCAGGCTTTTGGATGCTTTAAGGTCTTTTTTTGACTGATACCTAAACGTTTTAAAGCAGTGTGCATGCCGGTCTTACTACAGTTGAATCGCCTAGCTCGCTCATACAGATAGTCATCTGGATGTTGTTCAACGTCTTTTAAGAGTGCTTCATTCGGTATTTTAGTCGGTGGTTTATCCCGAGTTTGTTTGATACTTGAATCTTTGAGCCAGCGCTGTAATGCGGTTTTGCTAACATTATAAAAAGTACAAGCCTGACGGATACTCATGTCTTTGTTTTTGACACTTCTAATCACTTGTGCTCGAAAATCTGCTGAATAGGTCATTCGTTCTTCTGCCATTTCGCTTGTTTTAAAACGATTGCATCTTATTTAAAAAGAACTGACTATATTTCTAATTCCGTTAAAGTTAATTCTCTCATTTAATAATCTCCAATGAATGTATATTTATTTTACTTTTTAAAATGTATAAATTTACTTTTATTGCCCTCCCAATAAGTTAAATATAAGGCTCCGGAAAAACTAGCTGCAAATATCATAAATATATCTTTTGATAATCCATTAAAAAATACTGATTTGAGCTTATCTATTCCAATAGTATAAGCAAGCACACCATACGCAGCTACTCCTATAATTAAAAACCATTTTAAAAATACAGTTATTTTAAAACCTTTAAATAAAACTACCATATTAAAACTCCTTGATTGATACGATCATTATTAATTTTCTTAAATTAATAAATATATACTAAGAATTAGATATGTTTCTACATTAAAGTTATATTTTAGATGTCATCCTATTTAAGGATATTACTCGATCAGCTGAGTTAATATAGTCAAGCCCACCTAAAAGTGTTATAAACTAATTATCAAACCCAATTGTTATTATAAAGACCATGACTTACTC
>NZ_JBXWIV010000050.1:0-969 GCF_058197955.1 Janibacter sp. CoH_79_TC_3
CTCAGGAGTATAATGTCGTGTTTTCATTGTCGTATTCTCTCAGAATATTAGGTCTCCGACAATACCGGGGCGGTTCACAAGGCTCAACTTTAGCAACTGCGGACGCCATGACCAACGCGTGGCATGGTAAATGGGCAGGTATCTTACTTGTGATTGGTGGAGTGCTTGGTATTTTATCCAGTTGGAATGCGTTCTTGATTGGTGGTAGTCGTCTATTATACGCCATGTCAAAAGCACATATGCTGCCTGCATTTTTGGGTAAGCTGCATCCAAAGTATAATACTCCGAAAAATGCTATTTTGTTGATTGGTGGCCTTGCCACCTTAGCGCCACTATTTGGTCGTAAAATGCTGGTATGGATTGTAGATGCTGGTGGTTTTGGTATTGTTATTGCTTATACTTGTGTTGCCATCTCTTTCTTAGTGCTACGCTATCGTGAACCTGATATGGTTCGTCCTTTTAAAGTACCGGCAGGTAAGCTTGTGGGTGTGGTTACCATAGTTTTAGGATTTGGTCTCCTCACATTGTATATGCCAGGTATGCCATCAGCGCTTACCGCTATTGAGTGGTGGATATTCTTTGGCTGGACAGCACTTGGCATCGCACTATATGGTTACGCCGTAGTGAAATACCCTGGTATTAGTGAAGCAATTATGGCAGAAGAACTACGTGAATTAAAAATTGTCAATCAGCTATGGTTAAAAGATAATCCGCCTAAATAGTAGACTAGTAGTTAATTCCACTGTAAATAAAAAAGCCTGTAAAGTGAACTGACCCCCATAAGTTGGACGCAACTTATGGGGGTCAGTTCACTCTTGGTGGTTTTTTATGATCGACGGTTTTAGACACTACATTTTTCGTTGCTGGCATACGTTGAGTTTTGTCAGAATTTCTAGTATTGACATACTCCCGCCACTTTCGCCAAGCTCAAGTGGGGGATTCTAAAAGCGTTAGCGCTTAGGCGACTTT
>NZ_JBXWIV010000051.1:0-933 GCF_058197955.1 Janibacter sp. CoH_79_TC_3
GTTTTACGCCCATACAGAAACTCAATCAAGCAGCTTAATTCTATTTGTTAGGTGTCTTAGGTTTGGGAGGGTTACCTGTTGATTGCTTTTTTAGCATACAAATCCCAGTTTGGTAGTCGTGTCAGCTCTCTAATCGATAAATATATTGAATTAAAAATGCTAAATATTCATGGGGAGAGGTTAGCTGATATCGTCCTACAAGATCAGGAGCGCTCCCAATATCTACCGAAGTTAGGCTCAATAGAACCTGAAGATGTTATTTCGGATGTCAAAATAAAAAATCTTAATTTTAAGTACTCAGAAGAGGAAGAATATATTCTGAAAGATTTATCTTTGTACATAAAAGATAAAGAATCTGTCGCGATAGTTGGAGAGACTGGTTGTGGTAAGAGTACTTTGATGAGTTTGATGATAGGTGAATTAAATCCTACTTCTGGCGAAATTCTTATTGCAGGAAAAAATGTCAAAAATATATCAGAGTTAAACTCAAGAAAATTAATTGCCTGTGTTGCGCAAGACGATGTGTTATTCGCAGGTTCACTGCTAGAGAATATTAGCTTTTTTGATGAAAATGTAGACATGTTTTGGGCAGTCCAGTGTGCAAAGTTGGCATCAATTCACGATGAAATAATGTCTATGCCAATGGAATATCAAACATTGATCGGTGATATGGGTAGTATCCTCTCAGGAGGGCAAAAGCAGAGAGTTTTTATAGCTAGAGCTCTTTATCAAAGACCTAAAATTCTATTTTTAGATGAAGCTACTAGCCATTTAGATGTTGAGACTGAAAGAAGAATTAATAAAACTATTAAAGATTTAAATATTACAAGAGTTTTTATAGCTCACAGACCTGAAACTATAGTCAGTTCAAAATAAAAGTGTTATGCCTTGGACAAAGATCATAAAACAATTTGGATAAGTCGTTTTCCATCC
>NZ_JBXWIV010000052.1:0-842 GCF_058197955.1 Janibacter sp. CoH_79_TC_3
CTAGGGCGTGTCATCAATTAGCATAGATATTTCAGAATAAGCTATACTTAGATCGTATTTAGGAATTTGAGCTCAATGACTATGACAAGACGACATGCCCTACGTGATGACCAATGGGAGAGAATTAAAGACATTCTACCTGGTAAACCAAGTGACGTTGGTATTACTGCAAAGGATAACCGCTTGTTCGTAGAAGCGGTTCTGTACCGTTACAAGACCGGCATACCTTGGCGTGACCTACCTGAACGCTTTGGCGACTTCAGAGTGATTCATACTCGTTTTAGTCGCTGGTCAAAAAAAGGCGTATGGGAGCAGGTTTTTAATCAACTCTCTGAACAATCCGATGACGAATATGCCATGCTAGATGCCACGATTGTTAAAGCCCACCAGCACAGTGCTGGAAAAAAAGGGATCAAGCCATTGGACGCAGCAAAGGTGGACTGACGACTAAAATACATACTCGTACAGATGCGCTAGGCAATCCTACTGGCTTTTATCTAACAGGTGGCGCAGCTCATGACCTGTGTGGCTCAGATGAATTGCTCGATGTCAGTATTAGTCAAACTTGGCTTGCCGATAAAGCTTACGATGCTGATGCCCGCGTTATTGAACCGATTAAAGCAGTACAAGGCCATGCAGTCATTCCTTCCAAGTGTCATCGGCTGCAGCCAAGAGACTTCGATAAAGAGCTTTATAAAGCACGGCACCTAATAGAGAACTTCTTTGCCAAGATTAAGCAGTATCGTGCGATTGCCACTCGCTATGACAAGTTAGCCTGTCATTTCTTAAGTGCGGTTCATCTAGTTTCTTGTGTCGTTTGGCTTAATTGATGACACGCCCTA
>NZ_JBXWIV010000053.1:0-771 GCF_058197955.1 Janibacter sp. CoH_79_TC_3
ATGAAAATCAACAAAGCGTATAAATTTAGGCTTGAGCCTAATGTAGAGCAACAGATTATTCTAAATAATCTTGTCGGCTCTGCACGTTTTGTTTGGAATCAAATGCTAGCGATCTCATTTGAGATGTTTGCTAAAAATGAATTTATTAATGCCACCAACTTGGTTAATAAAATCATAGATCTAAAGAACAATCCTGATTTTGACTTCTTAAGAACCCATGCCAATGCCGTGTCTTTACAGCAGAAAATACGTGATCTCGCCTCTGCTTGGTCACGATTTTTCGACTCTAAAACTCATACCAGGTTAAAAGAAAATAAAAAGAAACCTCGTAAACCCAAGTTTTTTAAGCTAGTAGACGGTACAGAGATTCAACTACGCCCACTGATGCCACGCTTTAAGCGTAAATCAGATGGCTGCGACTCCATGCGCTTGGTTCAGTTTGATAAGTATTGCCGTATTGAAGGCAACCGCGTCAAACTACCTAATGGCGTGGGCTTTGTGAAATTTAAAAAATCACAAGATATCATCGGCACCATTAAAAACGTCACCATCAGCAAGAAATCAGGTCACTGGTACGTGTCGTTTGGCACTGAGCGAGCATTATCTGAGAACCCAATTCACCCCTCTACAAGCGCCATAGGTATTGATTTAGGTATCACCAAACTCATTACCACCTCAGACGGTCAATACATCAAACCCAAAAACAGCTTTAAAGCCAATCAAATTAAACTGGCCGCATTACAGCGCCAATTAAGTAGAAAAGTCTTATTC
>NZ_JBXWIV010000054.1:0-756 GCF_058197955.1 Janibacter sp. CoH_79_TC_3
TGAACCGCCCCGGTATTGTCGGAGACCTAATATTCTGAGAGAATACGACAATGAAAACACGACATTATACTCCTGAGATTAAAGAACGCGCCGTTCGTATGCTGATTGAAGCGTCGGGCGATTACCCCTCCACATGGTCAGCTATTCAAGCCATTGCCCCTAAGATTGGCTGCACGCCTGAAACTCTGCGGTCATGGCATAAAAAGCACATCGATCAAACCATTCCTGCCTCAGTGCAAGCTCAAAGCCAAGAGCAACGTATTAAAGAGCTTGAACGCGAAAACAGAGAGCTCAAGCAAGCCAATGAGATTATACGTAAGGCTGCCGCTTTTTTCGCCCAGGCGGAGCTCGACCGCTGACTAAAATCATGATTCACTTCATCGACGACAATAAACACCTTTATGGGGTCGAGCTGATCTGTAGAGTCCTACCGATTGCCCCGTCAACTTATTATCGTGCTCAAGACTTAAGCGACAACCCACACAAGCGTTCACTGCGCAGTCAGCATGACGACTATTACATCGGTGAGATTAAACGTATTTGGCAGGATAGCAAATGCCGTTACGGTGCGCGTAAAGTCTGGCAGCAGATGAAAGCTGACGGGTTAAAGGTTGCTCGGTGTACGGTAGAGCGATTAATGAAGCAGTATGGCCTACAAGGCGTCTGGCGTGGCAAAGGCAAGATTACCACCAACAGCCGTGACGACCAAAAGCGCGCTGATGACTTAGTCAATCGTAACTTTAGCGCTTATCGTCC
>NZ_JBXWIV010000055.1:0-741 GCF_058197955.1 Janibacter sp. CoH_79_TC_3
TATAGTCAGTTCAAAATAAAAGTGTTATGCCTTGGACAAAGATCATAAAACAATTTGGATAAGTCGTTTTCCATCCAGCCTTGGCGTAGAAACTTCACTTGAGCCCATTTCTTTTCAATAGGGTTCAAGTCTGGGCTGTACGGTGGCAGCCATAGAATACGATGACCGTGCCTGTTTAGTAGCTTTTGAATGCGTTTGCTCTTATGAAATCTGGCGTTATCCATCACAATCACGCATTTGGTTTTAAGACTTGGGATTAGTTTGTGTTTGCACCAGTGATAGAAGACGATGCTGTTGATGTTTGTCTCAAAGTAATCAAGCGCAAACAGCATCTTTTCATACAGAGCACCAATAACGTTGGTTCGCTTTTTACCTTGCCAGTTGTAGCTATCGATACAAGGCTTACCAATCGGTGCATAACCATGAGAGCGAATGGTCTCGTGCTCAAAGCCGCTTTCATCCATATAGACAATGGGATAGCCTTGCTGCGTAAAGCTATCAAGCTTTCCCTGATACACCGCTCTTTTTATTGGGCAAGCTTTTGGATGCTCTAAGGTCT
The DNA here is from genome assembly GCF_058197955.1 of Janibacter sp. CoH_79_TC_3. NCBI lineage: Bacteria > Bacillati > Actinomycetota > Actinomycetes > Micrococcales > Intrasporangiaceae > Janibacter > Janibacter sp. CoH_79_TC_3. Next base: position 560 of record NZ_JBXWIV010000055.1, read on the forward strand.
TTTTTTTGACTGATGCCAAGTCGCTTTAGGGCATGATAAATGCCTGTTTTACTACAGTTTAGACGACGGGCTCGCTCATACTGGTAATCATCAGGATGTTCTTTAACATCATTAAGTAGCACGTCATCTGGTATTTTATAGGGTTTGGTTTGCCTGGTTGTTTTGCTATGAACACGTCTCTT
>NZ_JBXWIV010000056.1:0-687 GCF_058197955.1 Janibacter sp. CoH_79_TC_3
TTCAAACCCTGTTTAACCCATTGTTTTAATTGTAGTAATTGCGACTTTGGGTCACTGTGATTAAAACGCCACTCACATTCCTTTAAATAGAGGTGAAAATACTCTTTTGGAACTCCGTTAAACTTACGTAGATGCCGTTTAGCTTGGTTCCAAAAGTTCTCTATACCATTAATGTGATTCTTGTCATTAACAAAGGTTTTGGAGTGGTTGATACGATAATGAGTAAACTCACTGACATCTAATGCGTTATAGCTTTTAAATGAGTCAGTATAAACAATGCTATCAGGCTTCACTTTTTCTCTTATGATGGGGATCAAAGTATCTGCTTTAGCATTGGGTATAATACAAGCGTAGACCTTGCCATTACGCTTTAATAGACCAAACACGGGCACTTTGCTACCAGCACCTCGCCCTCGCTTGCCTTTACGAGTTCCACCAAAGTATGATTCGTCTACTTCGATTTCGCCTTCAAATAGACCAGGGTCTTGACTATTCTCGTAAATAAGCACTCGTAGCCTATGAAAGTAATAACTGGCTGTGGTTTTATTAACACCAACTAAGCTTGCTGCTGTTCTCGCGGTAGAACCGGCAACAAATAACTCGATTAGTCTGCTTTGTTTATACCAACTTAGTTTACTCTTTCTCATAGTGCTATCCTAAATAATTTTACTTATCTAGGACAGCCCC
>NZ_JBXWIV010000057.1:0-669 GCF_058197955.1 Janibacter sp. CoH_79_TC_3
GCTATCAATGACATCATTAAATATATTGAGCTTGAGTATAATGAGGAGCGACTAGCAAAGCACTGCTTTGCAGCGACCCAAGGCAAGAGCTATGCTTACAGTGGGACTAGAACCCAAAAGGGTTTGGGCTATAAAACACCAAAACAGATGTGGTTTGATTATACGAATTTGACGGCATAGATCAGTTGATTATCTGCTTATCTTGACGGACTTTAACGACAATGCAGTCCAGATAGACGCTACTTAAGGGCCTGTTCTGTCAAGCGGTGATGTCATCTAATATATTATCCGTGACTCTTGAAACCAAGCTACTTGAGATATCGACATCGTAGAGCTCTTTGATGGTATCAACAATCTCAGTCGTGGTTTGACCTTTGGCATAAAAAAAGATGATTTTATCGTCAAGACCTGAGATACGGGTTTGGTGCTTACTGACGAGTACAGGCTCGAAGCTGCCACCGCGGTCTCTTGGGGTGGAGATCTCAAGATCGCCTGTATCGCTACGGACGGTCTTATTAGTATGCCCATTACGCTTATTGGCCTTGTCTGCTTTTTCATGCTTGGGGTAGCCAAGATGGTCTTCCATCTCAGCATCTAAAGCAGTATCTAAAGCAGTATCTAAAGCAGTATCTAAAGCAGTATCTAAAGCAGTATCTAAAGCAGTATCTA
>NZ_JBXWIV010000058.1:0-655 GCF_058197955.1 Janibacter sp. CoH_79_TC_3
TATTGACATACTCCCACCACTTTCGACAAACTCAAATGGGGAATTCTAAAAGCATAAGCTCTTAGGCGACTTTCTCACGAAGGTCACAAGTTTTCTGTTTCAAAGGGCGACCTTTACTGCGTCCTCCCTCCACAGACAACACGGCATGTCCTGCCGCTAATATATTACGAGCCGCATTAATATCTGCGTTCGTAATATACCTGCATTTGACGCACTCAAACTTAGCTTGGGTTTGTCGATTTTCTTTAGCGATATACTTGCATTCAAAACAGGTTTGGCTGGTGTAGCGTGGGTTTACTTTAATGAGCAACCCACCTTGCCATTGCTGCTTGTACTCAAGCATATTAACCATCATGCCCCAGCCTTGATCTAAGATAGATTTGTTCAATCCTGACGTGGCTTTGACATGACGACCTTTATTCTCCATCGTTCCGCTTGCTGATTTCGACATATTGGCGACTTTTAAATCTTCACAAGCAATCATGGCGTGGTTTTTGCTGATTGTGGTGGTGATTTTATGCAAGTAGTCATGGCGAATGTTAGCGATATGATGGTGGAGCTTTTGAATCTTACGGTTTTGCTTTTTCCAGTTTTGACTGAATAAGACTTTTCTACTTAATTGGCGCTGTAATGCGGCCAGTTTAATTTGATTGGC
>NZ_JBXWIV010000059.1:0-653 GCF_058197955.1 Janibacter sp. CoH_79_TC_3
TCATCGCGCCAATGGTAGTGTGGCTCCGGCCATGTGAGAGTAGGTCATCGTCAGCTCTCTATTCCTGAAAACCCCCTTAGCTTAATTGCTAAGGGGGTTTTCTTTGTTCGGGGTTTGGGGTTAAGCAAAATATATAAGGCAAGGTTGTTTTTTATTGGGTAATCTTACTGATTTACTCAGTATACAGGTAAGTGTTAAGCCCATAATTAGAAGTCTTCTTCTTAACAAAGGATGATTTTAGCTATTATTATTCTTTATATATCGAGCTTAACGGGCTTGAATCCCAATCAAATAATATCTTTACGGTGTATTCCTATAATAGAAGTACTTTGTTCTAACTATTTAAAACTAGGTATTTCAATAAGTTGTAATATATATAAAATAAAAGCTGATATTAGCTTGACCCCGTCTCAAATGTGCGTATAATGCGCCCTAGTCGAAAGGGAAGGATGACTTGGGAAGTGGTTCACCACTTATTATAATAGCCAGTTATTAACTAAGCTATTCACCAATCAGCCGATAGTTTGCAGTTTCAATCAACTACCAAGGTAGTGCAGATAAAAACTTCAAACTAAATAAAATAACCACTTGACTTACTGATTTAAACGTCTATAATACGCACCTCATTAAGACAAACGGAATGACTTATATGT
>NZ_JBXWIV010000060.1:0-648 GCF_058197955.1 Janibacter sp. CoH_79_TC_3
AGTTTGATAGACAGTATGATGTTGTGGAAGTTTACGAACTAACAGATTGTTTAGCGCCATGGTTACCGCCACTATAAGGGCAAACACCGCCCCTAAATTGATCTGTTTCGGTTGTACGATAACGAGGATACCAGCAAAACCTAATATAGAGGCTGCGATAGTCGGAAAGTTTAATCTGTCTTTATAAAATAAAAAACCCAGTGGTAATACAAATAAAGGGGCGGCATAAAAAATAGCATTCGCAGTCGCAAGAGGCAGTGCTTGAAGAGACAGTACCATGAATATCACACCCAATAACCACACGTGACTACGAACAAAGTGCCATTTTATATTACTGAATAACTTGTTCTTTTTATTAATTAAGCAAAACGGCAACAGCATTAAAACCGCTGTGCATTGACGAAACAGGATAAATTGATATACCGCCGTCTCAGAGGGCAAGGCCTTTATCAAGGCGTCTGAGAAGACCGCAATGATATTTCCTAGTACCAATAGCGTCATGGCAAATGCAACACTCATCTTTGGCATTCTTAGCCTCCTCGCCCTACTCTAAATTCAGAAACTGTTAAAACCCCAATGGGTTCATGCTGATTTAACGATCTGTCAGGCAGTATATGCAAGTAACGCTATGATGTATAATGATATAAA
>NZ_JBXWIV010000061.1:0-644 GCF_058197955.1 Janibacter sp. CoH_79_TC_3
ATTTAGGACTGACTGACTTTATCGTCCTATCAGATGGCAGCAAAGTCGCTAATCCTACCTTTTTATCGAAGCTGCAACATAAGCTCGCGCGAGAACAGAAAATACTGGCCAAGCGTAGAGCAGTGGCCAAGGCCGATCAACGCAAGCTGTCTGACAGCCGCAACTATCAAAAGCAAAAAGTTAAAGTCGCCAAAGTCTACGAGCGTATCACGAATTGCCGAAAAGACTTTCTGCACAAACTCTCATTCAATCTCATCAAAAACCACGATGTGATTGCGATTGAGGACTTAAACGTCAAAGGCATGGTTAAGAATAGAAAGTTATCTAAAGCCATATCAGACAGCTCATGGTCAACCTTCACCACCATGTTGAACTACAAGGCTGAATGGTACGGTAAAGCGCTAATCAAGGTTGATAGATGGTATCCATCTTCTAAGACCTGCTCAGGCTGTGGTCACTTACTGACTAAGGCTGAGCTACCATTACAGGTGAGATCATGGAATTGCCCCAGCTGCTTGCAATCCAACGATAGAGACATCAACGCCAGTATCAATATCCTAAACGAAGGATTGAAGTTGGCAACAATCAAAACCGTCGGTACGACGGGGTTAGCTTAGTCAATTTGCCTAACCGCTGATACAAAA
>NZ_JBXWIV010000062.1:0-627 GCF_058197955.1 Janibacter sp. CoH_79_TC_3
ATTACCACCAACAGCCGTGACGACCAAAAGCGCGCTGATGACTTAGTCAATCGTAACTTTAGCGCTTATCGTCCTAACCAGCTGTGGGTTGCAGATTTTACCTATATAAAAACAACTAGCGGCTGGGTCTATACCGCTTTTATTATTGATGTGTTTGCCCGTGCTATCGTCGGCTGGAAAGTCTCTAATCGCATGAACACCGATATGGTGATGGCGGCTTTAAATCAAGCAATAGCAGATAGAAACCATCCCAAAGATGTGATTCATCACAGTGATCGAGGGGTTCAGTACTTATCCATTCGCTACACAGATAAGATGGCTGACTCTGGCGTGATCGCCTCTGTTGGCACGACTGGCGATTCATACGATAATGCACTGGCTGAAACGGTCAATGGGCTTTACAAGTCTGAAGTGATTCATTATTTAAAGCAGAACTGGACTGGTGTGAACGATGTTGAACTGGCAACCCTTGAGTGGGTGGACTGGTTTAATAAAACCCGTTTGCATAGCACGATTGGATATGTGTCACCCTTTGAGTTTGAAAAGCGGTATTATGATAATTTAACCCTGTCAGGCATTGCTGCCTGACTCAAGTAAATCACTCTCCGATAAAGTCGGGGCGGTTCA
>NZ_JBXWIV010000063.1:0-594 GCF_058197955.1 Janibacter sp. CoH_79_TC_3
TTCATCTGCTGCCAGACTTTACGAACACCGTAACGGCACTTGCTGCCCTGCCAGATGCGTTTAATCTCACTGATATAATAGTCGTCATGCTGACTGCGCAGTGAGCGCTTTTCAGGATTATTAGCTAAATATTTTTTACGATGATAGGTTGACGGGGCAATCGGTAATACTCGACAGATCAGCTCGACCCCATAAAGATGCTTATTGTCGTCGATGAATTGAATCATGATTTTAGTCAGCGGTCGAGCTCCGCCTGGGCGAAAAAAGCGCCAGCCTTACGTATAATCTCATTGGCTTGCTTGAGCTCTTTATTCTCGCGTTCAAGCTATTTAATACGTTGCTCTTGGCTTTGCGCTTGTACTGAGGCAGGAATGGTTTGGTCTATGTGCTTCTTATGCCATGATCGCAGGGTTTCAGGTGTACAGCCAATCTTTGACGCTATGGCTTGAATAGCTGACCATGTGGAGGGGTAATCGCCAGACGCTTCAATCAGCATGCGAACGGCGCGTTCTTTAATCTCGGGAGTATAGCTTTGTCTTTTCATTGTCGTATTCTCTCAGAATATTAGGTCTCCGACAATCCCGGGGCGGTTCA
>NZ_JBXWIV010000064.1:0-568 GCF_058197955.1 Janibacter sp. CoH_79_TC_3
TGATCTTCTTGTTGCCAGCATTGATGCCAGTCGTCGTGACGCTTGGGCCGCCTGTGATGGTTAAACCAGCAGTGTCCAACTTGCTGTTACCTGTGGTGACACTATCAAGGGTAAGCGCACGTGCCGTTTTTACTTCGTAGTTACTGGCACCCGTCACACTGTCTTTGGTTTCAGTGACTAAGATGTTCTCACCTTGGCTAACGGTGCTCTTCGCTTTGATGATGTTGCCAGCATTCGCAGCAATGTCACCTGTATTCTTTGTAGTGCGGGTGTCTAGGTTACCAAGCGCATCGCCGACATTGTTAAAGCTATTAGCACCACCATTTAAGGCGTAAGTTGGCGCGGTGTAAGTATCCGTTGCCACGTCATACTCAGCACCACCACCTAAGGCAGTTAAGTTGCCTGTTGAACGTTTGCTGTTGTCAGCAATGTTACTGGTGTTGGTGGCGACATTGGTATTGGTGGCACTAAGTTGTTCATAGTTCACGGCATCCGTTGCGCTGTCTCCCGCTAACACACCGCTGATCTTCTTGTTGCCAGCATTGATGCCAGTCGTCGTGACGCTTGG
>NZ_JBXWIV010000065.1:0-556 GCF_058197955.1 Janibacter sp. CoH_79_TC_3
TCTTTAACCGTAATACAGGCATACCAGTTGCCGCGAGAATCTTGCACCAGCTCGCAGGTATTGATGCTATAGAGCGCTAAGTTATAGCTGTGCCATACATCAATAGTGAGCTTTTTACCCTTAGCGAGGCTTAGCTAAATGGTAGATTTAAGGCTTTTCTTGCCTGATTGACCGGTTGCTAGGTGTTTGATAGCGGTCTTTTTAAAAGGAATCCAACCAAGATTCTTACGCTTTGATTTAGGATTATTGGTATGCCAGTTGAGTTTGGCTTTTTTGAATTGTTTGCGGCTCTTAGCATGGGTTTCAGTTATAGCTTGCAATGTTTGGCTGTGCAGGTTTAGCAGCTCACCACTACCTTAAACTAAGCTCATTGACGTAATTCCAGACAAAGTTAACCGATCCGGCTAAGATATTTAGCTGATTGGTGTGTTTGTCTTTGATGCGTAATTTGAGCGTCTTCATAAGATGATTATGATCTCAATGAGCTTGGTTAACAAGCTGTGTTCAATCTTAGATGACAACGGTTGACGCCTGATATCCACGCCCTAAAAGTGAC
>NZ_JBXWIV010000066.1:0-485 GCF_058197955.1 Janibacter sp. CoH_79_TC_3
CCACCACTATTTATGATGATGGCACCACTAACGGCACTGATCCTGTAGATCCTACTGATCCTACGGTAGGTGATGACACCCCAATAGTAAGCATCACTGGTACAGCAAGTCTGAATGAAATGGCTGCTGACGGTACTCCTAATGAAGCGACTTATACAGTCAGCATCAGCAACCCAAGCACTGAAGACACGGTCGTGACTGTCACGATTAGTGATGGCAGCACTGAAGGCTCAGCTGACTACACCGCACCTGTCACACAAAACGTGACGATTCCAGCGGGTCAAACCTCCGTTGACATCACCGTACCGATTGTGAATGACAATGTATTTGAAGGTCCAGAGGACTTTAACGTCGCAGTCACAGCAGTCACAGCCGGTACCGCGACCATCGGTACCAACAACAGCGTCACCACCACTATTTATGATGATGGCACCACTAACGGCACTGATCCTGTAGATCCTACTGATCCTACGGTAGGTGATGAC
>NZ_JBXWIV010000067.1:0-439 GCF_058197955.1 Janibacter sp. CoH_79_TC_3
CCATAGACGAATTTATCATCAATATCTATTTAATGGTAGAGCAATATTACAAAATAGTCGTCACCAAACCCTTGCGAGGGGCAGGTTATGCGCCAAAGCTGAGTGATCCTGAGATTATTTGCATGGAACTGGTCGGTGAGTTTTTACACCTTGATCAAGACAAACAGATTTGGCAATACTTTACCCAGCACTGGCAATCTTGGTTTCCAGCCATCGGCTCATATCCTAACTTCGCAAAGCATTGCGCGAATTTGTGGCAGGTCAAACAGCGGATACAAGATACAGTCAGTCAACTTGAAGGCCGTGACAACATCCATTTTATGGATGGTTTTCCGATACCCGTCTGTCATTATGGGCGCGCGTATCGGCATAAAAACTATCAAGACTTAGCGGCTTTTAGCTACTGTGCGGCTAAGCAAGAGAGGTATTATGGCTTTGA
>NZ_JBXWIV010000068.1:0-396 GCF_058197955.1 Janibacter sp. CoH_79_TC_3
GTCCAGCACTGAGCGGTCAGCCCCCAGATCAAGAAGAGCCGCAGTAGGTGGCAAGCGTTATCCGGATTTATTGGGCGTAAAGCGAGCGTAGACGGTGTGGCAAGTCTGATGTGAAAGGCATGGGCTCAACCTGTGGACTGCATTGGAAACTGTCATACGTGAGTGCCGGAGGGGTAAGCGGAATTCCTAGTGTAGCGGTGAAATGCGTAGATATTGGGAGGAACACCAGTGGCGAAGGCGCCTTTCTGGACTGTGTCTGACGCTGAGATGCGAAAGCCAGGGTAGCGAACGGGATTAGATACCCCGGTAGTCCTGGCCGTAAACGATGGGTACTAGGTGTAGGAGGTGTCGACCCCTTCTGTGCCGGAGTTAACGCAATAAGTACCCCGCCTGGGG
>NZ_JBXWIV010000069.1:0-321 GCF_058197955.1 Janibacter sp. CoH_79_TC_3
TTGTATTCTTGGTCGAAAACAATAGATTAGTGAGATGCTCTTCTTTTTTCAATCACTTTTGATGTTGAGAGTGGGGTAAAGTTCGATATTCTATACCCCAAGGGAACTAGCTATTTCACCCCAAAAACCTATTAACAGACTACTTAAAACAGACTGCTATAATGGAACCACTTATAATAGACCGCTAGCCTTAATACTCTAGATAATTCCTGATACATGGTCAGATACTTGATGCATTGTTAGCTTGAACCGCCCCGACTTTATCGGAGAGTGATTTACTTGAGTCAGGCAGCAATGCCTGACAGGGTTAAATTATCATAA
>NZ_JBXWIV010000070.1:0-311 GCF_058197955.1 Janibacter sp. CoH_79_TC_3
CCCCAATGGGTTCATGCTGATTTAACGATCTGTCAGGCAGTATATGCAAGTAACGCTATGATGTATAATGATATAAAACATACTTAGTATTAGCTGAGATAATAATGGATTTACCACCGTTGCGTGCAATACAGTGCTTCGAATCCGTTGCACGGCTTAACAGCTTTTCAAAAGCAGCAGAAAGCCTCAATGTGACACAAAGTGCAGTGAGTCACCAAATACGCATCCTTGAGAAGTATCTTGGGGAAGCAATGTTTTACAGGCAAGGCCGGACCTTTTCGTTGACAGAGGTTGGTGAGCGTTATTTCACA
>NZ_JBXWIV010000071.1:0-309 GCF_058197955.1 Janibacter sp. CoH_79_TC_3
AAAAAAACAGCAATCAAATACTTAGGTGTCAAAAAATCAGGAAAGAAAAGTCTTAAATCCACCATTCAATTCAGCCTATTAAAAGGCAAGAAGCTGACCATCGACGTGTGGGATAGCTACAATTTAGCACTCTACACCATTAATACCTGTGAGCTTGTACAGGACAGTCGAGGTCTTTGGTATGCGTGCATCACCGTTAAAGAGTACCCAAAAACTGCGTGCGGTACAGGCAAAACTGGTATTGATTTGGGCTGCAAGGACTCAGCAACGACAAGTAATGGCGAGGTCTTAGCCACCAAATTGACCCAT
>NZ_JBXWIV010000072.1:0-292 GCF_058197955.1 Janibacter sp. CoH_79_TC_3
GTACCACGGAACTGTTTACGGTATTTTACTCTTTTAGGTATTAACATTAATCTTCGCTCCCTTCAACAGCTTCTGCTTGTGCAGCAAGTTTCTTTTCAGGAAGAACTTCACCTTTGAAGATCCATACTTTTACGCCAAGACGGCCATGAGTTGTATGTGCTTCAGCTGTACCATAATCAATATCAGCACGTAAAGTATGAAGTGGAATACTACCTTCACGGTAAGATTCACTACGAGCAATTTCAGCACCGCCGAGACGGCCACCTACTGTTACTTTAATACCTTTTGCACC
>NZ_JBXWIV010000073.1:0-290 GCF_058197955.1 Janibacter sp. CoH_79_TC_3
CGCCGGCTTCAATTTCCGCATCAAGAAAAGGGTAAAGACGCCATATTCCATCTGGCACAAGATGGAGACCAAGCACGTCCCGTTCGAACAGGTCTATGACCTCTATGCGGTCAGAATCATTTTCACGCCCGACACTGCCTCCACGGAGTCTGAACGAGACCAATGCTACCACATATTCTCCATAATCACAGGCATTTACAGGTACAAGCCCGACAGGGTCAGGGACTGGGTCAAGCATCCCAAGAGCAACGGTTACGAAGCCCTCCACTGCACTCTCATGAGCATAAGGG
>NZ_JBXWIV010000074.1:0-287 GCF_058197955.1 Janibacter sp. CoH_79_TC_3
GTTCTTCAAGGTCGGTAAAATCAATAGAACTTCTGAGAACTCGTGCAGGAGTACCTGTTTTAAAACGGCGCAACGGAAGCCCAAGCTTTTTTAGGCTTTTGCCAAGTTCGGTTGCAGGGAAAATCCCGTCAGGTCCGCTTTCATAGGATACCTCACCGACAAATATTCTTCCGCCAAGATATGTACCTGTTGCAATTATAACGGTTTTGCAGTGATATTGAGCCAACATACGTGTAACCAGCTCATATCCTCCGTCAATTTTTCTTATGTCGGTAATCTCAGCCTGG
>NZ_JBXWIV010000075.1:0-287 GCF_058197955.1 Janibacter sp. CoH_79_TC_3
AACCGGAAGTTCCACCCGGATGACACGGTTATCTCCGTGGGGGAGGCAAAGTTCGGCGGCGGACACTTCTCCATGATCGCGGGGCCGTGCTCCGTGGAGTCTGAGGAGCAGATCGTGGCCGTGGCGCAGTCCGTCAAGGCCGCGGGCGCACAGGTGCTGCGCGGCGGCGCGTTCAAGCCCCGCACCTCGCCGTATGATTTTCAGGGGCTGCACGAGCTGTGGCTGCGCTTTCTCGAGACGGCCAAGCGCGAGACGGGTCTGCCCATCGTGACGGAGCTGATGAACAG
>NZ_JBXWIV010000076.1:0-282 GCF_058197955.1 Janibacter sp. CoH_79_TC_3
ATCTCATTGATGGCATCTGTCATGACCTGCTTCATATTTTCAAGAAATGCATTGGACTTAAATTCCTCTTTCTCGGGCTGAAAAAAATTTGTCTCATACACTTCCCCTTTTTTGATGATCTTACATCCGGGTCGGAGATTTCCGTCCTCATCCAAAATCTCCTTTTTCGTCCTCACATGCTTTCCGGATTCATTATAAAACATATTTCTGCTGGCAATTTTCCGTTCCACTTCCTGCCGGATTTCCCGCTCGAAAAGATCAGATGAATATGCAGATTAGTTT
>NZ_JBXWIV010000077.1:0-281 GCF_058197955.1 Janibacter sp. CoH_79_TC_3
GAAGATTATACCAAAAAAGCCTTACCCATTAGTAATGGTTAAAGGCTTCATTCAGTTAACTTTGCTATTTTAACTTTGATTTAATTACCATGACTTCGGTATCTTCAATTGCTTTTAAATAATGATGTTCATTAGGATGAAGTTGGACGATATCACCTGGTACTACCACTTCTTCACGTTTCTCGGTGACATCCCCAAAGATGGCCTTACCCTTAATTGGAACCACAATTACATCATAATCAACGAAGTGTTCCGGAACATTTTTTCCAGCAGGAATCACT
>NZ_JBXWIV010000078.1:0-279 GCF_058197955.1 Janibacter sp. CoH_79_TC_3
GTACTAATCAGTCGAGGACTTGACCAAAGCGAAGCGATCTGAAAAGGTTTTTTGCGAAAGATTATGTTTAGTTTTGAGCGTAGTAGCTCAAAAGAGTACGGTGGCGAAAGCAAGAAGGATACACCTGTTCCCATGCCGAACACAGAAGTTAAGCTTCTTCGCGCCGAAAGTAGTTGGTGGGAAACTGCCTGCGAGGATAGGGCGCTGCCGCGCGAAGCAAGAGCCAGACGGAAGTCTAGCTCTTTTCTTTTGCTTGGATACTTAAGAAATGTCTTGACA
>NZ_JBXWIV010000079.1:0-279 GCF_058197955.1 Janibacter sp. CoH_79_TC_3
TTAATACGTTGATGAATTTCTGCATCAATGAAGGCTGGCTTAAAACCATTTGATGGATGTTGTTTTTCAATCGTTAATTTTGGCTTATCCATAGTGAACCTCCTACTTAATCACCGTGTTGCGGTTGGCCTTTAGGTGTGCCCCTGGTACTTCTTCTCCAGCTTTGAGTGCTTGGTAAATGGCCTGCTTATCTGGCTTAGTAGTCGTCTCAGTAATTTTGAACTTATCCGGAAGCTTCTTATTACTATCAATAATGGTTGAGGCCTTAAAGTTCCGGGC
>NZ_JBXWIV010000080.1:0-279 GCF_058197955.1 Janibacter sp. CoH_79_TC_3
GTCCCGCTGCGGGCGGAGGACGCCGTCGAACATCTCAAGAAAACAACCTGACGGAGGCATCCTTGACCACCAACACCGGCGCACGTCCCGTATTGATCGCAGGTGGCGGCATAGGCGGCCTCGCCGCCGCCGTGGGCCTCGCGCGCAAGGGCATCCGCAGCATCGTGCTGGAAAAGGCGCCGGCGCTCGGCGAGATCGGCGCCGGCATCCAGCTCGGCCCCAACGCCTTCCATGCCTTCGATTATCTCGGCGTCGGCGAGGCCGCGCGTGGCATGGCGG
>NZ_JBXWIV010000081.1:0-279 GCF_058197955.1 Janibacter sp. CoH_79_TC_3
CAATAACAATTGTAGAAGATACAGAAAAGTTTGATGTAAAGAAATACGGAGAGGAACTTGAAGTAGATAAAACTTTTATTTAATATAGAAAAAATAGCAGAAAAATTAAAATTTCCAATGTTTGTTAAACCATCAAATTCTGGATCTTCTGTAGGGGTAAAAAAGGCAACTAATAAAGAAGAATTAAAAATTGCAATAGAAAATGCAGGACAATATGATAGCAAAATTTTAGTTGAACAAGGTGTTAATGCTAGAGAATTAGAATGTGCAATTTTAGAT
>NZ_JBXWIV010000082.1:0-277 GCF_058197955.1 Janibacter sp. CoH_79_TC_3
GACATGGTCTGTAATGGTTTTCGTTAAACGGCTGGTTATTGTGATATGCCATAAACAGTGGCTGCTGCAATATCTCTATCATACTGTGTGTCCGGATATTTGCACCTGAATAATGGATGAATACACATGGCTCTGCATCTCCGTTTGCATTGATATGGAAGTAGTTTCTTCCTCCGGCGATACATCCCCCTACAAACTCACCATCATTCTGGAAATCCATTGTAAATATTCCCTTTCCGGTGGACATATTTCTTATCTCTCTTACGCGGTCTTTAAT
>NZ_JBXWIV010000083.1:0-277 GCF_058197955.1 Janibacter sp. CoH_79_TC_3
CATAGCAGGTCTTGTTGCAGCAGGATTGCATCAGTCACCGATTCCTTGTGCCGATGTTGTTACAACTACTACTCACAAAACGCTCAGAGGTCCGAGAGGCGGTCTTATCCTTTGCAATAACCCATACCTTGCAAAGAAACTTAACTCTGCAGTATTCCCCGGCACACAGGGCGGTCCTCTTATGCATGTTATCGCAGGCAAGGCTGTATGCTTCGGCGAGGCTCTTAAGCCTGAGTTCAACGAATATCAGCAGAGAGTTATTGACAATGCACAGGCT
>NZ_JBXWIV010000084.1:0-277 GCF_058197955.1 Janibacter sp. CoH_79_TC_3
TTGCAACACCCATCATGTGAACACTGATCTTGCTTGGGTCATCCTTCAAACCACTGAAGCTAACACCGAAGTATTTGGTCTTAGCATCGTAGTTCTTAGTACGACAACCAAGCAAGTCGCCTGCGTGTTCCCATTCAGTGTATCTTGAAGAATCATTCATTTGGCTGTCTGAACCAGAGAAACCACCAAATAACATTTGCTTAACGTTAAAGTAAATTTGGTTCTTCAATGCTGACATGGTACGTATGTTGGTATGAAATTCAGATGAGATAGGTAA
>NZ_JBXWIV010000085.1:0-274 GCF_058197955.1 Janibacter sp. CoH_79_TC_3
GAATCAATAAATCGGCAGAAAATATCGGAACTGAACAATAAAAACCATTTCACACTGCATTGCACGTCAGAATGCAAAATCCGAATACGACCGGACCGACAGGCTGCTTGACAGAATGGACAGGATGAACGATCCCGCAACATTTGTGCCGGTTATAGAATTCAAGCAGATATGCATCGATCCGAATCCTTTGTACTGTGGCGAAAGCTACATGCACGCAATGGAGGGTTGGTGCTATATGGACGGTCAGGATTACAAAAAGAATCTGGAGGAT
>NZ_JBXWIV010000086.1:0-273 GCF_058197955.1 Janibacter sp. CoH_79_TC_3
TTTTTGTTCCTTTCGATCCGATATTTTTTTTATCATTCCGTCATCTCGTCATCATATAGCCTTTTTACGTGCATAAAGAAATGGTGGTTCCCAAGAGTCAGAACACCAAACAATTCGGTAGAAAGTTTTTAGGAATACCCAAATGTGCAACATTTGTGGAAGGCTTTCCGGAAAAGTTTTAGCCGAATAAGGCTTTGCCTGGTGTTTGGTATCTGACAGAACCGCCATACCTTTGCACGGTAAAAAGCCAAATGATAGAGAGGCGGCAACCAC
>NZ_JBXWIV010000087.1:0-273 GCF_058197955.1 Janibacter sp. CoH_79_TC_3
TTCCTAGGATTTTACCTGCACGAATAGAGAAGGAAAGATCTTTAACTGCTAAATTACCACGACTTTCTTTAACTTGAAGATTTTCAACTTTAAGAATTTTCTTGCCAAGCTTTTCTGCTTTTTTAGTCAATTTCATTTCTACAGAGTGACCAACCATTAACTCTGCCATTTGTTGGTCGCTAATCTTCTTAACTGAATAAGTTCCAACGTCTTGCCCTGCTCGAATGATAGTTACTTGATCAGCAACCTGTTTGATTTCCTCTAGTTTATGAG
>NZ_JBXWIV010000088.1:0-273 GCF_058197955.1 Janibacter sp. CoH_79_TC_3
GTGCGGGGCTGACTCAACTGACACCCGAAGAGTTTGCACGCCTGCAAGATCTGAACAAGCGCTACAGCGAGAAGTTCGGCTTCCCATTCGTGATGGCCGTACGTGGCTACGACCGGCAGACCATCATCGATGCGCTGACCACACGGCTGAACAACGACCGCGACACCGAGCTGCGTACGTCGCTGGAGCAGATTGACCGCATCGTCGGTTTCCGTCTCAACGATTTGATTTCAGGTTAATCAGTACAACAACGCTGTGGGCGCGGTGTCATGG
>NZ_JBXWIV010000089.1:0-272 GCF_058197955.1 Janibacter sp. CoH_79_TC_3
GGATCGGATATTCTGCTGCGTTCCACAGTGGAGAATCCACAAGGTTCGATAATGCGATCGTCGTTGCACCCATGGATCTTGCCATCTCGGTTGCCTTGACAGTCTCTGGTGTATTTCCCGAATGAGAACATGTAATAACGACGGAATCCTTGCCTAATGCCTTCGGCACTTCATGTACAAACTGGTTCGATGTATAGATACCTGACGGGGTCTCCAGCTCCTTATCAAACATAAACTGTGCCGGCATCATAAATGCCTGGGAACCACCACAT
>NZ_JBXWIV010000090.1:0-272 GCF_058197955.1 Janibacter sp. CoH_79_TC_3
CCGCAAAAAGTTCCGTAAAAAATTCCGCAGCATTAGAATACCCGGCATCCCTAAGCACCCTTGAAAGTTCTGACTTCATCTTCTCCGCCTTTTTATCCAAAACCGAAATTCTCTCCTGCAATTCCTTCCTCTGCTTTTTCTTAAACACTCCTGTACATTCAGATAGCTCAATTTCCAGATTGCTACGCTCCTGTTCAACCGCAAAAATCTCCTCATTCCTACGCTTCAATTCTGCATCCAGTTCCATAATCACCGGATACTTAGACATCAAT
>NZ_JBXWIV010000091.1:0-272 GCF_058197955.1 Janibacter sp. CoH_79_TC_3
GTAGGTTTTCCCTTATATTCCTTTGCCTTTTCAAAAGCATCATGCAATGCCTCATAGTCATGACCGTCTACAGTCATAACATTCCATCCAAATGCTTCGAATTTTGGCTCAAATGGTTCTGGTCCAATAACATCTTCACATCTGCCGTCAATCTGCAGTCCATTGTTGTCAATAATCCAGCACAAATTATCCAGCTTGTAATGACCTGCAGCCATTGCAGCTTCCCAGACCTGACCCTCTTCGGCTTCACCATCTCCCACAAGAGCATAGAT
>NZ_JBXWIV010000092.1:0-272 GCF_058197955.1 Janibacter sp. CoH_79_TC_3
ATGATGACTGGAGCTACACCGGCCGTCTGCAAAACGAGCAAGTTCTGACTCATGACAATGCTGGTAACGAAGATACCAAACTGAACTGGGCATTTGTTGATGGTAAAATTGGTGGCATGGCTGTAACCGCTGGCCGTCAAGACTTCAAACTGCACACTGGTTCTGTAGTAGATGCTACCTTTGATGGTGTTAAAGTTGCTTATGGCAAAGACGTTAAATTGACCGGTTATGCTGGTAAAGCTTCTAACTTCACTGATGTATCTGGCGACCGC
>NZ_JBXWIV010000093.1:0-271 GCF_058197955.1 Janibacter sp. CoH_79_TC_3
GAACAACAGCGGCCTGTTCGGCGTCAGCGATGAAGCAGGCGAGGCTTTTGGAAATGAAATCAAGGTCAACGACCTCGAAACAAAAATCTCAGAGGAACAGAACCTTCAGGAAATTGCTACCTTCCTGAACAACTTCTTCCAGACTGGACAAATGGATTACCAGCGTCTGACAGAAGAACAGCGCGCACAGATTCGCCAAACCGTTTGGGACAATTTCGTCAACCACGGAGCCATTGAGCAGGAAGCAAACAAGCTTGGCCTCATCGTGACT
>NZ_JBXWIV010000094.1:0-271 GCF_058197955.1 Janibacter sp. CoH_79_TC_3
CTATCTAAAGCAGATCGCATTTGAGGATAAAAATATTACGCTGGAGCAGGAAATAAGAAAGTGCTTCGCAAAGATGGATCAAAGGAAAAAGGAACTTGAGCTTGCCGCAAAAGAGCTTGAAAGCGACTATTCCGATCAAAAAGTAGCCAGATACACAGCTATGGAAGAGGCTTTCAAGGATGATGGCGGATATTATTATGAGAAAGAATATGACGTCATGATCCGTAAGTTCGGTTTTTCTGACGAGGAAAGAAAGAAACCGTTATCGGAT
>NZ_JBXWIV010000095.1:0-270 GCF_058197955.1 Janibacter sp. CoH_79_TC_3
TCCGTATATTCATTCTGCTCTTTATAAACAACAAGCGGTTTTTCTATTGTTATGCGGCTTTTGCCCCCTTTTAATCCTTCTATCAGAACCATATTGGGCTCCTTATCGGCATAGGGATGTACAAGACGCATTCTTTTAGGCTCAATATGATATCTGGTCATTGTTGCAAATATCTCAACAAGGCGGAATGGTCTGTGAACCATGTAAAAACGACCACCATTTTTTAATATTTTTGCACTTTCCCTTACTATGTCGTCTAAAGTGCATTTT
>NZ_JBXWIV010000096.1:0-269 GCF_058197955.1 Janibacter sp. CoH_79_TC_3
CTGAATTGAATGGTGGATTTAAGACTTTTCTTTCCTGATTTTTTGACACCTAAGTATTTGATTGCTGTTTTTTTAAAGGGAATCCAACCGAGTGACTTGCGCTTAGCTTTTGGGTTGTTGGTTCGCCAATTTAGTTTGGCTTTCTTGAATTGCTTTCGAGATTTAGCGTGGGTTTCAGTAACAGCTTGCAAGGTTTGACTGTGCAAATTCAAAAACTCACCACTGCCTTTTACATAAGTTGCAATATCATAAGCTGAAAAGAATTTGCC
>NZ_JBXWIV010000097.1:0-268 GCF_058197955.1 Janibacter sp. CoH_79_TC_3
TCTTTTATCTTTCTTGTTGCATCTTCTACCATATCTAGTACTTGCTTTAGTATTGGTCTTTTCGATATTTTATAACTTATTATTTCTCCGTTATATAAATCTATTATTGGTGATAAATATATTTTTTCACTGCATAATGCAAATTCTGTTACATCTGTTGCCCATTTTTCGTTTGGTTTTTCCGCTCTGAAATTTCTATTTAATATATTTTTAGCTATTTTTCCTTCTTGCCCTCTATACGATTTATATTTCTTTGCTCTTACTTTGC
>NZ_JBXWIV010000098.1:0-268 GCF_058197955.1 Janibacter sp. CoH_79_TC_3
GATGGGCTTGAACCAACGACCCCCTGATTAACAGTCAGGTGCTCTAACCAACTGAGCTATTGAAGCATTGTGTGCTATCGTTCTTGATTGCGGTTGCAAAGGTAAGATGTTTTTGCGAAACCACCAAATGTTTTTCAAAAAAAATTAAGCTGAAGGTGCATTTTTTTTGTTTTTTCTCTCTTTTTTCTTTTTTTTCCTCCTTTTTCGCCCTTTAAGAACAAAAAAAGAATAAAAAGCAACGCTTTTGGACGCTTTGTCACCTTATTAT
>NZ_JBXWIV010000099.1:0-268 GCF_058197955.1 Janibacter sp. CoH_79_TC_3
GAAGCACAGTTGAGCCATCATCAGTATAGGTAATATCAACAGTGACATCGCCTTGATCAGGGTTAGGCGTTACTTCAGGAACGGTACTTTGATTTGGAACATAGTCTTCAAATGTTGGCGCAATTACCTTTTCCCAATTGCGATCGCCATCAGATTTCCAATCGGTATAAGTTGTTGTATGGTGGGCCAAATCATAAGTTGCATCACGGTATAAAACTACTTTTTGAATAATTTGATTGATTACGCCATCAGGTTGGTAAATATTAAT
>NZ_JBXWIV010000100.1:0-268 GCF_058197955.1 Janibacter sp. CoH_79_TC_3
CTCCTCGGTTTCTCGGTTTTGATTTTCGGTATGACAACTATGACAACTGCCGTAGAGCCGCTCAAAGAAGTAAAGGCTTTTACCGATTTACTTACTATGTTTTCTAATCCTTTGCTCGGCGTATTATTCGGTGCTGTGCTTACTGCGATTATTCAGTCTTCGTCTGCATCGGTAGGTATACTCCAAGCACTTGCGATTACCGGAAGCATAAGCGTATCAAACGCATTTCCGATTATTCTTGGACAAAATATCGGAACCTGCATTACCG
>NZ_JBXWIV010000101.1:0-268 GCF_058197955.1 Janibacter sp. CoH_79_TC_3
GTATCTTATTAAAATCAAATGGATAATCTTTTTCTTGTACAGGCATAGGTATCTCAAATAAACTAAATTTATCATTTAACATTATTTCTATTTGCTTTAAAGTCAATTTATTTTGTTTTTGCTCAAATTTATATTCATCTTCAATTTCATTTAAAATTTCCTCTACATATTGATAGCGATTTTCTGGGTCTAATTGTGTTGCTTTTACTATTATCTTTTGTAATAATTTAGATTTTGGCTGTAATTTTTTTATTGTCATGCCTAAAGC
>NZ_JBXWIV010000102.1:0-267 GCF_058197955.1 Janibacter sp. CoH_79_TC_3
CTTTTACGATATCCACCCGATTGCCGATTCCGCCGATTTTGAGAGCATTTCGCAAGCCGGGAACCAGCGGTTCCAGCTTGTCTAAGGCGGTACCCACATAAGAAATTTCTTCGTTATATTTTGCGCCCAAGGCATTTTTAGTTTCATTGGCCCACGCTTCCTGCTGTTCAATCTGCTGTGCTTCATAGGCTTTCACCATGTTCTGTGCATAGTTCATTCCATATTTCGCCAGCGTATTTGCCTGTTCATTGTTCAGACTCAAGCCCC
>NZ_JBXWIV010000103.1:0-267 GCF_058197955.1 Janibacter sp. CoH_79_TC_3
GTATATAAGCATCTGGTATCGTTTTATCAAGGGACAGGCGCACAGCTTGGCTATTATCGAAAGGCAAAAGAAAATCAAAAAGAGGTCGATGCCGTAACTGAACTCCCGCAGCAAAAAATTCTGTGCGAAGTCAAATACAAAAACAATTCGCATATACCGCAGACGGATGGCACTGTAGAATTGTGCAATGATCCTAAAGCTGGCATTACAGATGCCTTTGTCATCACGAAGCAGCTGGAGGACTTTGGCGTGACGCGCCATGCAACT
>NZ_JBXWIV010000104.1:0-267 GCF_058197955.1 Janibacter sp. CoH_79_TC_3
TCTTTAGGTTCTCCAGCTTGATCTAAGTATGCAATTCGTGGAAAAGCAGTATTACTATCGTACGTTTTACTTGCCTTTAAAGATCTAATATCTACACGAGCAATTTGCTTAGCCCAATGTTCCTTAGTAGGTTTCACGCCCACAAACCATTTACCCGATTCGCCTGAAAACTCCCAGGTTTGTGTATGCCCTGCAGCTTGTCCCACTAACTTTAAAACCAAATTAGTTAAATTGCCACGAGTCCCTCTAAATACATATGTATCTAAC
>NZ_JBXWIV010000105.1:0-267 GCF_058197955.1 Janibacter sp. CoH_79_TC_3
GTCATTGTATGGGCAATTTCATGAAACACTTTCCCGTTTCTGCTATAATGATTATACAATGAGATGACAGGATTTCCCATCAGAAAGGAGGGATCATTTTGAAACTTTATGCCATCCTTCTTTCTTCGCTTTTGATAGTCGGTCTTGCCGGCTGCGGAGTAGATACGAAAAGCTCAGCCGCTTCTGCCGCTTCTTCAGCCTCTTCGGAGACTGCCGCCTTGAAAAAGATCCATGAGATCGTTCCTGCTTCGGAAACCATCTTTCAGG
>NZ_JBXWIV010000106.1:0-266 GCF_058197955.1 Janibacter sp. CoH_79_TC_3
CATCTTAAAGTCTGTGATCTCACCGTTATCTGCAATCTCAAGGCTGTTGCAGAACAGTGTCGGTCTTCCAAGCTTTTCCATCAAAGGCTGTGCGAACTCTGTAAATGTATCACTGATTAGGATTACCTGACTAAATGAGCGCAGTTCGTCTAAGAATTCTTTTGCTCCCGGAAGCGGGTCAATCTTGGCGATCGTCTCCCGAATCTCTTTGATTCCAAGTCCGTGTTCCTTTAAAATGTCCAGTCTCCATCTCATCAGTTTATTGT
>NZ_JBXWIV010000107.1:0-266 GCF_058197955.1 Janibacter sp. CoH_79_TC_3
ACATGGCCTTGCGACGGTCGCCGAAGCCGGGAGCCTTGACGGCGCAAATCTTCAATCCGCCACGCAGACGGTTGACAACCAATGTGGTCAGAGCCTCGGAGTCTACATCCTCAGCTATGACGAGCAATGGACGGCCACTCTCGGCTGCGGGCTGCAGAATGGGCAGGAAGTCCTTCAAGTTGGAAATCTTCTTGTCGTATATCAAGATGTAGGGGTTCTCCATCACGCACTCCATCTTGTCGGGGTCTGTCACAAAGTAGCCCGAC
>NZ_JBXWIV010000108.1:0-265 GCF_058197955.1 Janibacter sp. CoH_79_TC_3
GTCGGTGCACATTACGACGAAGCTGAACCGCAGTCACCTGATCCACGGCCGCGACGCGCTGATCCTGCCGACGCTCGGCCGCACCGAGATCGACCTGCAGGACGACGTCGCGCAAGGCGTGACGGTCGAGGACTCGATGAGCATGGTCCACGTGTCGTACGGGATGAACAAGCCGGCTTCGCCGAACCTGATGTCGGAGCCCGCGATCGTCGCGCACATGGCGCACGCGCTGTTCGGCAGCGACACGATCGACTGGCTCGCGTAC
>NZ_JBXWIV010000109.1:0-265 GCF_058197955.1 Janibacter sp. CoH_79_TC_3
CACCATCTGTGTTAACAGCTGCCTTAAAGTCATTTTCTGGCTTGTCACCAGGCAACTTGAAACCATAGAAAATCTTTTTGTTAGGCAACTTAACTGATGAAAAGATGCTGGCATCACCGTTAGCAATAATTGTTGCATCTGGTGCTAACTTAATCCCATTTACGATCTTTTCATAAGTAGTATAAATTTCACCATAACGGTCCATTTGATCACGGAAAATATTGGTCAAAACAAAGACGCTAGGGTGAAGCAGCTTGGTTACCAT
>NZ_JBXWIV010000110.1:0-263 GCF_058197955.1 Janibacter sp. CoH_79_TC_3
GTTAATATGTGGAACGGCAGAAAGTTTGACTGCAACAAAAAAGCATACTACAAATTCAGAGCTTTGTCCGATGAGTTGTGCGAAAAGGAAGGGTTAACGGTAATCAAAAATCCAAAGGGTAAAACCCCAAGGAGCATGTATTTTGCAGAAAAGAATGGTGAGCCTACAAAGTATAATTTGATGCGACTTGCTATTGATTATGCAGTAAGCATCAGCTACTCTCCAACGGAGTTTGTTCGTGTGCTAAAGAAACAAGGATATAT
>NZ_JBXWIV010000111.1:0-263 GCF_058197955.1 Janibacter sp. CoH_79_TC_3
CCATGCAACAGCAGCAACCTGATCCTCGGTGGGTGCCGCAGTCAGCTCCTAGCATTCCCCAGCCCGTAGCTCACGCTCCAGTGCCCCAGCAAAAGGTTGCGCCGAATCTTGTGCAGTCCTATGTAAATCAGGTGGCGTCGCAGCATCCGGGTGTAATCACACCTGTCGCGGACGGTGAGTATTCATCGGTTGAGCTTCCGTCGCGATTCGCGTTCTACGGTTTCACTGATCTATACGTATGCCCGTTCCGCGCCAAGCTCTTG
>NZ_JBXWIV010000112.1:0-262 GCF_058197955.1 Janibacter sp. CoH_79_TC_3
GTCCAATATTAGTATTTTTTATGAAGCCCCTGTTCGTTATGAAAAATTCGTCCAAGCTAAAGGACGTAACTTACGTAATAAAAGTCAGATGTCGCACGTATATCACTTTGAATTAGAATATGCAAATACACTTGATAGTGAACGTTGGGAAACAAATCGTGGCAAACGTGACTTTACTGATGATGTTTCCGAACGAACTTTCAAAGCACAAGCCGCTCAATTTAAACATTAATATTTTTGTCAATAAATTATAAATATTGAC
>NZ_JBXWIV010000113.1:0-262 GCF_058197955.1 Janibacter sp. CoH_79_TC_3
GTTCAAATACTTCTTTAGGCGTACCCTTTCCCTGCAAGTAGCCGTCAGCCATAAACCAGACTTCGTCGGCCACTTCACGTGCAAAGCCCATTTCGTGGGTTACGATTACCATCGTCATCCCTGAGCTAGCCAGATCCTACATGGTCTTCAAAACCTCGCCAACCATTTCAGGGTCAAGTGCACTAGTTGGTTCGTCAAACAGCATCACTTCTGGGTCCATTGCTAAAGCTCTAGCAATCGCCACACGTTGCTGTTGACCACC
>NZ_JBXWIV010000114.1:0-261 GCF_058197955.1 Janibacter sp. CoH_79_TC_3
TATATCAGTGAGATTAAACGCATCTGGCAGGGCAGCAAGTGCCGTTACGGTGTTCGTAAAGTCTGGCAGCAGATGAAAGCTGACGGGTTAAAGGTTGCTCGGTGTACCATAGAGCGTTTAATGAGCCAGCACGGCTTACAAGGTGTCTGGCGAGGCAAAGGCAAGATTACCACCAACAGCCGTGACGACCAAAAGCGTGCTGATGACTTGGTTAATCGTAACTTTAATGCCCATCGTCCTAATCAGCTATGGGTCGCTGAC
>NZ_JBXWIV010000115.1:0-261 GCF_058197955.1 Janibacter sp. CoH_79_TC_3
GGTCACTGCCCGATCCGTGCGTACAACGCCGAACAGGCGCAGAACCTGATCAGCGACGTGCTGCCCGATCTCGTGCTGCTCGACTGGATGCTGCCGGGCAAGTCCGGCATCGCGTTCGCGCGCGACCTGCGCAACAACGAACGGACCAAACACATCCCGATCATCATGCTCACCGCCCGCGGCGACGAGCAGGACAAGGTGCTCGGCCTCGAAATCGGTGCGAACGACTACGTGACGAAGCCGTTCTCGCCGAAGGAACTG
>NZ_JBXWIV010000116.1:0-261 GCF_058197955.1 Janibacter sp. CoH_79_TC_3
GGTATTGGCATGGCAAAAGCAAAATCTGGCGGTGGCAGTTTCAAAGCTCCAGCTAGTACAACAAAATCTTCAACACCTTCTACAAAATCAACAACAACTACGACACCAAAAACTGATGCGCCAAAGACAAATGCTACAGAAGCACCTAAGTCTAATGCAACTACAAATAATACAACAAATAATGCAAGTACAAATACTGCAAATAAAACTAACACTACTACAAATACAGCAAACAATCAGCAATCTGGTAGCCGTTGGGGT
>NZ_JBXWIV010000117.1:0-261 GCF_058197955.1 Janibacter sp. CoH_79_TC_3
AGCTCTTGCAGTTCTTCCTTGATGTGAACCATTGTAAATAAGTCTGGCTTTTTCATTTCCACACAAACATCAACATCGCTGTCTTCGGTCTGTTCGTTTCTCGCCACAGATCCAAAGATTCCAATCTTTGTAATACCATAAGCATCAGCTTTGGTGCTCAGGTATTTGCGAAGTATGGTAATATAATCGTTTGTCGTTTTCATTATCTTTCCATTTTTGCCTCAAATATACGATTTTATTTTTTATGTTCCAAGTTTTTGC
>NZ_JBXWIV010000118.1:0-260 GCF_058197955.1 Janibacter sp. CoH_79_TC_3
TAAGAGAACTAAACAAATCACCTCATTGGGCAATTTATCTAGTTTCCCTTTTTATCATTGTATTTGTTGCTTTTGTTTTATTATGCTTTAAAACACAATAAACCAATTTGGATTCTACCACAGATGAGTAGCAATTGCAATTATTTGAAACTTATAGTTTCTGTTAAGTAATCGTTGGCACGATTCCTATTACATAAAAATCCTATATTCGGCAGTTCTTTCTGGCAGTCATATACATTTTTTATTCCGTCTTATATACC
>NZ_JBXWIV010000119.1:0-260 GCF_058197955.1 Janibacter sp. CoH_79_TC_3
TTGTAAGGGATGCCGAACGTAATCTTATCTATTGCCCGCAGGGTGAAATCCTCAGACAGAAGTCAATCAAACGAAACGGCATGATACGCTACTGCAACAAACTGGCATGCAAGAAATGCAAATGCAAGTGTACTGCCCAGAGGTTCAAGGAGGTCGACTTTAATAAGGATACATTGATAAAGGCTACCGAAGCTAAGCGCAAGCAACTCAAGGAAGAGAACAAGGACAAACCGAAACCTCCCAGAACGAAGGTAGTGAAG
>NZ_JBXWIV010000120.1:0-259 GCF_058197955.1 Janibacter sp. CoH_79_TC_3
GTACCCTTTGTATATTAAATCGTTCTGATAGCTGACCAATGACTGTTTCAACGATACGGCGGGCTTTCATTAGCCGCCTTACCACAGGTTTGGGTCTATCCTCTTTCATATTGGCTCTGAGTGGCGTTTGTAAATCCACTCCTTGAGCGTCGTAGTACGATGTCAGACTAGGGCTGATATAGCCTTTATCAGCGCCGAGCAAACCATGGATATTGTCAGTAATATCAGGCGCAACCGCTCTTTCATCAACATTGGCAGG
>NZ_JBXWIV010000121.1:0-259 GCF_058197955.1 Janibacter sp. CoH_79_TC_3
TCCGCATATTGCTTGCATGTTTGGTGGATGAAAGCTAAAAGTTTAATTTTAAGATAAAAAAGAAGTTACTCACACCGAGTAACTTTCTTTATTTTAATCTTGGATTTTGTATGATTTTATTTAAAGTTTACGATAATTAAGCTTTTTTAGCATTATTTTGCTCTTCAGCAACAGCCTTATTATCAGCAATTTTGAAGAATGGGAACCAAATCAAAGTACTTAAGACTACTACTACCATAGCGATGATAAAGAATGGAAT
>NZ_JBXWIV010000122.1:0-259 GCF_058197955.1 Janibacter sp. CoH_79_TC_3
ATACCACACTCCGCCATTTTGTGCGAGTGTACATGTTTTCCAGTTTAAAAATCCATTCTGGACATAGAACCAGTTTCCTGCATTATACACAAGTCCTGTCTTTGAAAAGTCAACTTTTCCGTTTTTTACATAAAACCAGCCTGTTTTGTTTTTCGCAAGTCCTGTATAATTCCAGTTTAAGATTCCGTTTGACACATAGTAATATGAGCCGCCAAGTCTTAGGATACCACTGTAATTCCAGTCTACATATCCGTTATGT
>NZ_JBXWIV010000123.1:0-259 GCF_058197955.1 Janibacter sp. CoH_79_TC_3
TCGGAAGACTTGGCAAAGGAATTTGTGGACCTGGAAAAGAGTGTGTCCGAACGGGTTGCGAAGCTCTTCGGGATAGGCGGTGATGGAAATGCATGAGATGAAGGACAGCGGGATTGAATGGATTGGAGAAATACCCAAAGACTGGAAGACATCTTATCTTAAATATTTTGTTCGGATTAAATCAGGTGATTCCATAACCAAATCACATTTGCATGAATCTGCTCAAATACCTGTAATTGGAGGAGGAAAAATTATTGGT
>NZ_JBXWIV010000124.1:0-259 GCF_058197955.1 Janibacter sp. CoH_79_TC_3
ATTTTATATATACGCCGTTCTACTCCATCAATTCGCAATTTTTTTCTCTCCTATCCGTTCAAATGCGATAAATCGTTATGTAAATAAATATCGACATTATGAAGAATTCTTTGCACGTCTATTTTAAGCGGCTGCAAATTCGTACGTTGTTCGTTATTAATCATTTTCTGAATATTACATAAACTGGCAACCATCGTTTGATCGTTACGAAAATCAATCAATTGTCGCATCCGCAATTGAAAATCGTATACTTGAATAT
>NZ_JBXWIV010000125.1:0-259 GCF_058197955.1 Janibacter sp. CoH_79_TC_3
GTATAGAAGTGATTAAAAATATTGCAACAGGAATTTTACAGAGTCTACCAAGTATTCTTAGTACGTTGCTAGGTGTATTAGTGAACTTAGTCAATTTAATCGCATCACATTTACCTGATTTTTTAGGCAAAGGTGTGCAAATCCTGATTACGGTTGGTGCTGGTTTATTACAGGCGGTGCCACAATTGCTTGGGGTGATTCCTGGAATACTAGCTCAGGCTGCTAGCGCATTCTTCTCTTATGATTGGTTGTCTATTGG
>NZ_JBXWIV010000126.1:0-258 GCF_058197955.1 Janibacter sp. CoH_79_TC_3
CTAGTACTCCTATCCCTCAAATCAAAATTTAATGGTAAGGAGAACTCAACATGACTACACCAACAGCATATCAGCTTGATACGCGGGGTGCCGTATGGGTCGATGCGTCGTCGAAGTTTACGCTGGACACTAACCCCGATTTGCTGCCTGACGTACTGGCCATCAACAACTCGTTGTACAACCTGTTCTCATGTCAGATAGGGGCACGAGCCCGTATATTCCAGCCGGAGTATGGGGCCTCCCTTCTCACTTATCTAC
>NZ_JBXWIV010000127.1:0-258 GCF_058197955.1 Janibacter sp. CoH_79_TC_3
GTGGGAGGAAATATTCAAGAGTCGCTTGACGGCTTTTATGCTAAGGTCCAAAAAGCCGCCCTCGATGAAATGGCTGCAATTACTTTGGCAGATGTGATTGATGACATCCTAGCTAAGCACCGTGTAAAAGCAGCTAAACAACTAAATTCTTGATATTATGTGGTACACAAATAGGCACCAAGCATTCGAACTTTTTCTGAATGCTTGGTGCCTGTTTTTTTATAGCAGAGTACCCGTTAGTCAATAGCTAACTCATAC
>NZ_JBXWIV010000128.1:0-257 GCF_058197955.1 Janibacter sp. CoH_79_TC_3
TCTCTGTCTCCTTTATCTGCTTCTTTTTCTCACGCAGTGCTTTCTTCGCCTCTTTTGCCTGTGGCGCCTCTTTCGATAACTCCTCTTTCAGACGTGATGTTATCTCGCAGATAATGGCTGGGGTTATCTCGATTGACTCGGGCTTGATTGCATTGTCCTGGGCTATAGCGTCGTCTACCTGAGACAGGAGCACGGCAAGCTGACGCTTGAGCTTGTCTATATTGCGTTCCACGTTCTTGCGCCAGACAAAGGTGTAC
>NZ_JBXWIV010000129.1:0-257 GCF_058197955.1 Janibacter sp. CoH_79_TC_3
GTACAGCTCTCTGTTGAGACTTTGGTAGGCCATGTTAAATCGGTGGTCAAAGATGTACTGCGACACGAAGTTACAAGCCTGACGGTATTGTTCAGTCATCTGACGGAACAGCGTCTCTTGTTCGGGAGTAACGTGTATACGAAGTTTTATCGTTTTAGTTAGGTTAGACATTTTTTTACCTGCCTTTCTAAAATCTATACTACTTCATCAAAATTATTATATCATAATTTTTTTGCTAAAAGTCTATTATTTATTAT
>NZ_JBXWIV010000130.1:0-257 GCF_058197955.1 Janibacter sp. CoH_79_TC_3
GGTACAAGAAGAAAAGAGTACGAAAGATCAGTTAAATCTGAATCCAAAAGTACTGGAATATGGAAGTAAATTAGCAGAAATTCAGGACTTTGCAATTCGTGATAAGTCCGGAATGGTTACGAATGTGATTGAAAAGGGAGAAGAATTTTCCGTGGATATGAAGATTCATTTTCATGAAACGATCCAGGAACCGATTTTTGCTTTCACGATCAAAGATCTGAAAGGAACGGAGATCACCGGAACCAATACGATGTATG
>NZ_JBXWIV010000131.1:0-256 GCF_058197955.1 Janibacter sp. CoH_79_TC_3
CTATCCAGCTAACAGCTTAACGCATTTTAACATTGCTTGGATCATCATTGGTATTTGTCAGCCAATTGCAACTACTTTATCAATTCCCGTTCTTTTAAGTAATTGGTTTAACCAAAAACTCGGCACAGTAATGGGTATTTCTCTGGGCCTATCCGCATTCGGTGGAACCATTTTTAACCCGATTATCGCAGATATCATTACTAAATTCGGCTGGCGTGGCGGCTTTATCGCAGAAGGTCTTTTAATTGGCTTGATC
>NZ_JBXWIV010000132.1:0-256 GCF_058197955.1 Janibacter sp. CoH_79_TC_3
GTAGAAATGGCGCGCGATTACTTCCAAAAACATCACACTCACTTTGATAAAGCTTTTTCTTCAACACAAGAAAGAGCATGCGACACCTTGGAAATTATTACGGACCACAAGATGCCATATACGCGTTTGAAAGACTTGCGGGAAAAGTGCTACGGTATCTTTGAAGGCCGCGATGAATTCTTGTTGCCATGGAACTACGGTAATTCTAATGTTGATCCAACTATGGAAAAAAATGAAGACGTTGTAGCTCGCATGC
>NZ_JBXWIV010000133.1:0-256 GCF_058197955.1 Janibacter sp. CoH_79_TC_3
CATAAGTATGATGTAAGATGTTGTACCGTTTTTTCCGTCTGCTGCGGCAGCGGCAGAATTTGAAAGTAATATAAAATCCATAATTTTTCTCCTTATGATTTATTCATCTAATTATATAATACACTTTAGTGAAATGCAAGTTAAATTTATATTCTTGTGTCAAGTTTTACACAATATTCATTTTTATAGTCTTCAAAACTGTTATTTTCTATATTGCTTCTGATCTCGGTCATAAGATTATTATAGAAGTATAAAT
>NZ_JBXWIV010000134.1:0-256 GCF_058197955.1 Janibacter sp. CoH_79_TC_3
CAACAGCACCACAACCGCCGGGCCGGCGTATGGTGAAATCCAGAACAATCCCATGAATGCCACGCCGGAAACGCCGAAAATAATATACACAATCACGTCAAGCCAGCGTGGAGCACTGATCCAGATGACGTGAATGATGAGCGCCACGGTAGTGCAGATCCACATGCCTGCGATGATTGAATTGCGCCAGAATGGTTCGAGTGCAAAGGAGACCGGCGTATAAGTTCCTGCGATTAGCAGGAAGATATTCATATGG
>NZ_JBXWIV010000135.1:0-255 GCF_058197955.1 Janibacter sp. CoH_79_TC_3
GTTCCACGTTCAGCGCATAGAGCTTGTGATAGTAGCGATGGCGCCCGACGGGTGGGCAGGGCCCGCCATAAGCGGTGCGCTGCCAGTCGTTGGTGCCGGCGCGCGTGCCGGGTGGCAGTCCCTTGCGTGCTGCGTCTTCGGCGATGGCCGTTGCGCTGGGCGGGATGTTGTAGAGCAGCCAGTGCACCCAGGTCATCTTCGGTGCGGCGGGGTCTGGCGCGTCCGGATCGTCAACGATCAGCACCAGGCTACGTG
>NZ_JBXWIV010000136.1:0-255 GCF_058197955.1 Janibacter sp. CoH_79_TC_3
TTGTTTATGTAATATCAGCTTTTATAGCAGCTGCTGGTTTTTCTACCATGTTTAATGTTCCGCCACGTTTATTATGGCTAGTCGGTCTAGGTGGAGTGATTTCTGTCTGTGTACGTACTTTGTCTATGGATTTTTTAGGTGTTGGTTTGCCGATTGGAACATTGCTAGGAGCAATGGTAGTAAGTATTATTGCTTTGAGGGCTGTGCATTGGTTTCATGTGCCTAGCCATGTGCTTACGATACCGTCAGTTATTC
>NZ_JBXWIV010000137.1:0-255 GCF_058197955.1 Janibacter sp. CoH_79_TC_3
CTGCTGTACTGCTTTTTCTGGGGGATTGCAGCAGTTGTATGGTTTAAGAAAGCATATCCTCTTCTATGTCCATTTCCAGAAGCTGCATGGTCAGATACAGATTTCGCTCTATATTGGTTGCATCTACAATATTAATAGTCGCGCGGGGTTTTTCATCCAGAACAAAATTTCTGGAAACGATTTCCTCACTGCTATACGGTGACATAGAGTAAATTCCGGGACGAAAGTGATCTACAGTCTGGGAATCACCAATAT
>NZ_JBXWIV010000138.1:0-255 GCF_058197955.1 Janibacter sp. CoH_79_TC_3
TTTATATGCTCATCTTTCAGTGATATAAGATTTGATAGAATACTTATCTTAAGATCCTTTTCTCGACAGTATTTTACGATAGTCATCAAGTCCTTATGCAAAGAAGCTCCACCACCGGATAAAGTG
The DNA here is from genome assembly GCF_058197955.1 of Janibacter sp. CoH_79_TC_3. Lineage (NCBI taxonomy): Bacteria > Bacillati > Actinomycetota > Actinomycetes > Micrococcales > Intrasporangiaceae > Janibacter > Janibacter sp. CoH_79_TC_3. The sequence continues at coordinate 127 of NZ_JBXWIV010000138.1, forward strand.
ACATTTATTCCACCCATAGCCGAAAACTCATCAATTACAGACTTGACCTTTTCAAGTGGCATGTCAAAACCATGATTTTTCTTATCATTTGGAATGTAGCAATGGATGCACCTTTCGTTACATCTACTT
>NZ_JBXWIV010000139.1:0-255 GCF_058197955.1 Janibacter sp. CoH_79_TC_3
TTTCAAAACTTTTCACTTTTTTTATAATAATTTCTTTTTTCTCCGGATCATACTGCACCTGCAGCTGACCTCCCTGCTTTTCATAAAGGGTTGCTGCATTACGACCAGAAAATTTCACCTTCACACTGTTCCCATAATTTTTCTGGACCCACTGCATGATCCGGAACTGTCCCATAGTCTGAGTACCTGTGATAGACTGCTCCGCGCCTTCCAATTCCTGATACATTTTTTGATATCGGTAGTAGGTAGCTATGC
>NZ_JBXWIV010000140.1:0-255 GCF_058197955.1 Janibacter sp. CoH_79_TC_3
GGAATCCGCAATGTTCCATCCGTCCGAATGAGTGATTTCCCGAAAATAAATTTTCCTCCCTTATTCATTTGTGGCATAAAAACACCTCCTTGAAATTCCGATTTCTCAGTTTCAAAAATTAGAATTTGAGCAAAAGCCCAAGGGACTAATGTCCCCTATGCTTTTCTCTTTTCTTTTGCTGTTTCAGTTCAAACATTCGCAGTTCGTCCGCTTCTTTTTTCTCACGGCTCCTCACTTTACGCTCCTGTTTATTCT
>NZ_JBXWIV010000141.1:0-254 GCF_058197955.1 Janibacter sp. CoH_79_TC_3
GGCTTTCGCAGTGGCGAAGCCGGATAAGATCCTTGATTGTAAGCTTCATAGGTGAGTCCTCCTTTTTGGGCACGAAAAAAGGAACCTCCAAAAGGAAGTTCCTCCAACGTACATAGTTATTCTGTTTATTTTTCCAGAATTCCCCCACTCATTCGGCCATAAAATGGCGTGCGCTTTGTCAGAGACAAAAGTTGTTGAAATGAAAGAATCTATGAGTATTTTATCATTGGATTTGGGGCAAATCAAGGATTATC
>NZ_JBXWIV010000142.1:0-253 GCF_058197955.1 Janibacter sp. CoH_79_TC_3
TTCTCATTCTTTGCGGCATGTATCGGTGTTTCATTCTTCGCAAAGATGGATTTGATCAAGAGTCTTGTTGTATTGCTTGCACGTGGTGCATTGATCTCAGTAATTAGTATCTTGTTTGTATTGCCATCCTTGTTGATCTTCTTCCATAAGTTTATTGAAAAGACAACAAAAGGCTGGCCAAAAGAAAGGAAAGTTGAATTATGAATCTAAAACATATTTTAAAGGTTACAGGTAGTGTTGCACTGAGTGCAGT
>NZ_JBXWIV010000143.1:0-253 GCF_058197955.1 Janibacter sp. CoH_79_TC_3
TGTCAGTAGGTTGCCCGATGAATCTCCGTGCTGGTCAGGGAAGATAATCATCAGGTTCGTGCCCGAGAAGAAGCGGGTTAGCTCTTCCGGCAATCGCTCTAATGCCGACTTGTGGGAAACGGTTCCCTTTCGGGCTGTCACCACCACAAAGAGATGGTTCTTGCTCATGTGGGAGGCAAGCTGAGGCATCTCGTTCCAATGCTGCATCAGGGTGTATTCGGCTCTTACTTCCTGATGTCGGTTGGTGATGTAC
>NZ_JBXWIV010000144.1:0-253 GCF_058197955.1 Janibacter sp. CoH_79_TC_3
AGATAATACGTTTGCAGCTAAAGAAAACAAGGACTTCACAAAATACACAAACCAATTGGTAGTTGAATATGCCGAAAACGACTATACAACGATGCACCAATTCTTTGAACATCCAGAAGACTATGGCATTGATATCAATAATGTAGATGTAAGTCTTGGTGAATTTTATACAGACAATACTGAAGAAATCAAAGAAAATCAAAAAGATTAAACTTGTTTAATTCTTTTTGATTTTCTTTGATTTCTTCAGTAT
>NZ_JBXWIV010000145.1:0-252 GCF_058197955.1 Janibacter sp. CoH_79_TC_3
GTGGTACTCTGCCTACTTTGATAGAAAAATATCCGGAAAAAACATCACTTCAGAGGGAGGCAAATAGGTATTTAGAAGGTAGGGGAATGTTGGGAACAGGTATTGGTGTGAGTTGCTGATTCTAAAGCGTAATTTGGAGGGTATTATGACAGTACATGAAAAGGCAGAATTGATAATTAAAGATATTAAATTGGAAAATGGAACAAATCCGGTTCACATTTTTAAGAAGATTGCACGAAAAGAATATATTAG
>NZ_JBXWIV010000146.1:0-252 GCF_058197955.1 Janibacter sp. CoH_79_TC_3
AGCGTGGCCTGGGACAGAACCTGCCAATCTACTTTACGACCGATGTCAACGGCTCGGTTTACGGTGAATACATCAACTTAAAGGATCAGCTGCCCAAAGCTGACTTGGTCTACTACACGATTGGGACTGGTGTAGGTGCCGGTGCCATTCAGGATGGCCATTTTATTGGCGGCGTTGGCGCACCTGAAATGGGTCACGTTTTGGTTAAGCGGCATCCCGATGATTTAAACTTTACTGGCATCTGCCCATATC
>NZ_JBXWIV010000147.1:0-251 GCF_058197955.1 Janibacter sp. CoH_79_TC_3
ATATATAATTATTCATTTTCATGACTTTTTCTAAACTTTTCATCAGATTCTCTAATTGATTGGATTCTATCACTATATTTTGAATTAAATTTACTTTTTCTAACTGGTTTTTTCTTTTTATTTTGTGGTTTCTTCTGATCTTTTTTCTCCATTTTTGCTTGCAATTTCTTTATTTTGTTAATACGTTTATCTGATTTTAATTTTGCATTTAGCATTACATATTCTGGATCATCTTCTCTATCTTCATATTT
>NZ_JBXWIV010000148.1:0-250 GCF_058197955.1 Janibacter sp. CoH_79_TC_3
GTAGGGAAGTGTGTGAGCCATGCGTCAAGAAAAGCCGCTATTGTTTTACTTAAGCCCGTACCGTAAACCGACACAGGTGGATGAGGAGAGAATCCTAAGGCCGACGGGAGAAGCATTGTTAAGGAACTCGGCAAAATGACTCCGTAACTTCGGGAGAAGGAGTGCCAGCGAGAGCTGGCCGCAGAGAATTGGCCCAAGCAACTGTTTAGCAAAAACACAGGTCTATGCAAAACCGTAAGGTGAAGTATAT
>NZ_JBXWIV010000149.1:0-250 GCF_058197955.1 Janibacter sp. CoH_79_TC_3
CCGTAGTTAGGGTATTCAGTTTGTGAATCTTGAGTATTATTTGAAGTGTTGCTTACAGGTTCAACTCTGCCTTCGTCTGATGCTGTTGAAACTTCAGTTACATCACCATCCATCAAGTCGCCCAATGGAATGATAGCCTTAGATTGGGTATCGCTACCTGCACGGTAAGTAAATGCCATGTCGGTATCTTGTGAGCCGTAAGTACCATGACGTACGTCATCTGCAACTGGTATATAACCCGGAATTATTG
>NZ_JBXWIV010000150.1:0-249 GCF_058197955.1 Janibacter sp. CoH_79_TC_3
CTGCTGAGCTTAAAGGTCTCTGCATCCTGAGCAGTCAGGGTTACCGAGAAGCCCAGCGCTTCCCAGGAAGATTTTACTGTTTCCAGAGCTGCTGCAAGTTCATCATTTTCCAGATAAACAATCTCAATGGATTTATCATCTGCAGTCTGTTCTTCTGTATCAGTTGCTTCTTCCGAACCTGCACCATTTATCATGCTCAGTGCTTTTTCGGTATCTGCTGTTGCAGAGAGATTTTCTCCTCCCAATGGG
>NZ_JBXWIV010000151.1:0-249 GCF_058197955.1 Janibacter sp. CoH_79_TC_3
GTCCTCCATTTCGATGCGCACGCTTTCTAGCCGTTCCACCAGTTCGTTGGTGCCGCTGTACACTTGGCTGACACTTTCGAGGGCATGGGCAGCGGTTCGTGCGGCGGCGATAGGGCTGTTTTCTTCTCCGTTGAGCGCCATTGTGGCTTGATAGAAAGCCGTCTTGATGTCCTCCACGTGGCTCAGCATCTCGGCCTCCGCCTCCAGCTCTTCCTGTTCGCCGTCATTGAGGTTGGCCTCGTTGAGCAT
>NZ_JBXWIV010000152.1:0-249 GCF_058197955.1 Janibacter sp. CoH_79_TC_3
TAACAGCTCCGGCACCCGCCTGCAAGCCATAGGGGGAAAGCAGGAACGCAATCACCAGATAAATGACGCCGCCCACCGGATAGCTGATGAAGAACAGCCCCACGCCCAGCAGCGCCATAATGACCGAGGCCGCCGTCAGGAGGACGGAGGACAGGGAGAACAGGAACAGCAGGACGGCCCCAAGGACAGTCAGTAGCACCACAAACGGTGCAGCAATCAGTTTTAATATCAGCCTCATAGGTTCAACCC
>NZ_JBXWIV010000153.1:0-249 GCF_058197955.1 Janibacter sp. CoH_79_TC_3
GAAATTGGATCCGTAAATCTGATTGCCGCAACACCTGTGGAAAAGGCAGATTTTGGAGATTATCTAAAAAAGATTTGGAAGAAATTATTATAACACTTGTCGGGAACATGGAAAATGTTTTATAATAAAGGATACGAATGCGGGTAGCTCAGAATAATTTTCAGTCTGTTTTATGAAATTTTACTACCCGCAATGGATATAAAAAAATACAGGAGGCAGATTAAATTAATGATTACAGAACGTATTGAT
>NZ_JBXWIV010000154.1:0-248 GCF_058197955.1 Janibacter sp. CoH_79_TC_3
CGTATATTCCTTCTGAATCAACATATAATTCGTGCATGGAAAAATCTAATCCTACAAAAGTTTTTGACTTCTTTTCGATTACTTGGTTTTCATATTCGAAAAGAATACTTGCATAATACTTTCCACTTGCGGATTGACTTATTGTTACAGATTTTAATTTGTAATTATCTGGAATATTACGATGTATTTTTATTTTAATTAGTGATTTTATCTTCGGTATTTTTAGAGAATTATTCACTATTTTTATA
>NZ_JBXWIV010000155.1:0-248 GCF_058197955.1 Janibacter sp. CoH_79_TC_3
CAACGTCTTCGTCTACGACCGCGGCTTCAATAAAGAGATGGCCGACCAGTTCGAAAAGGACCTGGAAGCTTGCACCCACATGACGCCAGAGATGTTCGACCAGCAGTCCCACTTCATGCATGCCCTGCAGAGCTTCTCCCGCCTCCTGTCGCCAATTTTGTGAAAAAATATGAAAAAATGAAACTACTTTCATAGCGTTTTGAAAAAATGACTATTTTTTGATCCGTTTTCAAGAAAACACTTTCTTT
>NZ_JBXWIV010000156.1:0-248 GCF_058197955.1 Janibacter sp. CoH_79_TC_3
GTCCTGGCATTCGAGAAGACGCTCCCGCATCTTTGGGGAGGGGAACTCACGCAATATACGAAGGGGCTGCTCGAGAACACGCTGGGATGCATCGGTACGTTGAGCAGTGTACTTATCCGGGCCGCCAAATTCACAGAACGCGTCGGTTACTGGTCGGTCGACTCGTTGGAACGTGCGTTGCTTACAGAAGCGCAGCGCAAGCGGATTCTCGAAGAGATTCTCGACGGCGAGACAGCCGTCGAGAATCT
>NZ_JBXWIV010000157.1:0-248 GCF_058197955.1 Janibacter sp. CoH_79_TC_3
ATTTTATTTAGCTTTTCTTTGCAACCTGTAATCACACAAGTGTCCCAACATCGCACAGGAAAAGAAATTGCTCAAGTAGTAAATACTTTAAAGACAAAAGATACGCTGATAATCTCTTATAAAGATTATCTTCAAGATTTACCATTTTATACAAAATCACGCATTGCCATTTATGATTATCTAGGTGAATTAGAATTTGGCTCTAAGCACGATAGCGGACAGGGCTGGTTTTTTAACAAAGAAGAATT
>NZ_JBXWIV010000158.1:0-248 GCF_058197955.1 Janibacter sp. CoH_79_TC_3
GGTGTAGCGGATTAAGTACGTGCCCGCTGGGAGGCCGCTCAGGTTGGGCTGCGTGCTCAGGCGCTGGCCGCTCTTTTCCCTAAACCCCATATTCTCAGTCATTAAAATCACTTTTCTGGCCAGAACCCCACGTTTTTGGTAACAGATCGGTGTGGAAATACAAGTTCTCATTGAAAACGCAATGTACCGCTGGTTGCTTGCAACGTGTGGCTCCGCGGAAATGAAAATTATCTACCTATATATTAAGG
>NZ_JBXWIV010000159.1:0-247 GCF_058197955.1 Janibacter sp. CoH_79_TC_3
TTCCTACACAACAAGTCTTACTGCAAAGTTTATTTATATTCTTGCAATTCTTGCGATTCTTGTAGGATTTGTGGTATACCTGAAAAAGAAATGCATCAAGAAATAAATACAAAGATAAAACAAGGCATGGGAGATAAAAATCTTCCGTGCCTGTTTTGTTTGAGAGAATTTATAAAGAAATATTGACAAGATCCATTGGTTTGCAGATGCGTGCATCCGGTTTTGGAACTTCTCCGAATCCGTATTC
>NZ_JBXWIV010000160.1:0-247 GCF_058197955.1 Janibacter sp. CoH_79_TC_3
GGTATCACCTCCTTAATTCTTTTTGATTTTTTATTTCACCTTTTTGCAGGCTCTTGTAACAACTTTGTGCGAGCCTTCGTATACATTGCCGTAAATATTCAGCCCATCAACGCCGTACGCTCTGATAGGTACATCTCTGCCTACCATAAACAGATTGTTTCTGATGGTTATGTTGTTGTGAATGTGCTTGTTCACTCTTCTCATAAACGGTATGGGTTTAATCAGCACACCCGGATGACGCTTATAG
>NZ_JBXWIV010000161.1:0-247 GCF_058197955.1 Janibacter sp. CoH_79_TC_3
GCTCTTTCGGGCGCAGTTACAAATATTGTGCTTAATTTTGTTCTTATTCCGATTATGGGTGCAACAGGTGCGGCGGTTGCTACGGTTGTTTCCTTTGTTGTAGTGTTTGTTTTCAGAGGATTTAACACCCATAAATATGTAAAAATTGATTTTAAGTTACCTGTTCTTATATCGGAAACGGTTATTATAGTCGCTCAATGTGCAATTATGATTGTTATGGAGTCGGGTGCGGTTATGTACGCTATCG
>NZ_JBXWIV010000162.1:0-247 GCF_058197955.1 Janibacter sp. CoH_79_TC_3
TCCTGTGGCTGTGTATTATCCTCGGCAGCGTGGTCTCGGTAATCGTCACCATCTGCATCGCCGATATTCTGAAGACCTGGAAAGTCGCCGCCCTCACGGCGCCCTTCGTGCTGGTGACCTGGACCATGCTGCTGGCCAGCTATGCCTTTGGCGGCCTGAACACCAGCGCCCTGCCCGTGCCCAACCTGCCCCATGATCTGGTCGCGTACAACACCAGCCTGTTCGATGGTATAGACCTGTTCAAGAG
>NZ_JBXWIV010000163.1:0-247 GCF_058197955.1 Janibacter sp. CoH_79_TC_3
TTCATACACCGTATCGACGCAGCGATAGCCACTGGCCTCAAGCCGGGTACGCATTTGCTCCACATCCAGCTTCTGGCCGATGTCCAGCACCAGGCTGCTGCCGAGCAGGAACTTGGTCGGGGCCAGGCGATGTAGGGCGGTGGTCACCGGCACTACCAAAACACCATGACTCAGTTCCGGCAGCCGGTACAGGCTGGCGATACGCTGGGAGATGATGTCCTGGTGCGGCGAGAACAGATCGTAAGGC
>NZ_JBXWIV010000164.1:0-246 GCF_058197955.1 Janibacter sp. CoH_79_TC_3
CTATTAGATAATAATCGTTTCTAGAGGTAAATATATGGCATTCACAAAAAAATTTACTTGGGGCGGCGCTACCGCTGCCAATCAATATGAAGGTGGTTATGACGAAGGCGGTAAGGGTTTAAACGCCGTTGATGTTTTAACTAATGGTTCAGCTACTGAACCACGTAAAGTAACTTGGAAGAAGCCTAATGGTGAAACAGGTGCTACTCCCCTAGTTTGGGGCAAAGACTTCAAACTGCCTGAAGG
>NZ_JBXWIV010000165.1:0-245 GCF_058197955.1 Janibacter sp. CoH_79_TC_3
GGCCATGCGGGAATCCCGGAGAGCCATTAGCCGCTAGCTGCTGCCTGCTAAAAAAAGCGCTGTCGCATCGCGAGAGCGCTTTTTTTGTAAGGGTTCGTGGCTCACGGCCCGTTGGCTCTCCTATCAGGAGAGGCTTACCTGCGGTCTGCGGTTTTACCATTAGAACCAGACGGCCTGGTCGCCGGCTTTTACGTTGCCTTCGGCTGCCAGGTGTACTTCTTTGCCTTCTTCGAGGTCGGTGAGGA
>NZ_JBXWIV010000166.1:0-245 GCF_058197955.1 Janibacter sp. CoH_79_TC_3
GGTTTTAAAGCTTTGAACTTGTAACCAATGATTTGAGATGCTGAACCTTCTTGTCCTTTTTGCATTTTTCTTTGTGGAATTTTTGGATTTCCTAATGCAATTATGAATTCTAGTGCGTCTGACATAGAACCTTCTTTTTGTTTTTCTTCTTCAGTCATCTTTGCTCTAGCAGATGCTCCTGTTGCTTTAAATGCTGAGAATTTAGCTTTCTTTTGTTCTGAAGAAAGTTTTGCTCCTGCTACAGG
>NZ_JBXWIV010000167.1:0-245 GCF_058197955.1 Janibacter sp. CoH_79_TC_3
CCACAGGGCCGATCTCGGTGCGGCGAATCTCATAGGGGATGTCGTACCGGGCAAACAGCTCCTGCAATACGGTGTAATCCATGGGCTTGCCGCCGAACTGCGGGTCCAGCGTGACGGCCTGCACCGTAAAATCAAAGCCGATGTACTTGCGCAGTTCGGCAAGGCCAATGGTCAGCGCTACGCTGTCCTTGCCGCCGGAAACGCCCACCATCACCTTGTCGCCGGGGGCGTTCATTTCATAGTCC
>NZ_JBXWIV010000168.1:0-245 GCF_058197955.1 Janibacter sp. CoH_79_TC_3
GTTGAATGGTTTATAATGGGGGACATCTGCAAGGGCGAGCAGTTCTTTGTCGCCGGAACTGTCGCCATATACATGCAGCGTCTCGGAGGCGAAATCCGGATATAGCCGGCGGAGCCTGCGTACCTTCTCACCTCCTTTACAGGTGGGCGTGGAAAAACGCCCGGTCAAAGTCTGCTCCCTAACTTCCAGCCCTGTTCCTTCCACGAACCGGATTCCGACAGTTTGTGCCCAGGGGCGTATCCAGT
>NZ_JBXWIV010000169.1:0-245 GCF_058197955.1 Janibacter sp. CoH_79_TC_3
GCTATATTCTTGACCGCGGAAAAGTGAATGGGAAAGAGAATATCAAGTGGAATGAAGATGAAGAAAAAATTGCACCGGTAAAAACAAGTATCGCCTATAAAGTATATGGAAATGATGAAAAAAGAGAAATGAGAGGGGGGCAAAGCATTATTATTACATATGACCGGGCAACCGGAGGATTTTTGCCATTACAGGTGCAAAGCGAGGCATATTGGGAAAATATAGACATTTTTGGAACACTAAAA
>NZ_JBXWIV010000170.1:0-244 GCF_058197955.1 Janibacter sp. CoH_79_TC_3
TACTAATACAGATAAATTTATTTCCGTCGTCTCAGCTAAAAGCATTCGCTACATTTTGGCCCCTAAAGCTCATTTCTACCAAGAAGTCGAGGTCCGTGGCAAAAACGATGCAGAACACAGCTGGATGCACGATAATCCTTTCGTAATTGACATTATTAATAAATTTCTTAACTTAAAAAAATAGTTTTTATGGAGGAAGAAAATGATTTGGTGGCATGATTTTATCAGAATTATCTTTATAACT
>NZ_JBXWIV010000171.1:0-244 GCF_058197955.1 Janibacter sp. CoH_79_TC_3
TTATCATCTAGATCCGGTGAAAAAAGGAGTAAGAGTGTTAGATGGAGTTTAAACACAAATCGGTATTACTGAAAGAGACCATAGACAATCTGAATGTGAAGCCGGACGGCATCTATGTTGACGGAACTTTGGGAGGGGCAGGACATGCCTCGGAAGTATGCAAATTATTATCTGCCACGGGGAGATTAATAGGAATAGACCAGGACGATGCGGCAATACAGGCGGCAAGTGAACGACTGCGGGA
>NZ_JBXWIV010000172.1:0-244 GCF_058197955.1 Janibacter sp. CoH_79_TC_3
GGCAAAAATCATCCCGATCAATAAATATGGCAATCTTCTCCCGATTTTAGGAATCCAAGTACGATCTGATAAGGATCCGATTCCTGGTTGCACCACCAGACCAGCAAGTGGTGGCAAAATGAAGAACCAACCTAATTTTGTTGGGTCAGCCCCTAAAGTTTGGAAAATTCTACTCATTTGTGAAGTTTCCAAAGTAAATGCAATTTGTACGCCTAAATAACCTAAGCTAATCATCCAAATAGTG
>NZ_JBXWIV010000173.1:0-244 GCF_058197955.1 Janibacter sp. CoH_79_TC_3
CCCCAGATCACGTCTGACAGACCCATTTGAAGCATCTTCGCGCGGCTGGTAAAGCCCATCTTGACACCCACGCGTCGATGGCCGCGTTCGACACGGCGTTGTATCGACGCTGCCTGAATCGCATAAGCCATATCGAGCGGGAGCTGGCTTTCCGGGTCGTATCGGGCCACTTCGGGCGCATGGACTGCTGCCTCGTCGAGCAGCCTGGCGTATTCCATGGTGGTGATCATTGGCGTGCCTGGCT
>NZ_JBXWIV010000174.1:0-243 GCF_058197955.1 Janibacter sp. CoH_79_TC_3
CATCAGGATGAGTCAATTCACTTAAGTGGTGTAATTGACCAGGTCTGTCCATACCCATTTCAAGTACCAAAATTTCAGTATTTGGCTTCATTTCAAGAATGGTCATTGGCACACCAATCTCGTTATTAAAGTTGGCTTGTGTCTTATGAACGTTAAAACGCTTGGACAAAACGGCAGCTACCATGTCTTTAGTAGTAGTCTTACCATTTGAACCAGTAATACCAACTACAGTTGGGTTAACCT
>NZ_JBXWIV010000175.1:0-243 GCF_058197955.1 Janibacter sp. CoH_79_TC_3
GTCTGTCTGGCGTTTTTGAGAAGCTTCCGGCTGACAGGGACATTGCTTCCATTATCAAGGCGAAAGCCTGTTCCGTCAAAATCGACGGCATGCTCCAGATTGATCACAACGCCCCGGTTACACTGATAGAAACGTGAGTCCATTTTCAGGGAGGTTATGAAGGAATCAAAGGACTGGCGGGTGACCAGTTCCCTTTTACCGGAAGTGTGAATGTGGATCATATGGGAAAAATGTTCCGCATAG
>NZ_JBXWIV010000176.1:0-242 GCF_058197955.1 Janibacter sp. CoH_79_TC_3
CTTTGGCTTGAAGTGAATTACCGACTGGCTTAGGTTTCTCTTTTAACTGAACAAAAGCTACATTACCATTCGTGTTTACTTCTGTTCCAAGAGTTTCAATATGCTTAACCATATGAGCTTGGTATGCTTGAGCCGGTCCAAATTCATACAGCATTGGATATTGCTTATCCTTGTGTGTTGCTGAATAACGAAGAGTTACTTTAGGACTTAATGAGGCAATTGCTTCTTTACCAGCTTTAGCT
>NZ_JBXWIV010000177.1:0-242 GCF_058197955.1 Janibacter sp. CoH_79_TC_3
GGGCCGCCTGGTATCCGTCACGAATCTCAGGCTCCGCGCCTCTACGAGCCAGACGTATTTCGATAAAACTCGCCCAGCCGCCACTGCCATAATCACTATCCTCGATAGAGAACACCGTGGACTCGGGCGTGCGGCCCAGTTCGGCGGCAATCCGCCGATAGTCAAGCATGGCCCAATCCCCGAAGACTTCCGCGTCTTCGCAAGCCAGTGCAAGAAGGTTGAGATCTGTGAAAATCCTAGCC
>NZ_JBXWIV010000178.1:0-242 GCF_058197955.1 Janibacter sp. CoH_79_TC_3
TAATAAAGAAGGGAGGATACGCCTGCGGCGTGAGGGTTTATTGGACACACCTTCGGTGTGAGGGTTCTTAAGATGGACCGGCCTGACGGCCGGAGGGTTCTTAAGTTTGACGGCCCTTCGGGCCGAGGGTTGTTGTGGTGGCTCCGCCGCAGATTATAAAAAAGGGGCGCGCCTGGCGCCGCGGGTTGTGTAGAAGGGTTGTGAAGGGAAAGGTTGACGGCCCTTTGGGCCGAGGGTGGCGG
>NZ_JBXWIV010000179.1:0-242 GCF_058197955.1 Janibacter sp. CoH_79_TC_3
GGATATGATTGCAGACCTCAACCGCATTGTGACGGGACAGGCGGATCAGACCGACCAATTGACCTTTTTGCATCGGCTTAAATGAAACGAAACATTTATAGGAAGGAGACAGAGATGAAAGAGCGTACAGCCATGCGGTGCTGGATAGGATATGGGGTTCTTGCGGTTTTGCTGTGCTCTTTGATACTGCTCAATTTGAATATCGGAACCGTGTCGCTGTCTCCTTCCGAGGTGTTCGGCAT
>NZ_JBXWIV010000180.1:0-241 GCF_058197955.1 Janibacter sp. CoH_79_TC_3
GCGTAAGCAAACCATTCCTTAAGTTCGTTGGAATCTTCTTTCACTAATGGAAAACTGCACCACACCTTATTAAAAAGGTCAACCACCACATTTTCTTTCTCCCTTTTAAGGTCAGAAATGGCACGAGCGTTTTGCGACTCTGCATCCACTCCAGTCAACAGTTCATACTTCTTCTGCAAATTCTGGTGTTTCGACACTAAATCTGCAACTGACACGCCACGAAGGACCGATGCTTTAGTGT
>NZ_JBXWIV010000181.1:0-241 GCF_058197955.1 Janibacter sp. CoH_79_TC_3
GCTGAATGTTTCGGTATGGCAATACGCACGCGCTTTCTGAGGGAGATTGAGCACGATGGGATTGTTGCTTTCCTCCACTATCCACTTGCAGATACGGTCGGCCCACTTCGCCGCCGATGCCGGTGTGGGGTGCGCACCGTCTTTGGCTCGCTCGTAGTGCTGATCGGGGGTATAGCTGAGGTAAAAATTGCCTTTTGGCACCACGCTTTGAATCATCTTGTTGATACCAGTGTCTTTCTTC
>NZ_JBXWIV010000182.1:0-241 GCF_058197955.1 Janibacter sp. CoH_79_TC_3
GTTCCGGTATCAATGGACTTTATGAGTGTCAGCAGCTACGGTGACGGAACGAAGTCAAGCGGTGTTGTTAAGATCGCAAAAGACTTAGATGAGACACTGGAAGGAAAAAATGTACTGATCGTGGAGGATATTATTGACTCCGGAAGAACATTATATTATCTGATGGACATCTTATCTAAGAGAAATCCAAGGAGCATGAAGCTCTGTACGCTTCTGGATAAACCGGAAAGAAGAGTAAAAG
>NZ_JBXWIV010000183.1:0-241 GCF_058197955.1 Janibacter sp. CoH_79_TC_3
GTTACAGCTATTTGAACTCTTTGATAAAAATCCAAACGATGTATATGGAATGTTAAACTACGATTTTAATTATGCATATATTAACAAAATTATTGAAGGAAAAAGAATAGCATCATTGGATTTCCTTAGAAAGGCATGTGACAATTAAATTGGAACAAAGTGAAAAAATTCAAGTTATTCAAGGTGCATTTTGGAAATTTGCAGAAAGAATAGCGGCGCAACTGGTATCACTTGTTGTGTC
>NZ_JBXWIV010000184.1:0-241 GCF_058197955.1 Janibacter sp. CoH_79_TC_3
GTAGAGATAATGCACGTAGCCCAATGACATGGAATAGTGGCTCTAAAGCAGGCTTTACTACTGGCAGACCATGGTTACCACTCAATGATGAATATCCTAATTTGAATGTGGAAACAGAAACAGAAGATGAAAATTCTGTACTTAATTATTATAAAAATTTAATAAAATTACGTAAGCAATATCCAGCATTAATTGAAGGAGATTATGAAGAATTATTGTCATATAGTCCAGGTATATATGC
>NZ_JBXWIV010000185.1:0-241 GCF_058197955.1 Janibacter sp. CoH_79_TC_3
GTGCTGTATCGGCAAGGGTATATTTTCGGCAGTGACCCCAACCGAAAGTATGCAACGATCCGGGCACGGGATGGTGGTCGAGCCGTGCGGCTTTATAGGCTGGGAGAAGAATACGATTTACCTGCCATAGATGACAGACTGCGCGGAAATTACCTGTTGTATGGACCAAGGCTGTATGAACGGAAACACCCGCCCCGGCAGTATACGCCGAAACGATATCGCCCCAAGGCTACCTATGCGG
>NZ_JBXWIV010000186.1:0-241 GCF_058197955.1 Janibacter sp. CoH_79_TC_3
GCAATGGCATTGGAGCCGCGGCCCGATGCGAAAATGACCATTTTCTTCTTAGTCATGGAATACGCCTCCCCGCAAGGTTACGGGTACGTCGGAATCGACGACTTTGCCGATGACATAGGCCTTTTCATCGCGGTCGGCCAGGTTCTTGAGGACGGCATCTGCGTCTTTTTCATCGACGATCATGATCATGCCGATGCCCATGTTGAAGGTGCGGTACATTTCCTTGGCATCAACGTTGCCC
>NZ_JBXWIV010000187.1:0-240 GCF_058197955.1 Janibacter sp. CoH_79_TC_3
CTTCCTACCAGTTCATCCAGTGTACGGACACCGAATTTTGCCATATATTCACGAAGTTCCTGTGCGATAAAGCGCATGAAGTTCACAACATATTCCGGTTTTCCGCGGAAACGCTTTCTAAGTTCCGGATTCTGTGTTGCAACTCCGACCGGGCAGGTATCCAGATTACATACACGCATCATTACACATCCCATTGTTACCAGCGGTGCGGTAGCAAATCCGAATTCTTCTGCTCCAAGG
>NZ_JBXWIV010000188.1:0-240 GCF_058197955.1 Janibacter sp. CoH_79_TC_3
TTATATCACAATACAAGGGGGTTTGCAAGGGCTATTTTTGGAAAAAATATTCTGTTCATAAATTGTTTACAAATAAATTTTCAAAAACCTATTGACAATAGTAACGACCTGTGGTATACTATTATCGTGGGATAAGCCCACGGAATTAGAATACAATTTTGAGTTAGTGGTAAGAAACCACAGAAAGAGGTTCATTATGTCTATTGCATCTAAGTACAATCATGGCGCACGTTTCAATGT
>NZ_JBXWIV010000189.1:0-240 GCF_058197955.1 Janibacter sp. CoH_79_TC_3
GTTCAAATTAAATCCGTGGAGTTTTAGCATTGCACTTTTACTTCAAATGGCCGGTGCAGCAGGTGAAATTGGGGTAGCTTACTTTTTAACGCTGCAATTTAATGCAGTACGTAATCGCAACTTACAGATGTTCATCTTTTGGACCGTTTTGCAGATTGTCTGTTACGTTTTCGTCTATCTTTTTTATAATGTTGCGGGAATTATCTGGCAAAAGCACGTGCAAAGGTATCTTCATTTGAT
>NZ_JBXWIV010000190.1:0-240 GCF_058197955.1 Janibacter sp. CoH_79_TC_3
TCATATGAAAATCCCTTTTCCTCAAGGATCTCTGCTGTAAGATCAATAGGGAATCCATATGTATCATATAATTTAAATGCGTCATCTCCAGAAAGCTCTTTTCTGCCTTCTTTTTGCATTTTTTCTTCCATCTCAGCCAGAATTCCAAGTCCCTGGTCGATCGTCTTTGCAAATTTTTCTTCTTCCTTTGTAAGAACATTTAAGATGAAGTCTTTCTTTTCCTCAAGCTCAGGATATCCG
>NZ_JBXWIV010000191.1:0-240 GCF_058197955.1 Janibacter sp. CoH_79_TC_3
GATTATAGACGGTAGAGCACTGATCTGGCAAGGGGGCGTAAAGCCTACCGACCCTAGTCAAACTTCGAATGGCTATAATTAAGACCCTGGGAGTCAGACTGCGAGTGATAAGACCCGTAGTCAAGAGGGAAACAGCCCAGACCGCCGACTAAGGTCCCCAATGCTGTACTAAGTGGAAAAGGATGTAAGACTTCATAAACAACCAGGATGTTGGCTTAGAAGCAGCCACCATTAAAAGAG
>NZ_JBXWIV010000192.1:0-240 GCF_058197955.1 Janibacter sp. CoH_79_TC_3
GGTCAATACAAAGCAACAATTATGTCAGCAGATACTAATACATGCTATGACGACCACCCAGATGACGTCTGGATAAAATCTGGCTCAAGAGAATCTAAAACTATTGTAGTTAATGCGGACAGTAATCCCACAAATCCGCCATATGTTCTAATTTACTCTGGAAAAGCTGGTAATACTGGTGGCAATACGCTTGAAATAAATGATCTCAAAGTCGAGCGAGGGAGCATTGCTACTCAGTGG
>NZ_JBXWIV010000193.1:0-240 GCF_058197955.1 Janibacter sp. CoH_79_TC_3
GTGGAATAACCCAGAAGGAAGCAAAGGAACTTGGCTTATTTGTACTTCCGATGCCTTTTATGATTGACGATACGGAGTACTTTGAAGACATCAGCCTGACACAGGAGGGCTTCTATGAGAAGTTAGAGGGCGGTGCCAATGTGGTAACCAGCCAGCCTTCCCCGGATTCGGTCATGAAGCTGTGGAATGATCTTCTTGCAGATTATGAGGAGCTGGTTTACATTCCGATGAGCAGTGGAT
>NZ_JBXWIV010000194.1:0-240 GCF_058197955.1 Janibacter sp. CoH_79_TC_3
TGTAGGAGCATTGTCCTTATCCATTGCAGATGTAAGAGTTTCTTCATACTTACCTTCGGCAGCAGTCTGAACTTTAACCTTAACACCTGTTTCCTTTGTGTATTCCTTAGCTAATTTCTGCCAAGCCTGATCCTGTTCAGGTTTAAAGTTTAGATAATAAACCTGACCTTTAGCACCACTACTGTCCTTATCGTTAGAACTTGAAGTGCCACAACCAGCTAAACAAGTAGCTGCCATCAT
>NZ_JBXWIV010000195.1:0-240 GCF_058197955.1 Janibacter sp. CoH_79_TC_3
GAATAGCGGCAAGCATCGTTTCTTTTGTATGGTTAAGAAGCTGAATTATAAACCAACCTTTTCAAGTTCACGCTGCATTTGCTGTTGCAATTCGTGTGCTTTCTCAGCAGCAACGGCTGCAAAGTTTTCGGTATGGTCCGCATATATAATGCCACGAGAAGAGTTGACAAGTAATCCACACTCGCGCGTCATTCCATACTTACAAACCTCCTCAAGTGAACCACCTTGAGCACCTACACC
>NZ_JBXWIV010000196.1:0-239 GCF_058197955.1 Janibacter sp. CoH_79_TC_3
CTTAACACGCTTTACGGCATCCAGGAAGTTCGCATCCGCATATGTTCTTAAGAACATAGCATCATAGGTATTTTTAGGAGAATAAAGAGCAAAATACATAATGGTCTCGGCAGATTCTTTGGCAGTAGTAACACCATAACCGGAAACCTCGCTCGGCAGAGAGCTGGTTGCCTGGGATACACGGTTCTGAACCTCTACAGAAGCGATATCTGCGTTTTTCTCCAGGTTGAACTCAACAT
>NZ_JBXWIV010000197.1:0-239 GCF_058197955.1 Janibacter sp. CoH_79_TC_3
GTACGTTCTTACAACTGCTTGAAGAGAGCTGAAATCAACACTGTTGCAGATTTAATGCAAAAGAGTGAAGATGATATGATTAAAGTTAGAAACCTTGGTCGTAAATCTCTTGAAGAAGTTAAGAAAAAATTACAGGAATTAGGATTAACACTCGCTGAAAAAGAATAACAGGAAAGGACAGGCTGCTAATGGGCTACAGTAAATTAGGACGCAACTCCAGTGCACGTAAAGCTTTATTC
>NZ_JBXWIV010000198.1:0-239 GCF_058197955.1 Janibacter sp. CoH_79_TC_3
GTTGTTATCGTCAACTTCTCGGTAGACGTAATCGTACCGTTTATTACACAGGGATATGTTTATCAGGGTGAGAAGATGATGGCTGGATTGATGGGCGGTGTGCTGATGGGCACCTGCATCGGTTTGGTTCTGCAGAGAGGTTCCACCAGCGGCGGTTTGGATATCGTCGGCAGAATGGTAAAGAAACAGATGCCGCAGTTCTCGATCGGTAAGATTATGTTTGCGGGAGACTTTACCAT
>NZ_JBXWIV010000199.1:0-239 GCF_058197955.1 Janibacter sp. CoH_79_TC_3
CATTGTAAGAGAATTATAAATTAATTCTGTCATATTTATTTTAAATTTTACAGAAAAGTCATTGTAACTTTACATTGAGTAAGTATACTAAGTACAACAAATTAATTGCAAGGTATTTTTAGGAGGATTAAGGTATTGTGAATTGGAAAAAATTAGCATCTCTTGGCGTTGTCGCAATGATGTCTCTTAGTATTTTAGGTTGTGGTAGTGATACTGCTTCTAATGATAAAGCTGCATCT
>NZ_JBXWIV010000200.1:0-239 GCF_058197955.1 Janibacter sp. CoH_79_TC_3
CAAGCTCGGTATCAGTGATGTTACCTTCCGCGTTGTTCTCCCGAGTAAACAGGGCATCCTCGTAGATGGAACGGTCGAGGACGTTGTTGTCATCAGACAGTGCCTGCTTGATCATTGAGAACCGCTTGTTTAGGAAGTAGATCTGAAGCAGGAAACCGTATTGCTTCGGATCTTTGTAATACAGTGGTAAAACGGGATTTTCACCGACTGGTTCGAAAAATGCTTTAGTATTTAAGTGT
>NZ_JBXWIV010000201.1:0-239 GCF_058197955.1 Janibacter sp. CoH_79_TC_3
CAGAACAGTAACTGCAATTCCTTTTTTAGAAGGTGTGATCTACAAAAGAGAAATGTGTAATAAAAGGATAAGGAATGAGGAAGACTGAGTGAAGATTAAGGAGACAGAAGCAGCTATAGAAGCTATACTTTTTGCTATGGGCGGTTCTGTAGAACTGTCACAGATCGCAAAAGCTATCAGAGTGGATGAGAAGACGACAGGAAAGATCATCCGCAACATGATGGATCGCTATCAGGAAG
>NZ_JBXWIV010000202.1:0-236 GCF_058197955.1 Janibacter sp. CoH_79_TC_3
GATGTTCGCAGACATGAAGGAAAAAATTTCCGACTGGACGGACGAAGACGAAGTACATCAGTATCTGGAAGACCTTTTGGATAAGAAAGCATTTGACCAGAAAGGGCTGATTTATGGCATGGGTCATGCGATTTATTCTGTATCCGATCCGCGTGCGGAGATTTTCAAGCAATTCGTAGAGCAGCTTGCGAAAGAAAAAGGACGGGAAGAAGAGTACGCACTGTATGCCATGGTAG
>NZ_JBXWIV010000203.1:0-236 GCF_058197955.1 Janibacter sp. CoH_79_TC_3
CATTAAGGAAGCCATCGAATAAATAAGAATTACTGTTTATCTGTTTTTACATAAATTCAAATTACATAAACAACGACAGAAAAAAACAGTGATAAACTGTTATCCGCAATCGCGATATAGAAGAGGATAGCAGTTCACAAAAAGAGATTTGTAATATTTAGTTTATTCTAGTTGAACAACAGGAGGAAAAAGTTATGTTAGTAGCTATCGGAGCAGCAATCGCAGTTATGACAGGT
>NZ_JBXWIV010000204.1:0-236 GCF_058197955.1 Janibacter sp. CoH_79_TC_3
ATTGTGCCACCGCTCTCGCCTTTTCGGGTGCCTCAGCGGCATCCACCAGTCCTTGCTCCACAAGATAGCCAAACTCAATGTCCATCTTCTTCACGAGTAAATCGTGGAAATTGTCGTTGGGAAGAATGTGGCGCACCTTGGCAAGTTCACGCTCAGCCATCACATACGCCTCGCGGAACTGCTCCAGCGACACATTCACACCTGCTTTCTGGTAACCGTCCCAGATTACCCAGCTC
>NZ_JBXWIV010000205.1:0-235 GCF_058197955.1 Janibacter sp. CoH_79_TC_3
GTTCAGGATCTGTGTTCGGGCAGATGCCATACGCACAGATTCTATGCTTGTACACACCAGTGACAGAAGCAGACTGAGGATCAGTGCCAGAAATACAGTAATGCTTCCTTTTTTCTCTTTATGACACTTCATACAGGAAGTACACCTCCTTCTCTTTTTTGTATTCAACGGGTAAACTTTTATCAGATAGAATTACTCTGTTTAGCGATCTTTGAAAGAATGCTCTGTACCAGAT
>NZ_JBXWIV010000206.1:0-234 GCF_058197955.1 Janibacter sp. CoH_79_TC_3
GCTTTTAAAGAGATTCGGAGATAAATTCAACGACTTTATCCAAAGAAAGTGGGTAAAGATATGCATACTCGTATTTCCGATATTACTAGGCGTTGTTATATGGAGGATCACAGCCATATACAGCCCCGATAAATCGTGGCTTGTAAGTCTTGACGAACATCTGTCAGGCAGACTCTCCCTCGGAGAATGGGCGATGTCAGTATATCCGCCGAAAATGTTCGGTCAGTATGTTGC
>NZ_JBXWIV010000207.1:0-234 GCF_058197955.1 Janibacter sp. CoH_79_TC_3
GCCCCTCACACAGCATACGCTGCCCGTGTTTGAGTGTCCTTCGTACATCGAGTGGCCGCAGTGGAAGTATGAGCGTGCCAAGGGATTGGGACATGTACAGCAGAACGACATCGTGGTGTTCAACTATCCGGCTGGCGACACACTCTGCACAGCACCGCAATATCAGGCACAAGACTTCTACCGCCTTGTCTACGGACTTGGCGAGGGCGAGTACGTACAGAAGCATAATGGCAT
>NZ_JBXWIV010000208.1:0-234 GCF_058197955.1 Janibacter sp. CoH_79_TC_3
GTATTGATTGAAACTCAGTAATTGTGTTGGAGAGTGAATGGAGCGACGAATCAAATCATGCAAAGATTCCAAATTTTCTTTTCTTTCTTCCTGTACCTCAAACGACTCTCTTGAATCAAAACATAATTCTATATCATCCGCGATATTTCCCATTCCTATTTCGCATACGATTTCATAGAATATCTTATCGCTTAGCAAGTTAACAACCGCTTGATAAATAAATACCCCTACATC
>NZ_JBXWIV010000209.1:0-233 GCF_058197955.1 Janibacter sp. CoH_79_TC_3
GGACCACCGTTTCACCGGTTTTGACCAGCACGGCGTTTTGAATAGTACGGGTATTAAACGTCGGGCCGAGCGTCGAGTTAGAGGAAGAGTCAACGCTGGAGACTTCCTGCTCTATTTCGAGCAACACCGCGTCGCCTTCATTGACCTGCGGAGTAACTTTGAGTTTTGTCCCCACCGTTTTGCGTTCGACGGTATTAAAGACGTTATCCCCTGAAGTGGTCTGTGACCCGGAT
>NZ_JBXWIV010000210.1:0-233 GCF_058197955.1 Janibacter sp. CoH_79_TC_3
GGGAGGGCTTCGTGAAGGTGAAGACCACGGAGCAGGGCATTACATACAATGAAGCTTATACCATCATTCTCCAGTGCGACGGTTATTTCACAACTCTTGGCATCTTCAACACTGACGGCGACAGGGAAGACATTGCGGAAGACGTAAGGAAAATGGTTTCGAAACGGAAATTTCCGAAAAAGGTGACGCTCCTGGATCTTTCTAAAAAAGGCACATCCCTGACTGAATGGTAT
>NZ_JBXWIV010000211.1:0-233 GCF_058197955.1 Janibacter sp. CoH_79_TC_3
GGATTACGCATTCCAATTTGATCAGGTTGATAAATACGTGCTTTTACATTTAAGCCATTGGCCGTCAAACTATCAATGCCTTCTAACAAGCTTGTACCACCGGTAATTACGATACCACCTGGTTGCTTTAAGGCATGGTGCTTAGCAAGCCCTTTACCTAATCTGGTCAAAATTTGCTCCAAACGAGCATTAATGATTTCACTGAGGTAAACCTCATCAATCATTTGTTGTCC
>NZ_JBXWIV010000212.1:0-233 GCF_058197955.1 Janibacter sp. CoH_79_TC_3
TGCTGGGAGCCGTCAGCCAGACGGCGCTGTCGGCAGTATCGCTGGCAGGGCAGATTCAGTTTGTGCTGAATCTGTTTATCAGTGGGATATCGGCAGGCACGGGCATTATGGCGGCGCAGTATTGGGGAAAGAAGGATCCCGCCTCAATTGAGGAGGTAATCCCGATCGCACTTCGGGCGAATCTGATCTTTTCCGGAATGTTTACGGTGCTCGCAGCAGTCGCGCCGCAGCTC
>NZ_JBXWIV010000213.1:0-232 GCF_058197955.1 Janibacter sp. CoH_79_TC_3
TCCCCAGCTGGTACCAGCGAGGACGATGTCGCCCACCTTCAACGTACCGTTGCTTACAAGAACCGTCGAAACATAGCCGCGTCCCTTGTCGAGCGACGACTCAATGATGGTACCTGAAGCCTTGCGGTTGGGGTTGGCCTTGAGGTCGAGCATGTCGGCCTCGAGCAGCACCTTTTCCATGAGGTCGTCGACACCGATGCCCTTCTTGGCGCTAATCTCCTGGCACTGGTAT
>NZ_JBXWIV010000214.1:0-232 GCF_058197955.1 Janibacter sp. CoH_79_TC_3
GTTACCAAGAACATCACCTGATTGCTTAATTTGTTCTGCTCTTCTTACTTCAAGACGAATAGTTGAGTAGAACTTAAGTGCTCGACCACCTGGTGTGGTTTCAGGGTTACCAAACATGACACCAACTTTTTCACGGATCTGGTTAATAAAGATCGCAATTGTCTTAGTCTTAGAAATGGTACCTGATAATTTACGCAAAGCTTGACTCATCAAACGAGCTTGCAAGCCGACG
>NZ_JBXWIV010000215.1:0-231 GCF_058197955.1 Janibacter sp. CoH_79_TC_3
TCTACACACAGGACGACATCCGCGAGATAGTGGCCTATGCCTCCGTGCGCGGTGTGGAGGTGATTCCCGAGATTGAATTTCCCGCCCATGTGCTTTCGGCCATCGTGGCTTACCCTTGGCTGTCGTGCACAGGCGTGCAGCACCAGGTGCCCGAGCAGCATTTCATCAGCCGCGACCTCCTCTGCCCAGGCAATCCCAAGGCCATGCAGTTCCTTCGCGACATTCTCGAGG
>NZ_JBXWIV010000216.1:0-231 GCF_058197955.1 Janibacter sp. CoH_79_TC_3
CTTTAATCCCTTACATAATTGCACTAAGATATCTTGTATCTCTTCATCAGATATATATTTTTTTTGCTCTATCAATTCATTTAAAGTTATACCACAGATATATTCTTCCACTAAAATTATTTCTTCATCACCATCAAAAAAATAATAAATCCTAGGAAGTATCCTATTATCTATTTTTTTCAATTCCTGATAAGGAACATCTTTATTTTTTAGATACTTTATGACATATAC
>NZ_JBXWIV010000217.1:0-230 GCF_058197955.1 Janibacter sp. CoH_79_TC_3
GGTAATACAGTAACTAAGAATACTACAACTCAAGCTACTGCAACAGCTGCTAAGCCAAAGAAG
Organism: Janibacter sp. CoH_79_TC_3; assembly: GCF_058197955.1. Lineage (NCBI taxonomy): Bacteria > Bacillati > Actinomycetota > Actinomycetes > Micrococcales > Intrasporangiaceae > Janibacter > Janibacter sp. CoH_79_TC_3. Next base: position 64 of record NZ_JBXWIV010000217.1, read on the forward strand.
TCTAAGAAGTCAGTTCAAGCAACCGGCGATGTATCAGCTATTGTTACTTTAGCTGAAGCACAACTTGGTAAGAATTACGTATGGGGCGGTACCGGTGCTAACGGTTTTGACTGTTCAGGTCTTACTTCATATGTTTACTCAAAGGCTGCTGGTGTGAACATCGCTAG
>NZ_JBXWIV010000218.1:0-230 GCF_058197955.1 Janibacter sp. CoH_79_TC_3
GGAAAGCACCTACTGGCAGACCGAGAAGGGCGCCAACTTCCCACATCTGGGAATCGTGGATATGGGTAAGGAGGTTACCATTTCAGCCTTCGAGTATCTGCCACGTGCCGAGCAGGGGGCACCGGGCAGCATCAAGGGCTTTAAGCTCTACGTTAGAAAATAAAAAGATAGTTCGTAGGTTTGGTCAGCCACAGGCTGACTGTGGATAATTATCACATATAGTTTAAAAT
>NZ_JBXWIV010000219.1:0-230 GCF_058197955.1 Janibacter sp. CoH_79_TC_3
GGTCATCGACCTGGACAAGCTGGAGCCCACCGTGGCCATGCCCCACCTGCCCGAGAATACCAAGGTGGTCTCTGAGGTGGCTGGCCTACCCATCAACCAGGTAGTCATCGGCTCCTGCACCAACGGCCGCATCAGCGACCTGCGTGCCGCCGCCGCCGTCATGAAGGGCAAGAAGGTGGCCGACAACGTGCGCTGCATTGTGATTCCTGCCACCCAGGAGATTGTCCTCC
>NZ_JBXWIV010000220.1:0-230 GCF_058197955.1 Janibacter sp. CoH_79_TC_3
TTACAATGCTTTCTTTCTGATAATAAGCCTGCATTGGAAAATAGTCTGTTTCTCCAAATAAAGCGGCATAGCTAAATTGATAATTATAGTTATGATTATTTAAAATGACGGGTGAATCATTATCTGGACGTAATGTTTTATACGACTTGGTAGGGTGATCTAATACCTCAACACTGTTATTGTGATTAGCATTACGTTCATATATATTGGTGATACTCCCAGCATAGAGT
>NZ_JBXWIV010000221.1:0-230 GCF_058197955.1 Janibacter sp. CoH_79_TC_3
GTATTCCTTCAAGTTTGCAGGAAGTTCAACGATTTCTGAGCCAGTGTGTGAGAGGTTCACACCCACATTCCAGCGGAAATCCTTGCCCTTGAGCACGTCAACGTCGACGTGACCTTCCCAACCCCAAGTGTTGAATGTACCAACGTTCATGTTGTTGAGTACGAAACCTGTAGCATACGACATACGGAAACCGGTCACAATCTGGTCGGCACAGTGAGTGCGGAACATTG
>NZ_JBXWIV010000222.1:0-230 GCF_058197955.1 Janibacter sp. CoH_79_TC_3
GTGTACGCCAATGCGGCCGGCATCAGCATGGTGCGCGCGCTCTCGGTCGATCAGCTGCTCGGCGAGCCGTTCTCGCGCTTCTTTCAGGATGTGCCCGTCACGCTGAATGCGTATGCAGGCGCCAGCGCTGATCCGCAGATGCCCGATACAGCCGCCACAGAGGTGGCTTCTGCTGTTTCCCTGGGTACATCCGAGGCACCAGTCACCGTCCGGCTGACTGTCACGCCGAC
>NZ_JBXWIV010000223.1:0-230 GCF_058197955.1 Janibacter sp. CoH_79_TC_3
GTATAAGGATGTGTCGGGTTCGAATAGAGCTCCTCCGTCTCGGCTGTCTCAACGATCGTCCCCAGATACATAACAACCACACGATCCGAAATATATTTTACAACACTCAAATCATGATCAATAAACAAATAGGTCAGTCCCATTGTTTCCTGCAGATTTTTTAGCATGTTGATCACCTGTGCCTGAATAGATACATCAAGGGCCGAAATCGGTTCGTCACAGATAATGAA
>NZ_JBXWIV010000224.1:0-229 GCF_058197955.1 Janibacter sp. CoH_79_TC_3
CCGCCATATACGCAATATTGCCGCACAGATAATCATTGACGGCATTGTACCAGACCCCGCCGTGGGTGTAGGCGGCCTCGGCGGCAACAATTCCGGCGGCGTTCAGCTGACTGTAGCCGCTGGCGTTGTAGATACGGCGGAACTGCTTGCGCAGCGCCTCCTCCGGAATGAACAGATTTGACACCTGCAGCCCGGCAATGTTGAAGGTCTTGCTGGAGGAGGTCGCAAT
>NZ_JBXWIV010000225.1:0-229 GCF_058197955.1 Janibacter sp. CoH_79_TC_3
GACCAAAGATGAGCATTTGCAGGATGGTCATGATGGAAATTGGGATAATGAAAGCAACAAACCCATGACCGATAAAAATAAGATGCTTGAAAAAACCAATTCTAAGCGTGTTTTCAAAAACGAACTAAAAGGTCTTGGATTGGTAGTAGCGATTGGATTCGGCGTCGGATTAACGATTGGTTTTATTACCACTCTTGCGCAATCCGGAATAACACCTGACACACTTAAG
>NZ_JBXWIV010000226.1:0-229 GCF_058197955.1 Janibacter sp. CoH_79_TC_3
TCTAAATCAGAGGTCAGTTCATATTGATCATAAACCTCCGTTTCCAAAATGCTCGCAATCTTAGAACTCAACGTGAGGTCATAATCCTTCCAGAGGTCAGGACGTGATTCTATCCAGCTCTCCAACTTTATGCACTCGTCGCCCTTGGCGGATGCTAACATCTGCCTGAACACTTCGTGAAACTTGTCAAAGTCAAATACGTCAGCGTAATCCATTCTGAGGGTGAGGT
>NZ_JBXWIV010000227.1:0-226 GCF_058197955.1 Janibacter sp. CoH_79_TC_3
TTATAGTGGCGGTAACCATGGCGCTAAACAATCTGTTAGTTCGTAAACTTCCACAACATCATACTGTCTATCAAACTTTATTATTGACCAATTTATTAGGAATACCGTTCGCGCTTGGTTTGGCTATTTGGGAGGGACAGCCATTTGACTGGCGCTCATTGATTACGGCCGCCAGTTCAAATGTATTTATTTTGATTTATGCGGGTATATGCGTACAGGTGTACCG
>NZ_JBXWIV010000228.1:0-221 GCF_058197955.1 Janibacter sp. CoH_79_TC_3
ATATAGTCAAGCCCACCTAAAAGTGTTATAAACTAATTATCAAACCCAATTGTTATTATAAAGACCATGACTTACTCGCTAGATTTTCGCAAACAAGTGCTAAAAAGCTTAGATGATGGTATGACCTTTGCCGAGGCGGCTGAATTCTATAATCTCAGCCCAACCACCATACAAAACTGGAAGAGACGTGTTCATAGCAAAACAACCAGGCAAACCAAACC
>NZ_JBXWIV010000229.1:0-216 GCF_058197955.1 Janibacter sp. CoH_79_TC_3
TTGGGTGGTGTAACTTTCATTTACCTCATCATAGTAGCAACCTGCGTTCTCGCATTTATAGGTCAGTTGCCGCTTAACTTCAAACCAACCAGCGTCATAGACAGATTTGGCGAGTTTGCTTGAGGTGAATGATTTTGAGTGAAGTTTGCCAATGATGATTATTTTATTAGTCTTGGCAAGGTTGGTGGTGAATTTATGGATCAAGTCTTGGCGTGT
>NZ_JBXWIV010000230.1:0-213 GCF_058197955.1 Janibacter sp. CoH_79_TC_3
ACCCCACTCTCAACTTGAAATAAGCAACTCAAACTGAAGAGGCGGGTTACCAAGTTTTTTGTTGAGTACAAAGCATAGATTATGTGACAGAATCTTACGAATCAATCGATGAGACAAATGCCATAAATCTCTTGCCCGTACCCTTTGTATATTAAATCGTTCTGATAGCTGACCAATGACTGTTTCAACGATACGGCGGGCTTTCATTAGCCG
>NZ_JBXWIV010000231.1:0-202 GCF_058197955.1 Janibacter sp. CoH_79_TC_3
ACTGGCATCAATGCTGGCAACAAGAAGATCACCGGTGTGTTAGCGGGAGACAGCGCAACGGATGCCGTGAACTATGAGCAGCTCACAGGACTTGCGACCGTCGGTAACGACAAGATCAATCAACTCGGCGGCAACAGCGCAAGCCACTTAGGTGGCGGCGCAACTTACAACGCGACGACTGGCGCCATCACAGCCCCAAGTT
>NZ_JBXWIV010000232.1:0-200 GCF_058197955.1 Janibacter sp. CoH_79_TC_3
ATGATTATTTTATTAGTCTTGGCAAGGTTGGTGGTGAATTTATGGATCAAGTCTTGGCGTGTATTTTTAATCTTGGCGTGAATCGCCTTAACTCTTTTTTTGTTTTTAGCTCTTTGAGCGATACCTAGTTTTGGCGCGTATTTATGGGTCAATTTGGTGGCTAAGACCTCGCCATTACTTGTCGTTGCTGAGTCCTTGCA